>VFJJ01000082.1 GCA_009886115.1 Actinomycetota bacterium
GGCCGCCGCACCACCCAGCTCCAAATTTGTGCAAAAAAGTGCGCCTGGCGACGATTTTTGCACAAATTTGGGCGTGGGGCGCGGGAGTGGGGCCCCGGGGCGCGTTCAGGCGCCGGGCGTGCGGCCGGGGACGATGCGGTAGGCCTCGTAGACCGAGTCGATCCGCTTGATGGCGGCGACGATGGTGTTGAGATGGCCCGGGTCGGCCATCTCAAAGTCGAACTTGAGGACGGCGATCCGGTCGGACGAGGTGGTCGTGGAGCAGCCGAGGATGTTGACGTGGTAGTCGGCCATCACGTCGGCGATGTCGCGCAGCAGCCGGGAGCGGTCGAGCGCCTCGACCTGCACCGACACGATGTAGGTGCCGCCCGAGCGCCCGTCCCACTCCACCTCGATGAGCCGGCCCTCGTGGGTGCGCAGCGACGCCGCGTTGGCACAGTCGGCCCGGTGCACCGACACGCCGCGGCCCCGGGTGACGAAGCCGATGATCTCGTCGCCCGGCACCGGCGTGCAGCAGCGCGACAGCCGCACCATCACGTCGTCGAGGCCTTCGACGTGCACGCCGACGCGCTGGTCCTTGCGGCCGGGCGACTTCCGGTTGGGATGACGGGCCGTGGTGGGGATCTGCTCCTCACCCCCACGAAGCTCGCGCTGGAGCCGCTGAGCGATGGCCCGGGCCGACACGTGGTTCTCGGCGATGGCCACGCACAGCGCGTCGACATCGCCGTAGTTCATCTCCTTGGCGACCTGGGTCAGCATGGCCGAGCCGGCAATGCGCTGCACGGGCAGGCCCTCGCGACGCAGCTCCTTCATGAGCTCGTCGCGCCCGGTCTCCATGGCGTCTTCGCGACGTTCGCGCGAGAACCAGTGCCGGATCTTGCTCCGGGCCCGTGGAGTGACGGCGAACTTCAACCAGTCGCGACTCGGCCCCGCCCCTTCCACCTTGGACGTGAAGATCTCGACGGCATCACCCGACTGCAGCGTGGAGTCGAGCGACACCAGCTTGCCGCTCACCCGGCTCCCGATGCACCGGTGGCCCACCTCGGTGTGGATCGCGTAGGCGAAGTCGACCGGCGTGGCACCCGTGGGCAGGGCGATGAGATCGCCCTTGGGCGTGAAGATGAACACCTCGTCCTGTTCGAGGTCGAACTTCAGGTGCTCCATGAACTCGCCGGGGTCGGTGGTCTCCGACTGCCAGTCGACGAGGTTGCGCAGCCAACCGAGATCGGCGGTGCCCTGGTCGCGGTCCTTGTACCCGTAGTGCGCCGCGATGCCCACCTCGGCCCGCTGGTGCATCTCCCGGGTCCGGAGCTGGACCTCGACCGGCTTGCCCTGGGGCCCCACCACCGTCGTGTGCAACGACTGGTAGAGGTTGAACTTGGGCATGGCGATGTAGTCCTTGAAGCGCCCCTGGATCGGGTTCCACAGGGCGTGAATGGACCCGAGCGCCCCGTAGCTGTCCTTCACCGAGTCGACGATGACCCGCACGCCCACGAGGTCGTGGATCTCGTCGAACTCCTTGCCCTTGACGACCATCTTCTCGTAGATCGACCAGTAGTGCTTGGGCCGGCCGGTGACCTCGGCGTCGATGTGCACCTCGGCGAGCACCTCGGAGATCTGGGCGACGACATCCTTCAGATAGGCCCGGCCCTCGGGTGCACGGGTGGCGACCATCTGCTCGATCTCGGCGTAGCGCTTGGGGTGCATGACCGAGAAGGCCAGGTCCTCGAGCTGCCACTTGAGCTCACCCACGCCGAGGCGGTGCGCCAGCGGGGCGTACACGTCGAGGGTCTCGCGAGCGATGCGCTGCTGCTTGACCTCGGGCAGCGCGGCGATGGTGCGCAGGTTGTGGAGCCGATCGGCGAGCTTGATGAGCAGGACCCGCAGGTCCTTGGCCATGGCCACGAGCATCTTGCGCATCGTGGCGGCCTGTTGTGCCTCCTTCGAGTCGAACTGGAGGCGATCGAGCTTGGTGACCCCGTCGACGATCTCGGCGACATCCTTGCCCACCTGGGCCTCGAGGTCGCCGACGGTGAGCGGCGTGTCCTCGACGGCATCGTGAAGCAGCGCCGCCGCCAACGTGACATCGTCCATCCCCAGCCCGGCGAGGATGGTGGCCACGGCGATGGGGTGCGTCACGTACGGCTCGCCGCTCTTGCGGACCTGATCGCGATGACGATCGTCGGCGATCAGGAACGCCCGCTCGATCAGCTCGATGCTCGAGGAGGGATGGTGGCGGCGGAACACGTCGAGCAGGTGGGCGAACTCACGCTCGATCGGGGTGCGCTGCCAGGGCGCCGGGCCGATGGGCTCGGGGGCCAAGGCCTCGGCCGAGCGGCCACCACCGTCGAGCACGACCTCGATCTCGCCTTCGGTCCCGATGCTCACCGAGGGACCCCGTCCGACCAGCACACCGTCCACCAGGCAAGCCTAGCCCGGCCTCGGGACCCTTCCGAACGGGCCGTGTCAGGCCGCCGGAAGAGCCGTCACGAGGCCGTCATCAGTAGGTGAGCAAGGCCATGGCCTCGACACCGGGGAGCCGGGCCCGGCCGCCCAGGAAGGCAAGTTCGATGAGGAACGCCAGCCCGGTCACCTCGGCGCCGAGGCGCTCGACGAGACGCACGGTCGCCGCTGCGGTGCCACCGGTGGCCAGGACGTCGTCGACCACCAGCACCCGCTCGCCGGGCCGGAGCGCATCGGCGTGGATCTCCAGGGCGTCGCTCCCGTACTCGAGGTCGTAGTCCTCTCGCACCGTGCGCCAGGGGAGCTTGCCCGGCTTGCGGACGAGCACCACACCGGCGCCGAGCCGATCGGCAACCGGGGCGGCGAGGAGGAATCCGCGCGACTCGATCCCGACGATCGTGTCGGGCCGGCGATCGCCGTCGAAGTGCTCGACGATGGCCCCGACGACCGCCCGCAGGCTGTCGGCGTGGGCGAGCAACGGCGTGATGTCCTTGAACAGCACACCGGGCGTCGGGAAGTCGGGAATGTCGCGGATGCGGGCTCGGAGGTCGTCGGCGAGGGCCATCAGTCGCTCACGAGCGCTTGCGCCCCCGGGGCCGGGGCGGACGAGCGGCGATGGTGCCATCGGGCCGACGGACGGTCTGGCGGGGCACCATCAGGCCGTCGCCCGGTGTACCCGGCGCGGTGCGGCGGGCCTCCTTGGCCAGATCGACGGGCACACCCACGACTGCTGCGTGTGACGCCGCGGAGCCGCCACCGACGCCGGCCCGGGCCGCCCGCTCGGCGGCGCGCCTGCTCGCCGGTTCGCGCTCCTTCCACCACGCCAACGCCGGGGCGGCAACGAAGATCGACGAGTAGGTGCCCGACAACAGACCCACGAACAGGGCCAGGCCGAAGTCGCGGATGGTCAACGCGCCAAAGATGAACGAGCCGACCACGAGGAGCGAGAGCACCGGGATCAGCGCCGACAGCGAGGTGTTGATCGACCGGAGCAGCACCTCGTTGAGCGAGCGGTTCACCGTGTCGGAGTACGTCGACTTGGAGATTGCGATGTCGGCGGTGTTCTCGCGCACCTTGTCGAACACGACGACAGTGTCGTAGAGCGAGTACCCGAGGATGGTGAGCACGGCCACGACCGTGCCCGGGCTCACCTCGAACTGCAGGATCGCGTAGACGCCGACCGTGATGACGAGGTCGTGGACCAGAGCGAGCAGCGCCGCGGCGGCCATCTTCCACTCGAAGCGCAGCGTGAGGTAGATGCTCACCGCGGCGAAGAAGATGAGCAACGCCTGGATGGCCTTGCGGGAGATCTCGTCGCCCCAGGTGGGTCCGACCTCCGACACCGACACGATGCTTTCTTCGACCCCGGCGTACGCGGCCAAGGCCGCTGCCACCTCACGCGACAGGGCCGGATCGACCTCGCGGGACTCGACGAGCAGCTCGTCACCGCCGCCGAGGATCTTCACCGTCGGCTGGTCGATGCCGGCACTCTCGGCAACGTCTCGCACCTCGCCGGCCGAGGCATCGCCGGACGCCACCTTCACCTGCCAGGCCGTGCCACCCTCGAAGTCGATGTTGAGGTTCAGGTCGCGCACCAACAGGGCCAGCAGCGATACCGCCACGGCGACGATCGAGACGATGGCAAAGGTGCGTGACCGTTGGATGATCCTGAAGCTGGTGCGGTCGTGGTAGATGTCGGAGACGGCGCTCTTGAAGGTCATCGGGCTTCCTCCGCGACGTCGAGGGCTCGGCTCAGGCCGAATCTTCGCGCCCCCACCAGCTTGGGGTTGCGTGAGAGCAGCGCCACAACCGGGTACATGAAGAAGTAGGCGACGAGCAGGTCGAGCAGCGTGGCCAGACCAAGGTAGAACGCGAAGCCTCGAACCGCTCCGAGGGCCTGCCAGTAGAGGATCGCCGCGCCGAGCAGCGACACGAAGTCGGCGGCGAGGATCGTGCGCCAGGCCTTGCGGAACCCGCGATCGACCGACGATCGCACAGACGCGCCGTGTTTCAGCTCGTCCTTCAACCGCTCGAAATAGATGATGAACGAGTCGACGGCGACGCCCATCGAGACGATGAGCCCGGTGACACCGGCCAGGGTGAGGGTGAGGCTGCGGGTCTCGCCGAGGTAGGAGATCACCGACCACACGGCCAGGCCGGTGACGATGAGACCGGCGATGACGATGAGTCCGAGCACCCGGTAGATCGCCATCATGTAGATGACCACGATCGCCAGGCCGATGGCGCCGGCGATGAGACCGGCGTTGAGCTGGTCCTTGCCCAGGGTGGCCGAGACTTCTTGCGCCGTGAGCTCCTCGAGGCGCACGGGCAAGGCGCCGTAGCGCAGCACCAGGGCCAGGTCCTCGGCCTCGCCCTGCGAGAAGCTGCCCGAGATCTGCGTCTCACCGCCCAGGATCGCCTGGTTGATGCGCGGCGCCGACTGCACGACCCCGTCGAGGACGATCGCCACCTGCTGGCCGACGTTGGCCGAGGTGAGGGCACCCCAGGTCTGCGAGCCCTGGTCGGTGAAGCTCACGACCACCTGCCACTCGCCGCCGTTGAGCTGGGAATCGGCGCTGTCGCCGTTGATCTCGCGGCCGCTGAGCTCCGATGGCCCGAGCAGGTACGCCGACACCCCGTCCTTGTCGATGGCCACGCACGGCTGGAGCGGATCGAGGCACTCCGAGCCCGTGAGCCCGAGGGGCAGGTTCGACTCGTTGGCGGTGGTGGTGGTCGTCTCACCAGGAACGGTCGTGGTGTTCGTCGGGACCGTGGTGGCCGTGGTTGCAGCCGTCGTGCTGGCCGTCGTGGCGGTGCTGGTTGCGGTGCTGGTGGAGGTGGATGCGGCTTGGGCCAGGACCGGCATGCCGAGGGCCTCGGCCGTCGTGGCGCTCGTCGTGGCGCTCGACGTGGCCGACGTGGTCACGGTGGCGCCCGTGGTGGCCTCCGTGGCCGGGTCGGCGGGGGCGGTCGCATCGATGGCGCCGAGCGGGAGCGTGACCTCGGGAACCACGGGGAAGGTCGTCGTCGACGCGGCCGCGTCCGCGGCCGCGTCGCACGATGCCGGAGGGGCCACGGTGGTGGTCGTGATCGGCGCCGGTGCCGTCGACACCGTGGTCGTGCTCTCGCCCGTGGCGGGCACCGCCGGCGTGGTGGTCGTCGAGCCCTCCGCCGCGGTGGTCGTCGACCCGGCAGCAGTGGTGGTCGTGGTGGCGTCAGCAGCTGTCGTTGTGGTCGACGCGGCCTGGGCCAACACCCGGGGCGCGCCGCCGTCGACGGGGCCCAAGGCGGCCTCGGTGACCGTTGTGGCCGCCGGGGCCGTCGTGGCGGCCGGCGCCGTCGCGCCAGCGGTCGCGGCGGTGGTGTCGCCCGTGGCCGCCGGGGCGGCCGTCGCGGCGGTCGTGTCGCCCGTCAGGGTGGTGTCGGTGGGCTCGACCGCCGACGCGTCGGGAATCGGGAACTGCTGTTGCACGAGCCGGAACTGGAGCTCGGCGGTACGGCCGACGATGCCGCGGGCCTTCTCGCGGTCGTCGACCCCGGGGAGCTCGACGACGATGTTGCCGCCCTGGCGCAACACGTTGGGCTCGGCCACGCCCAGGCCGTCGATCCGGTCGCGGATGATGTCGCGGGCCTGGTTCAGCGCCTCGTCGGATGCCGCCTCACACGGAGCGAGTACCACGGCCAGCCCGCCCTTGAGGTCGAGACCCAGCTTGGGCCTCTGACCGGCCGCGAGCGTCCCGAAGAACGCGCCGAACACGACGACGAGCGAGATGACGATCGAGAGCTTGTGACGACGCACCGATGGATTCCTTCGTAGCTCTAGCTGGGCTCGTCGACACGACGTGCGACGGCACCGCGAGCGATCTTGATGGTGGTCTTGGGCGCGATCTCCACGTGCACCACGGTCTCGTCGATCGAGCTGACGACCCCGTAGATGCCGCTCGAAGTCATGATCTCGTCACCCACCTGCAGGCTGGCGATGAGGCTCTGCTGGGCCTGGGTCCGCCGCCGCTGGGGCCGCAGGATCATCAGTTGGAAGACCGCGATCGTGATCACCACCAGGATGACCACGCTGACGACCTGGCTCATTGCCCCCCGTTTCGCACGACGTGTCCCGGGCGGCCGGCCCGGCGGTGGGGCCGGTTGTTCGTCGCTCGGCCCGGGGGATGTTACAACCCGGTGTCTCGCGTCCCTGTCATGGACCTGCTAGGCCTCGTCGGGTGCGAACATTCCGCCGACGGCGGGGCCCGGACGAGTGTCTGGCACGGGCAGGCCCAAGTGGACGTAGGCATGGACGGTCGCCACGCGACCTCGGGGCGTGCGCTGGATGAGGCCCTCCTGGAGCAGGTAGGGCTCGTACACGTCCTCGATGGTGTCGGGTTCCTCGCCGATCGAGGCCGCCAGCGTGCTCAGGCCGACGGGTGCTCCGGCGAAGGTGCGACACAGCGTGCGGAGGATGGCCCGATCGACCTTGTCGAGACCCCGCTCGTCGACCTCGTAGAGCACGAGAGCGTCGTTGGCGACGGCCTCGCTGATGGTGCCGTCTCCTTTGACCTCGGCATAGTCGCGCACCCGGCGCAGGAGTCGGTTGGCGATCCGGGGCGTGCCCCGGGAGCGGCGGGCGATCTCGTGGGCGCCGCTGTCGTCGAGGGTCGTGCCGAGGATGCGGGCCGCACGAGCCACGATGAGCAGCAGGTCGTCGACGCTGTAGTAGTCGAGGCGCTCGACGAAGCCGAACCGGTCGCGGAGCGGCCCGGTGATGAGCCCGGCCCGGGTGGTGGCCGCGACCAGGGTGAACGTGGGGACGTCGAGGCGGATCGAGTTCGCCGACGGTCCCTTGCCGATCACGATGTCGAGCTGGAAATCCTCCATCGCCGGGTACAGGACCTCCTCGACGGCCCGGGGCAGCCGGTGGATCTCGTCGATGAACAGCACGTCGCCGTCGCCCAGGTTCGTGAGGATGGCCGCCAGGTCGCCGGCCCGCTCGAGCGCCGGGCCCGAGGTGATCTTGAGGTTCGTCGACATCTCGGCCGAGATGATGCAGGCCAGCGTGGTCTTTCCCAGCCCCGGCGGACCGGCGAAGAGGAGGTGATCGGCGGCCTGACCCCGCTGACGGGCGGCCGTGAGCACGATGTCGAGCTTGGCCTTGAGCCGGTCCTGGCCCACGAACTCGGCCAGCCGGCGCGGACGCAGGGTCGGCTCGTCGAGATCGACGAGATCGTCGGGCACCGGGAGCGGGCTGAGCACCTCGTCGCGGCTCATCGGCCCACCGCGGCCAGGCGCAGGGCGTCGCGCAGCATCGCGGGCGCGCTCTGGTCGGAACCCTCTGCCACCTGGGCCATGAGAGCGCGGATCTCTTCTGGGGCATAACCGAGGTTGGCCAGCGCCTGGCGCACCTCGGCCCTGACGGTGCCCCCGGCGGTTGGACCCGCCGTGCCTGCACCGCTCGCCGAGCCCGGCGCCGACCCTCCGGCCCGGGAACCCGAAGACGCGATCGCGGTGAGGTCGACGTCGGATCCGGCCAGGCGCGACTTGAGCTCCAGCAGCAAGCGCTGCGCAGTCTTCTTGCCGACCCCGGGCACCGTCGTGAGGGCGTCGGTGTCGTCGTCGTGCAGGGTGCGGCGCAGCTCGTCGGGACCGAAGCTCGACAGGATCGCCAGCGCCAGCTTGGGTCCGACGCCCGTGGAGCCGATCAGCACCTCGAACACGTCGCGCTCGTCTCTCGACGGGAACCCGTAGAGCGTGGTCGTCTCTTCGCGCACGTAGTGGCTCACGTGGGTGAAGACGGCATGTCCGGGGCGGTACTCACCCAGCACACGGGTGGGCACGTGCACCCGGTAGCCGACGCCGGCCACCTCGACGAGAACCTCGCCGGTGACCGTGCGCTCGAGCACCTCGCCGCGCAGCGACCCGATCACCGGGCGCTCCTTCCCGTGCCGCGACGGCCGCCAGAGGCCACGGTGTCACGGGCCTGGGCCGCGGCGATGGCTGCGGCCAGCTTGGGCGACGCTCGACCGGGGCCCCGACCCGTGGGTGTGGCCGTCGCCCCGCTCGCGGCACCCGGGGCGCTTGCGGCGCTCGCCACCCGATCACGCAACGGCGCCATGGTGCAATGGCACAGGGCCAACGCCAGTGCGTCGGCTGCGTCGGGGGGTCGGGGCGTCTCGGCCAGGCCCAGGAGAGCCGTCACCATGGCCTGGACCTGCTCCTTGGGGGCCGCACCCCAGCCGGTGACGGCCTGCTTGACCTCGTTGGGCGTGTACTGCTCGACCCGCAAGCCCCGGCGGGCCGCCGCCGCCAGGGCCAGGCCGCTCGCCTGCCCGACCGACATCGCGGTGCGGGCGTTGTTCTGGAAGAAGACCCGCTCGACGGCAACGGCGTCGGGCCGGTGGTCGTCGAGCAGCGCGTCGAGCTCGACGGCGAGGCGGGCCAGGCGCTCGGGCAGGGCCAGCTCGACCGGCGTGCGGATCAC
>VFJJ01000109.1 GCA_009886115.1 Actinomycetota bacterium
GGGGCGGTCAGAACGGTCGAAGGCGGGGCGGTCGGATCGGTCGGGGCGGTCGAAGGCGGGGCGGTCGGCCCGGTCGAGGTCGGGACCGACGAGGGCGGGACCGGCTCGGGCGGAACCGTCGGCTCGGGGGCGGGCTCAGGGACGGGAACCGTCGGCTCCGGAGCGGTGACGGGCGGTTCGGTGACAGGAGGTTCGGGCGGCGGTTCGGGCGAGGGCGACGGCGCGGGTGCGGCAGGTGCCGGCGTGGGCTCGGGTGCGGGCAGACTCTCGGGTGCCGGCTGGGGCTCCGACACGACGGGGACCGACGCGGCGGGCCGACGCAACGGAGGGCCGACGATCCCGACGGTTCGATCGTTGAACGCCACTGTCTGCCCCGGTATGGGTGCGAGTTCGAAGACCGACACGATCGACGATGCCAGGACCGCAGCCATGCGCTGGGCCCCTGAGGCCGTGAGGTGGAGCCGGTCGTGATCGCGCACGGGATCGACGTCGCCGGCGCAGTCGGGAACGGCCGCGACCCACTCCCGGCGGGGCCCGGCCACGGCTGCTCCGGGGTCGATCAGGTGCGTCCCGGGATAGTCCGACGCCAACTCGGCGGCCGCCCGGTACACACCCGTGGCGTGAAGGTCGTCGTCGTGATCGGCCATCGGCGGCGGTGCGGCCCACCAGACGGCAGCGCCTCGACGGGTGAGGGCCGCCATGAGCGCATCAGCCTTCGCCTGCCATGCGGCGTAGAACGCAAGGCTGCGGCTCGGTATGGGCCGACGGTCGACGCCGAGGGGGTACGGAGCAACGTAGTTGCCGACGAAGAGCACGACGGCCACATCGGGGTCGAACGTCGCCACGTCGTCGGCGGCACGTCGCACCCAGTCGGTGTCGGCCGAGAGCAGCCCGGTGCCCCATTGGGCGTCGATCTTGACCTCGGCCCCGTAGCCCCGAAGCAGCGGGATGGTCTGGGCGCCGGTCTGGCCCATGATCGAGTCGCCGAGCAGCAGCACACGAAGGGGACGATCGCTCGGCCCGGACCGGCGTGCAGCGTCGACGCCCGAGGTCTTGAGGGCTTGCCCACCCATGAGCATCGTGGCCAACGCGACGATGCCCACGACCAGCGTTGACGGGCGGGAGCGCCCGAGGCGCGTGCCCAACCTCGTCGACGCGCTGCGACCACCACGATCCACGACTCTCCTCCACATATGCCCCCATATGTCGACCCGATCCCCCCCAACTTGAGCGATTTCGCCAGAAACCGGACATCTCTCTGCTCCAGCGGGGTCAGGTTCAGCGCCGGCGTCGTCGGCGTCGGCTGCATCAGAACCGGCTGCATCACCTCGGGCGCCAGCTGCATCAGCTGCAGCTGCATCAACTCGGGCGCCGTCAGGCCCGGCGCCGATAGGTTGCGGGTTATGACCAGTACTCCAGGCCCGCCGGGCATCGAGCCGTACCGCATCCACGTCGCCGACGAGGTCCTCGCCGACCTGCGCCACCGACTGGGGCGCACCCGGTGGCCCGAGCCGGCCCCTGTCCCGTCCGACCGTGAGGCCACGGGCGGCGCCCCGGGGGGCTGGGAGTACGGCATCCCGCTCGCCGAGGTGCAGCGGCTCGCCACGTACTGGCACACCGAGTACGACTGGCCCACCCACGAGGCGCGTCTCAACGCGTTTCCCCAGTTCATCACCGAGATCGACGGCGAATCGGTGCACTTCCTGCACGTGCGTTCGCCCCATCCCGACGCGCTTGCCCTGCTCCTCACCCACGGTTGGCCGGGATCGATCGTCGAGTTCCTCGACGTCATCGGGCCGCTCACCGACCCGGAGTCCCACGGGGGACGAGCAGCCGATGCGTTCCACGTCGTCGTGCCGTCGATACCCGGGTACGGGTTCAGCGGCCCGACCCGCACCGCCGGGGTCGATTCCCGGAGGGTGGCCACGATGCTCGCCGAGCTCATGGCCCGCTTGGGGTACGACCGCTACGGCGCCCAGGGTGGCGACTGGGGGGCGGTCATCACCCGCTGGCTGGCCGTCGACGCCGCCGAGCACCTCGTGGGCATCCATCTCAACATGGTCCTGTGCGAAGTGCCGCACACCGCCGACGGCGGCGTCTCGCTCGACGGGGTCACACCCGCGGAGCTGGCGCTCATGGCCGACATGGCCCGAGTCGGCGCCGAGGAGACCGGCTACTTCGCCATCCAGTCGACCCGGCCCCAGACCCTGGCCTACGCCCAGGCCGACTCGCCCGTCGGGCTCATGGCTTGGATCGTCGAGAAGTTCCACGCCTGGTCGGACGACTGGACCCGCTTCGGCGACGACGCGCTGCTCACCAACGTGATGCTCTCCTGGGCCACGGGTACCGCCAACTCGTCAGCGCGGCTGTACTTCGAGTCTCAGCACGCCGGTACGCACGCCAATCAGCCCTTCCCCCACCGGATCACGGTGCCCACGGGCGCGGCGATCTTCCCCAAGGAGCTGTTCACACCGCCGCGAGCCTGGGCGGAGCGCGTCTACGACATCGCGCAGTGGACCGTCCACGAGCACGGTGGCCACTTCGCCGCATTCGAGCGCCCGGTAGAGCTCACCGCCGACGTTCGCGAGTTCTTCGCCCTCGTCCGCTGAGACCTCAGACGCCGGGAGCCACGGCTCCACCAGCCTCGAGAATCTCGAATCCCCGACCAAGTGTGAGTACCACCCCGCATTTCCCGGACAACTCACTCCTGGTCGAGGAGCTCGGCCTCCAACCGCTCCGACGCCATGATGCCAGCGGCCACGACCGCCGCGACCGAGGCCCGACGGCGCTGCTTCGAGCACGGAACCAGCGAGGCGAACAGCACACCCCCGGTACGCTTGGCCCATGGGAGAACACGCAGAGCTGCTCAGTCGCCATCGTGGGGTGATGCCGTCGTGGCTGAGCCTGTACTACGACGATCCGATCGAGATCGTGTCGGGCCAGGGCTGCCGGGTCGTCGACGGTGAGGGCCGTGAGTACCTCGACTTCTTCGGCGGCATCCTCACCACCATGTCGGGGTACGCGGTGCCCGAGGTCGTCGAGGCGATCCGCGAGCAGGCCGGCCGGATGATGCACACCTCGACCCTGTACCTCATACGCCCCATGGTCGAGCTGGCCGAGCTCATCGCGTCGCTCGCCCCGATGCCCGACGCCCGCGTGTTCTTCACCACGTCGGGCACGGAGGCCAACGACGCTGCGCTGCTCCTCGCCTCCACATATCGCCGCAGCAACCAGATCCTGGCCCTGCGCAACAGCTACCACGGCCGGTCGTTCGCCACGATGGGCGTCACCGGTCAGCGAGGCTGGTCACCCACGAGCCTGTCGCCGTTCCAGGTGAGCTACGTCTACAACGGCTACCGGTTCCGCTCGCCGTGGGGCGATCTCGAGGATGCCGAGCTCATCGACGCCTGCACCGCCGATCTCCGCAACGTGATCGAGACCACGACCTCGGGCGACGTGGCCTGTCTCATCGCCGAGCCGATCCAGGGCGTCGGCGGGTTCGTGGTACCGCCCGACGGGTTCTTCGCCGGCATCAAGAAGGTGCTCGACGAATACGGGATCCTGTTGATCTCCGACGAGGTCCAGACCGGCTGGGGCCGCACGGGCGACCACTTCTGGGGCATCCAGGCCCACGACGTCGTCCCCGACGTGATGACCTTCGCCAAGGGGCTGGGGAACGGGCTCACGATCGCCGGTCTGGTCGGACGGGCCGAGGTGGTCGACTGCATCGGTGCCAACTCCATCTCGACCTTCGGCGGCAACCCGCTCGTGTGCGCCGGAGCGCTGGCCAACCTCCGGTATCTGCTCGACCACGACCTCCAGGGCAACGCCAAGCGGAGGGGCGCCCGGCTCCGCGCCCACATCGCACCGCTCGTCGCCGAGCTCGACACCGTGGGCGACGTGCGCGGCCGGGGCCTCATGCTGGCCGTCGAGCTCGTCCGGCCCGGCGGCGGCCGCACGCCCGACCCCAGCGCGGCGGCGGCCGTCCTCGAAGCGACGAAGGCCGCCGGCCTCCTCGTCGGCAAGGGAGGCACCTACGGCAACTGCGTGCGCGTCGCTCCCCCGATGTGCGTCACCGAGGCCGAGATCGACGAGGGCGCAGCCATCCTCGCCACAGCCCTCCGATCGGTTGCCACGACGACAGGGGGCTGACAGCCACCACATCGTGTTGACGTTCCGCGCATCCGGCCCCGAGCTCGACGCGCTCAGCAACACGATCGTCGGGCCATCAGAGCCGACAGCGCGGGCGTAGGCCGGCGGCCACCCGCCAGCCGCCTCGATCAGCCGCCGGTGAGGCTCACGTGCGAGGCCACCTCGTACCGGTTGACGTCGGCGCCGAGCATCCCGATCTCACCGATCCAGGCCATGAAGGCGTTGTAGGTGTCGGTCGAGCAATGGGCCCCGAAGGCCTCCTCGCTCGCCCAGTGCTCGAAGATGCGGAACGAACCCGGCTCCGAGACGTCCTCGGCATAGCCGTAGGCCAGGCAACCGTCCTCGCTCACCGAGGCCGCCGCGACCGTGCGCATCCGCTCGTGGCACTCCTCACGGCGGGCCGGGTCGAACTTCATGTGGCCGGAGATGATGAACACGGGGACCTCCAAGGCAAGGCCGGGGCCCACAGCCCGCAGCAAAGGGAGCCGCAGCATAGATTCCGGCGGTGGAGACCGAACGGCTGAGCCGTCGAGCCGTGCAGGTGATGATCTGCGGCTCGCTGTGCAGCTTCCAGTCGGCCGTCAACCTCTCGATCATGAACGTGGCCTTCCCCGACCTCCAGGCCTCGTTCTCCGACCAGCCCCGCTCCACGCTGTCGTGGGTCCTCAACACCTACACCATCGTGGCGGCGGCGATCCTCATCCCCTTGGGAGTGCTGGCCGATCGGGTGGGCCGCAAACGGGTGCTGATGGTCGGACTCGCTGCATTCACCCTGGGCTCGACCATGGGCGCGCTCGCACCGAGCATCCCCGTGCTGATCGTGGCCCGGGTGCTCCAGGCCATCGGCGGCTCGGCCATCACACCAGCGTCGGTGGCACTCATCCTCAACGAGGTCCCGGCCAGTCGGCGCACGACGGCCATCGCGGTCTGGGGCGGGATCGGCTCCGCGGCAGCCGCGCTGGGGCCGTCGCTCGGATCGGTGATCGTCGACGCGGGCGGTTGGCGCTGGGCGTTCTGGGTGAGCGTGCCCTTGGGTGTGAGCGCGATCGCCATGGGGATACCGGTGTTCCGCGAGTCGCGTGATCCCGATGCTCGCGAGATGCCCGACCTGGCGGGGGCCATCCTGCTCATGGCCGGCACGGGGGGAGTCACGCTCGGGTTGGTGCAGAGCCCGCGCTGGGACTGGCTCTCGGTTCGGACCCTGGGCTCGATCGTCATCGGCCTGGGCCTGCTCGCCGCGCTGGTGTGGCGCTCGTCGCGCGTCTCGAATCCGATGCTCGATCTGAGCTTGTTCCGGTACCCGACGGTGCGGCGCAGCGCCCTGGGCTCGACCGTGTTCGGGATCGGCTTCTTCGCCATGTTCTTCGGCGCCGTGCAGTTCCTGCGATTCGCCTGGGACTACCCGATCACCAAGGCGGGGCTGCTGTTCACGCCGGTGTCGGTCACCATCGCCTGCGTGTCGGCGTTCGCCGGCCGCGGCGCCGAGCGTTTCGGTCATCGGCGGATGATCGCCATCGGGGGCAGCGTCTTCTCGGCCGGAGCGATCTGGCTCACGGCCATGCTCTCCGACGAGCCCGACCTCCGCGTCTGGTTGACGGGGATCGTGGCCATGGGCCTGGGATCAGGGCTCGCCTGGCCCGCGATCCACGGGTTGAGCGTGGTCGGAATCCCCATGCAGATGTTCGCCGCGGCCACGAGCGTCAACCAGACCTTCCAGCGGGTCTCGACCGTTCTCGGCGTGGCCATCACGATCTCGCTCACCGAGTCGTGGACCACGGGCGACGGCGTCGGCGCCTACCGGGGCGCGTTCGGGCTCATGGCCGGCGCGGGGATCGCGGTGGTCGCCGTGGGGTCGCTCCGAGCGCCGCCGACCTCTCCGCGCGGCGACAGTTTCGCTACGCTACGGTAGCGTAGCGAAACTGGTGTGGACGGGCGCCGCCCGGGGCGCGTCCAGCCGCGGGAGGCAGCATGCAACGAACCCCCGAAGCCATATACGCCAAGCGATGGCGGATCCTTTCGGTCCTGTGCCTGAGCCTGGTGATGGTCGTCGTGGCCAACTCGTCGCTGAACGTCGCCATCCCGGCGCTCTCGCGCGAGCTGGGTGCGTCGTCGTCGGAGCTCCAGTGGATCATCGACGCCTACGCCATCGTCTTCGCTGGCCTCCTCCTGTTCGCCGGCGCCCTGGGCGATCGCTTCGGACGCAAGGGAGCCATGCAGATCGGGCTCGTGATCTTCGGTCTGGGCACCACCGTCGCCACGCTGGCCGACTCGCCAGGGCAGCTCATCGCCTGCCGCGCCGCCATGGGCGTGGGCGCGGCCTTCGTGATGCCGGGGACGCTCAGCATCCTGGCCAACGTCTTCCCTCCGCAGGAGCGGGCCAAGGCCATCGCCATCTGGGCGGCGTTCGCCGGCGCCGGCGGCGCGCTCGGGCTGTTGCTCTCGGGCTTCCTCCTCGACCACTTCTGGTGGGGCTCGATCTTCTTCATCAACATCCCCTTGGTGATCCTGGCCCTCGGGTTGGGCGCCGTGCTGCTTCCGACGTCGAGCGACCCCAGCCAGGCACGCTTCGACGTCCCCGGTGCCGTGCTCTCGATCCTCGGCCTCGGGTCGCTCATCTACGCCATCATCGAGGGCCCGGAGAAGGGCTGGCTCAGCGTCGAGACGTTGGGGCTGATGGCCGTCTCGATCGCGCTCATCACCGCGTTCATCGTGTGGGAACGGCGTTGCACCCATCCGATGCTCGACCTGTCGCTGTTCTCGAACCGCGCGTTCACGATGGGTTGCTCCACGATCTTCCTCGGGTTCATGGCCATGCTGGGCATGTTCTTCGTGGTGAGCCAATACCTCCAGTCGGTGCAGGGTCACTCACCGTTCAACACCGGTGTGCGCCTCCTGCCGTTCACGGTGGCGATGATGGTGGCGGCGCCCCGCTCGGCGGCGCTCGTCGAGCGTCTCGGCGCCCGGCGGGTTGTCACCACGGGTCTGATCCTCAATGCCGCGGGTCTGGCCATCTTGGGAACCCTCGCCGCCGACAGCTCCTATCTCCAGTTCATGGCCGGCGGGATCATGATGGGCGCGGGCATGGGGCTGACCATGCCGCCGTCGACGGGGGCGATCATGACCTCGCTGCCTCTGGGCAAGGCCGGGGTCGGCTCGGCGGTCAATGACACGACCCGCGAAGTTGGCATCGCCGTTGGCGTTGCCGTGATCGGCAGCATCGTGTCGTCGCGCTACCGCGACTCCCTGGGCGACCTCGACCGGTTCGGCGTTCCCACCGAGGTGAGCGCCGCCGCGCGTGAGGGTGTCTCGAGAGCCGTGCTCGCCGCCGGCCAGCTCCCCGACAGCGTGCCCGGCGGACGCGAGCTCGTCGATGCCGCCCGCAGCGCGTTCATGGACGGGATGCACGTGGCCATGTTCTCGGCCGCGGCAATCACCGTCGTGGCCGCCGTTCTCGCCCATCGGTTCATGCCCGACCGGCCGACCGTCGCCACCGCGAGCGCCACCGTCGACATCGCGAGCACCACCGCGAAGTCCGACGACGCCGCTGGCATGGGCACCGCCGCCGCTGGCACGGGTGCCGACATCGCCACCACGGCGGAGCCGGGCTGATGGTCGGGCGCGCTGCGTGGTCGATCGCTCCGCAGACGGGCACGCTGCAGACGGGCGCCCCGCAGACGGGCACGCTGCAGACGGGCCCAGGCACGGGCGATCCCCGCGTGGCCCGATCCCGGGCGGCGGTCCTCGAGGTCACCCTCGAGCTGCTCGCGGAGATGGGCTTGGCGGCCACGACCATCGAGGCGATCGCCACCCGCTCGGGTGTCGCCAAGACCACCATCTACCGCCACTGGAACAGCCGGGCCGAAGTGATCGTCGACGCAGTCCGCAGCGCCGCCGAGCCTCATCCGATTCCCACGAGCGGCGACCTGCGGAGCGACCTGATCACGTTCATCGAGCACCTGGCCGACCGCCTCCGACGGGGCCGGCTGGCCGGGCTGCTGCCCACGCTCGTCGATGCCGCGGCGCGCGACCCCGAGATCGCCACGCTGTATCACGAGCTCATCGAGCAGCGCCGGCAACCGGTTCGGGCGCTCATCGAGGGGGCGATCGCCGACGGCAGCATCGCTCCCAGCGTCGACGCCGAGCTGCTCGCCGACATCCTCGTGGGGGCGCTGTTCGTCCGCCTGCTCGTGACGCGCCAGACCATCGCCGGCGACACGGCAGCATCGATCGTCGACGTCGTCCTCGACGGTGCGCTGCGGCGCCCGGCGCCCGGCGCCTGAGCCGCGCCCGAGCCGAGGCCCTCAACCCGACCCGGTCGGGCGCGGCCCGGGCGCGCCCCGATCGCCGCGGCGCCCGGTAGCCTGATGTAACGAACGACGACCGCGAGCGACTCGATCGTCACACCATCTCCCGGAGGTTTCGATGTTCGGACGCACACCCCATCTGGTCGACGAGTCGACCGCCCTGGCGGGCCGCAGCGAGACGATGCCCGTCCCGCCCGCGCACTTCGTGAACGGCAACCCGCTCACCCCGCCGTTCCCCGACGGAATGGAGCAGGCCGTCTTCGGGATGGGCTGCTTCTGGGGCGCCGAGCGCATGTTTTGGCAGGCTCCCGGGGTGTACACCACCGCGGTGGGCTACGCCGGTGGCTTCACGCCCAACCCAACCTACGAGGAGACCTGCTCGGGCTCCACGGGCCACACCGAGGCCGTGCTCGTGGTCTTCGATCCCGCGGTCACGTCGTACGACGCCTTGCTCAAGATCTTCTGGGAGTCGCACGACCCCACCCAGGGGATGCGCCAGGGCAACGACAGGGGCACCCAGTACCGCTCGGCGATCTACGCCTACGGCGCCGAGCAACTCGCCGCCGCGCTCGCTTCCCGCGACCTGTTCCAAGAGCGGCTCGCCGCGGCCCGCTACGGCGACATCACCACCGAGATCCGCGAGGCGCCGGCGTTCTATTACGCCGAGCCCTACCACCAGCAGTATCTGGGCAAGAACCCGGGCGGCTACTGCGGCCTCGGCGGTACCGGCGTGAGCTGCCCGGTCGGGGTGGCTGCAGCCGGCGACTGAGCGTCCTGTGCCAGGCCCGCGAACGGCCTGGCACAGCTACTCCTTGAGCTCGATGAGGATCTCGCGATAGGTCCTCTGACCGGTGTTCACCGCGGTCTCGATGCCGCCCTTGGTGAGGTACATCGCCTGGCCCGCCACGACGTCGCCCTCGACGAAGCCGCTGAGCGCACCGGCGGTGTCGGGCTCGAAGTCGCCGGCGATGCGGTCACCGTCGAGCTGCACGAGGATGTAGTCCATCGTGTGCTCGTGCACGTCGGACCGGGCCCCGGGCTCGAGCTCGAGCTCCCAGATCTTGACCCGCTCGTTCTCGAACACGAGCTTGGTCGCCACGTCGCCCAGCACTCGCTCGCCCATCGCCTGGTCTCCCATCAGCTGTCTCCGAACGGTGCGCCGGCCTGCGCACTGTCGCATGCGGTCCTCGACGTTGCCGCCGGCCCGAGTGCAGCCGACGCTACCCGGGTGCCGGGCGACACGAAAGCGCGTAGCGTCGCCGGTCATGCGCTTCTGGTTGCCCCTCATGTTCGAGCCGACGAGCCAGTTCCATGACATCGCCCGGCTCGCCGAGCGCCACGGCTTCGAGGGCCTCGCTCTGGCCGACCACGTTCTCATCCCCGAGCAGATCGCCTCGGTGCACCCGTCGGGCGAGAACCCGTTCACCCCCGAGACGGCGTTCCAGGATCCGCTGGTGTCGATCGCTTCGATGGCCGCGGTCACCACCCACCTGAAGTTCATGCCCTACGTGTACATCCTGCCGATGCGCGACCCGTTCTCGGTTGCCAAGCAGGTGGGCACGCTCTCCGACCTGGCCGGCCAACGGGTCTCGATGGGCGTGGGTGCCGGGTGGCTGGCCGAGGAGATGGAGGTGCTGGGCCACGACTTCCACTGTCGCGGGCGGCGTCTCGACGAGATGCTGACGATCATCCGCGACCTCTGGGACGACGGCTGGTGCGAGTTCCACGGTGCGCACTACGACGTTCCGCGCTCGGCCATGTTCCCGGTCCCCACCGGCCGGATCCCGATCTGGGTGGGAGGCAAGAGCGACGCGGCGTTGCGACGGGCGGCCCGTCACGACGGCTGGCTGGGCATGAACTACGACGTCGACGAGATCCCGCTGCTGCTCGACACGCTCGCCGCAGCCCGCAGGGAAGCGGGGAGCCACACCCGGAGCGACTTCGAGGTGATGGTGATCCCCAACGCCGTCCCCGACGTCGACCGTTACCGGGAACTCGAGGAGCGGGGTGTCACGTCGACGATCGGCATGCCCTGGATGCTCGGCGATCCGGCGTTCTCGTCGATCGCCTCCAAGGACGATGCGATGGCCCGCTTCGCCGAGACGTTCATCGCTCCGCTGACTCGATGAGCCGACGACCCGACCGCAGCATGGCCGTGATCACCTCGGGCCCGACCGCAGGCGAGTACCACTGACCAACCAGCAGGTCGCTGCAGCGCCGCCACCGGCATGCGTGATCATCGGAGTCGATCCCCGCGGCCACGACCGCAAGACCGCGGCGGTGGGTCTCATCGGCAACGTCGCCGCCCACCGATGAGGTGTCGATCACCGCGAACGACGGGATCTCCATTCCCGATGCTTCCCAAGGGAACCGTGCTGTCACGTGGGTCACGCCCACCTCGACGCCCCGCAGACGTAGGGCGACCAGAGCGTCGTGCTGGCGATCGTCGATATCGAGAAGTGTGGCCCCGGCGATCACGAGCCGAACCTGCTCGGGGGTGATGGCATGCGCCTCGAGGGCCTGCTCCAACAGACGGTCGACCTCGCGCTCTCTCAGGGCCGCGGCCGAGAGCTCACACGACACGAACGGCCGTGCCCCGGCAACACGCTCGCGCCAACGCCTCGCCTGCGCCACAGCCTCGCCCACGGTCCAGTGCTCGATCGAGGTCGCGCCGAACGTCGCGTGGAGCGAGCCCACGTCGACCGGGTCGACCAGGCCGCGGCCGGCGACGAACACGCGGGGCACGGCATCCACGCCGCACAGGCACCCTGCGGCGTCGACAACGGGCTGGTAGAGCAGCCGGAGACCAGCGTCCTCGAGCGCTCGACGGAGAAGGTGGTCACGATGACTCGCCGACACGCCTCTGTATCGGACGATTGCCGCGAAAAGTTGAGGGATTGTCGCAGAGGGCGTCAGGCCCGGGCCGTGGCCAGCACCGTCCGGGCCGCGACGGCGACCCGCCGCGCGGCCTCGGTGGGATGGAGCGCGGCGAGGACATCGCTCGGAACCTCGACGCCGACCGGCGCCCGGCAGCCGATCTCGTCGAGCGTGCGGATGAATCCGACCACGTCGAGCTCGCCCTCGCCGGGCAAGAGACGGTCGTGCAGCGTCGCTTCGAGCAGATCGACCTCGGCGACGTCCGGCGCATCGTCGAGCTGGATGGCGCTGAACAGCCGCCCGTCGAGCGCGGCGATGTCAGCCAGGCTCAGGCCACCGCGGAAGTGGTGCCACGCGTCGATCTCGACGCCTCCGTTGGGGCGATCGGCCATGGCCACCACCGACGCAACCTGCGCGAGGTCGATGCCGTTGAACCAGGGCATGTACTCGATGTGAGCGAGGAGGCCGTCGACCGCGCACCGATCGCACAGGGCGGCGAACCGCTCGGCGACCACCTCGGCGGGATCTCCCGGATCGCCGAGGTCGGAGACGAGGTTGATCGAGCGGGCCCCGACGAGCCCGGCGATCGCCCTGACCCGGTCCTCCGTGCGACGAGATCGCGCCCCGTTGTCGCCCCCGCGTGCCCACTCGTACACCACGTCGACCTCGGCGACGAGCACGCCGGCGTGCTCGAGCCGGGCCCGGATGTCGGCATCGCTCAGACCGTCGCGGTCACGGGCCTCGCGGTAGCGCCGAGCCGACATCGAGATGGCCGAGAAGCCGTTGGTTGCGGCGGCGTCGACCAGCTCGGCGAACGTGGCCTGAGGCAGCGTGAGCTCGCACAACACGAGGTCGTCGGACATCAGACCTGCACCGGCGTGCGTCACGTTCCCCCTGGGCCCACATCGCCGGCCCGCTCGAGGCCGACGTTGGCGGCGTTGATCTTACGGACCCTGCACGCTCGCGACGGGGGCGGTACGTTCTCGCGCCATGAGCGCTGACAGCACGCCCCGGCCGAACGATCCGGGCCCCGTCCAGAAGGCCTGGCTGCACCTCCTCGACGTGTTGCGCAATGCCGACGGCTCGTTCATCGATCCGGCGCGGGGACGGTTCGACCCGGCCACGATGGCCATGGGCTACCGGCACCTCACCCACCTCCTGTCGTACGCCTTCGACCTGTACGTGGAGTCCGACCCCGACCGACCGGCATTCGTCCCGCTCGCCGCACCCACCAAGAAGATCCTGGGCGACAACACCGACTCCGTGTACCAGTACGCCGGCATCCGGGGCGGGCGGGCCTACCGGGTGACGGGCCGGCGCGGCGACGACTGCTACCTGTCGCTGATCGTGCACGCCGGGCCCGACCCGTCGTCTTCGATGACGCACCGTACGGTCTCGAACCGCAATCACTCCGAGCTCACGACCGACGCCGAGGGCCGTTTCGAGATCGTGCTGTCCGAGGAACGCCCGGCCGGGTACGAGGGCGACTGGATGGCCACCGCGCCCGACGCGGTCTGCGTGATCACCCGGGAGTACTACTTCGACCGGACCGTCGACCGCCCCGCGTCGTGGCACATCGAGACCGTCGAGACGGTGGAGCCGCCCCGGCCCTTGAGCCAGCAGGAGACTGCCGATCGTCTGCTCGCTGCCGCTCACTTCGTGGCCGAGACCGTGAAGATGACACCTATGGCCCCGACGACCCCGAACACCATGCAGGAGCCCTACCGGTTCACGCCCCAGCATCCGAGCTGGGGCACGCCCGACAACATGTACGCCCGGTGCCGGTACGAGCTCGAAGCCGACGAGGCCCTGGTGATCGACGGCGTGGTAATCCCTTGTGTCTACTGGGGAATCCAGTTGTGGAACCCCCTGATGCAGTCGCTCGACTGGCGCTACGAGCGGGTCTCGATCAACACCAGCCAGGCACAGCTCGGACCCGGCGGGGAGTTCCGGGTCGTCGTCGCCCAGCATGATCCCGGCGTCGCCAACTGGGTGAGCACCGCCGGCACCCGCCAGGGCTCGGTGTTCTGCCGGTGGCTGTGCCCCGAGGGTCAGCCGTCGACACCGCACGCCCGGGTCGTCCCACTCGCCGAAGTCGCCTCGCTCCCGCCCCGCTTCTGACCCCGCGGCCGCAACGACCGACGAGACCGACGCTGGGGGACCGGAGTGACCGATACGACCGGAGTGACCGATACGACCGATACGACCGACGCGACCGATGCGACCGACGTGACCCATGCCGGGGCACGATCGCCGGCAGGACGGCTCGTCGGGAAGGTCGCCGTGGTCACCGGTGCCGGCCGCGGCATCGGTCGCGGTCTGGCCCTGACCCTCGCCCGCGAGGGCGCCGCGGTCGGGCTCGGAGCCCGTACCGGCGCCGAGATCGACGCCGTCGCCCGGGAGATCGTCGCCGCCGGTGGACGGGCGGTGGCCGTGCCCTGCGACGTGCGCGACCGGGCCGCCGTCGAGTGCCTGGTCGAGACGACCGCGGCGACCTTCGGTCGGCTCGACATCGCGATCGCCAACGCCGGGGGGATGCACGGCTTCGGCCCGGTGTCCGACGTCGAGCCCGATGACTGGTGGGCCACCCACGAGGTGAACGTGCTGGGGACGTTGCTCACGTGCCGAGCGGCCATCCCCCACCTGCGATCGAGCGGAGGCGGGCACATCCTCGTGATGGGCTCGGGTGCCCGGCTCCGGGGCGGTCCGGGATGGTCGGCCTACTCCTCGTCGAAGGCCGCGGTCTTCAGCCTGGTGCGCATCCTGGCCCAGGAGCTGCGCTCCGACGCCATCTCGGTGAACGAGATCATCCCCGGGCCGGTCCAGACCGAGCTCGCCGACTTCGCCGGAGCCACGGTCGCCCTGGCACCGGGCGCGCCGGGCGTCTTCGGGGGCGAATGGCTCAAGCAGCCGGCCGACGTGGCCGAGTTCGTGCTCGGGGTGCTGGCCCTGCCTTCCCGCGGCCCCACTGCGCAGTCGTTCAGCCTCCTCGGCCGCGACGCCTGAGCCAGCTGTCGTCGTCGCCGCGACCGAGGCGACCGCCGGCCGCCACACCGCCCTCGGCCCTCCGTCCGGCGAGCTCGGCCCCGCGATCTCGGGCCCGTCGGCCGGTCGGCCCGCCGGCCGGTCGGCCCGCCACAGCTGGCAACCAGCGAACTTCCGATGGGCTCAGTCGTCGAGCCAGTCGGCGAGCACCTCGGCGGTGTGGGCCCCGCGAGCCGGGCCGGCATGGCGGATCTCGCCCGGGGTCTCGCTCAGGCGGGGCGTCGGGCGCACGAAGGTGCGTCTCCCGATACCGGCAACGTCGAGCTCGACGAGATCGCCCCGTCCCGCGATCTGCCGATCGGCGAGCAGCGAGACGACGTCGTTGACGGGGGCAGCAGGGATGCGGGCGTCGAGCAGCACGGCGAGCGCCTCCTCGCGGGGAAGGCCGGCGATCCACTCGGCCACGAGCCCGTCGAGCTCGTCGGCAGCCTGCATGCGGTCGACCGAACGGCCGAAACGAGCCCGGCCCGCCACGGTGTCGAGACCCAGCAACGGGAGAAGCCGGGCCACCTGCTGATCGGTCGAGCCCGACACGGCGATGTGGTGACCGTCGCCGGTCCGGTAGATGTTGCGGGGCACGCCGGAAGGGATGCGCGAGCCGGTGCGCCCCGGAGGCCGGGTGCCGGGCCCGTCGTACTGGGTCAGCGTGCCCGAGAGCACGAACAGGATGGGGTCGTACATGGCGATGTCGACGTGCTGGCCCCGACCCGTCCCCTTGGGGTCGGCGCCGTCGCGCCCAGGGCCGGATGCGTCGCGAGACCAACAGGCCAGCAGCGCCCCGATCACGCCCCACATGGCGGTGAGCACGTCGCCGAGCGGGAGCGACGGCAGCATCGGCGGACCGTCGGTCTCACCCGTCATCGCGGTGAAACCCCCGAAGGCCTCGGCCAGGGTGCCGTTGCCGGGACGGCCCTCGAACGGCCCGCCCTCCCCGTAGATCGACACCGACACCATCACCAGGCGTGGGTTGATGGCCGAGAGCTCCTCCCAGGTCGCTCGCCACTTGCGCAGCACCGAGGGCCCGGCGTTCTCGACGACCACGTCGGCCACCGCGACGAGGCGGTGCAGCGTGGCCTGGCCCTCGGGCGTGGTCATGTCGAGCTCCACCGACCGCTTGTTCCGCCCGATCAACGCCCAGTTCAGCGATTCGCCGCCTCGGACCGGACCGACGAACCGCATCGGATCACCGCTCGGCGGCTCGATCTTCACCACATCGGCGCCGAAGTCGCCGAGCACCGTGGCGATCTGGGGTGCCGCGAACAGGATCGACAGATCGAGCACGCGGAGGCCCGACAGTGCACCAGCAGTCACGTTCATGGCCCCGATCCTCGCCCCGCGAGCCCGAGCGCTTCCATTCCGCATTTCCCTTCGTCACCCTGGACCCGGTGCGCCCACCGGCGTGTCCCGCTGTCTCGGCCCTTCAACGGCGGCCGCCGCCGGGTGCCGTCAGCCGGGGACCGTCAGCCGGGGACCGTCAGCCGGGGCCCCCGCCGGATCGCCAGCCCACCGGGGCCACGGCGCTGCGGTCGAGCGCAGCCACCGAGGGGCGGCCCAGCCAGGCGACGGTGTGGGCGAGCTCGTCGCGCAGCAGCGTCATGACCCGGGCCACGCCGTCGGCCCCGTCGGCCGCCAGCCCCCAGATCGCCGGACGGCCGACACCCACGGCCCGCGCACCCAGCGCCAGCGCGATCGCCACGTCGCTCCCGCGCCGGAAGCCACCGTCGACCATCACCTCGGCCACGGGACCGACGGCCGCGACCACCTCCACCAGCGCGTCGAGCGCGCCTGGGACGCGATCGAGTCCCCGGCCACCGTGGTTCGAGACGATCAGTCCGGCGGCGCCCGCGGCAACCGCGGCCAGCGCGTCGTCGGCGGTGAGCACGCCCTTGGCGATCCACGGCAGTCTCACGCCGTGGAGGGCGCGCGTGACGTCACCCCAACGCCAGCCCACGGGCTCGGGGCCGGCGACGGCGACGGCGACGGACACGACCAACCCTCGGTAGCCCGCAGCCTCAGCCCGAGATGCCAAGGGCCCCATGAGGTCGTGCGGTCCCGCAGCATCGAGCTGGAGCAGCAGCGAGATGCCCTCGGCCGCCTCGGCGACATCCTCCAGTCGGCGGGACGAGTCGGCGGCCACGATCGCGGCAGCGTCAGCGATGCGACAACCCCGAACAAGGGCCAGGTGTCCCTGCTCGTGATAGCGGGCGTCGTCGCTGAACGGGGCCGCCACGACCGGATGGGCCAGCGGGATCCCGCAGAACGACGTGGCGAGCGTCGGCGTCGACACCCCGCTCAGGGCCCGAGGACGGAGCTGCCACCGATCGAAGACCGAGCGGTTGCGCCGGAGCGTCCACTCGTCGCCGACACCAGCCTCCAGCTCTTCCCAGACCTCCGGACCGAGGCGTTCACGAGCGTCGCGCTCGATCTCGCGCAGGGTCGCGAGCCGTTCCCGCGGTGTCGACGAGCTGCTGGGCTGCTCGGTCATCGTGCTCCCCCGTCTCCTGGCTCCGACCCTACTTTCGACCCGACCGGGTTCGGAACACCGGCCACCCGTCGCCGCTCACGTGCGCCGCACCAGCCAGACGGGAGCCTGCGCGCCTTCGCTACTGGTCACGTACCCCGAGCCGTCGGACAGCACCGTGATCGCCTCGCCCTGCGCGTCGGGAGGGCCGACCGCCACGCAGGGCTCGGCCGCCAGGGCCTCGGCCACTCCGGAGCCTGCCGCCCGGTCCCAGACCAGCACGTCGGTATAGGTGCGGACGACGATCGTCGAGCCGTCAGCCGAGATGTCGCCGCCGGTGACCGCCTGGAAGAACCCGAGGTGCAGTCGCCCCACCTCGTCGGCCTGCACGGGGCTCCCGTCGAGCGAGGCCACGACCCGAAAGACGAGTCCCTCGCCGGCGAGCGACTTCGTGATCACGAACAGGTGGCCCGACAGCGGATCGTGCACGAGGGCCTCGGCGTCGTGGGGCCCGTCCGGGTAGCGCACCAGAATGCTGCGCACCACGGGTGTCGATGCCGCCAGGCGAGCCGGAGCGCCCGGCTCGACCGCGGGCTCGGCGACGACCTGGATCACGACCTCCGGTCGGCGCTCGGCGTTGTCGCCGATGTCGGCGATGTACAGCATGCCGTCGGGGCCGGCCGCGATGTCCTCCCAGTCACGGTTGTCGGCACCCTCGACCGTCACAACGCCGAGGTCGGCCCCGTCGAGACCCAGGGCGAAGAGCTGCGGATCGTTGCCCGAGTCTTGGACGGCCCAGATCACCCCGGGCTGCGTACGGCTTGCCGCCAGCCCGGACAGCTCAACGAGGCCGCTGCCGTGGAGCGACCCGACCTGCTCGGCCTCGACCGCGCCGCACAGCCGCTCGGCCGAGGTGCGCACCGGTTCGGTGGACGTGCTCACGGATGGCGGCGCGGCACCAGCCCCGGCTCCCGCTTCGATCCCGACCGCGGCACCACCGCCGGACCGGTCAGCAACGGGAGCACTCCCGGTCGGTGCCGTCGGGACGCTCGCGATCGTGGCGACAACGGGGGGCGCCGGGAGCGTCGTGTCGTCGGTGCCGTGGAGACAGCCCGCCAGCGCCAGGATCGTCGTCAGCCCCAGGGCTCTCGAGGCCGACACAGGGAACGCCCCACCCCGGCGGTTCAGCGACGCTGGGCCTTCACGGCCCCCACGATCGCTCCCCCGGCCCAGGCGACGGTCGCGGCGATCACCCAGGCCGAGATGGCCTCCAGGAACGACACCACCTTGAACTTGCCCGGGGTCCCGTCGAGCTCGCTGAGCACGATCCCGGCCTGGATGAAGCCGATGACCAGGAGCACGATCGCCAGCACGAGCCCGCTCGACGACGAGCCAGCCGAGGAGGGGGGCGCACCGTACCCGGGCGGGCCGCCATACCCGGGGCCGGGGGCTCCCGGGGCGGGGCCGTAGCCGGGCTGGCCGCCCCACTGCTGGGACGGGTATCCGGGCTGGGTGGGGAAGCCGGGCGGGGGTGTAGCGGCCATCGAAGCGCTCCTCACAGGATCGGACGACGAACGATTGCACGGTGGGCCCGGGAACCGCCAGGCATGGGCCCGCCAGCGCCGCTACTTCACGCCGTAGAGGCGAGCGGCGTTCGAGAACAGGACCTTGTCGAGCACGCCGGGATCGAGCGCCCCGAGCACGCCTTCGGCGTAGTCGCGGGGAAACTGAGCCGGGGTGCGAGGACCGGGATGCTGGCACGTGGGGTGGGGGTAGTCGGTCTCGTAGAGGATGTTGTCGGGGAACTGCTCGATGGCGTTCAGCGCGCCCGCTCGCTCGAACCAGAAGCACCCGTAGATCTGCCGGCGGAAGTACTCCGACGGCAGCAGGTCGTACTCCGGGTGGTCGTCGGTCACGCCCCCGTTGCGCCACTGCCAGTCGAACGCCTCGAGCACGCTCGGCAGCCAGCCCACGCCGCTCTCGACCGACACGAACTTCAGGTCGGGGAAGCGGTGGCACACACCGCCGAAGATGAGGTCGGCGATGCACTTGGCGTTGTCGACGAAGATCAGCGACGAGACCCGGGCGAAGTTGGCGTGGAAGCCCATGTTGTGGGTGTCGACCATGAGGCTGCCGATGTCGCCGCCGCCGATGTGGAAGCTGATGGGGATGCCCGCCTCCTGGGCCAGCGCCCACACCGGGTCCCAGTGGCGAGATGCCAGGCCGGGCTGTCCGTGATCTTGCGGCTGGTTGCAGAAGTTCACGGCCCGATGGCCCTTGGCGATGCAGCGCTCGAGCTCGCCGAGCGCCAGGTCGAGATCCCAGAACGGCGTGGTGGCGATGGGGATGAGCCGGTTGGGATCGGCGCTCGTCCAGTCGATCAGGAAGTCGTTGTAGGCGCTCACGCATTCGCGCACGAGCTCCATGTCGCCGAGGCGCAGCCACGAGCCGCTGCCGAACCCGCCCACGTTGGGGTACAGCACCTGCGCGTCGATGCCCTGCTCGTCCATGAACGCCAGACGCTCACGGGCATCCCACATCGACGGGTGGATGTCGTCGAACGTCGCCGGCGAGTCGGGGATGACGCCGTCGAAGCCGGCCATCGAGGTGGAGCCCGGCGTGCCGATGCGCTCGTCGCCGGCCATCCACACGTCGCGGCCATCGATGCGCTCGATGTGCGGGACCCGGTCGCCCCACTTCTTCGACACCCGGGCCGTCCACACGTCGCGCGGCTCGGTGATGTGCGTGTCGACGTCGATGACCCGGTGGCGCTCGAACAACCCGGCGGTTGCGCTCATGGCGATGCCCTTCCCCGGCATGTGGATGCTGGGTCCACCCTACCGGCGGGTCGAGGCCCCGGGTTGACGGAAACCGTCGTCCGCCACCAACCTCAGGCTCATGCGCCTGAGCTACGACGACGCCACCGAGGCCTTCCGGGCCGAGCTGAACGACTGGCTCGACCGCCATTGCCCCGTCATCACGCCCGAGACGGTGATGCCCCGCTCGAGCGCCGACATGGTGCCCTGGGTGAGGCAGTGGCAGCGAGCGCTGTTCGATCACGGTTGGCTGGTGCCGGGATGGACGCCCGAGCGCGGGGGCCGCAACGCGACTCCCGTCCAGTCGATGGTGTACCTGGAGGAGATGGCACGGCGCCCCGTCCAGCGCACGTACAACCCGCAGGGCCTGTCGATCATCACCCCCTCCCTGTTCGACTACGGATCGGCCGAGCAGATCGAGCGCTGGGGCATGCCGTCGCTCAAGGGTGAGATCTCGTGGTGCCTGGGGATGAGCGAGCCCGACGCCGGCTCCGACCTGGCGGGTCTCAAGACGCGGGCCGAGGTGTTCGACTCCCACTTCGTGGTGAACGGTCAGAAGGTCTGGACCTCGGGCGCCCATCACGCCGACTGGTGCTGGTGCTTCGTACGCACCGACGCCGAGGCGGCCAAGCACAAGGGGATCTCGGTGATCCTCGTCGACATGCGCTCGGAGGGCGTGCGCATCCGCCCGCTCGCCGGTCTGCTCGATCGCGAGGAGAACGACTTCAACGAGGTGTTCTTCACCGACGTCGTGGTGCCCCGTTCGCAGCTCATCGGCCAGCTCGGACAGGGCTGGAGCATCGCCAACGGATCGCTGGCCCACGAGCGCGGGATGATGTGGCTCACCGGGGCGCTCGCGCTGCACGGCGACGTCGACCGGGCCATCCGTGAATGCCAAGCGATGCGTTCCGACGGCACCCGTCTGGGCGACGACCCCCGGGTTCGCGACCGTGTCGCCAGTGCCTACATCGACTCCCAAGCCATGATGGCCATGGGGTACAAGGGTTTCGCCAAGTTCGCCAAGGGCATGGTGTCACCCGAGCATTCCGTGCTCAAGCTGTTCGGCTCCGAATCCGTCCACCGGTTGCGCGAGGACATGACCTCGGTCGTGGGAGCTGCAGGCATCGACCTGACCGGACAACGGTTCCTGAGGGGCATGGGCGCCAACGGGCCCTGGCCGGTGGCCTGGCTGGGCCAGTTCGGCTCCACCATCTCGGCCGGGGCTTCCGAGATCCAACGGAACATCATCGCCGAACGCGTCCTGGGCCTCCCCCGCCGGTAGCCGAGGTTCTCCCAACTGTCAGCGTGAAGGGCCGTATCCGGCCCTTGACGCTGACAGTTGGAGCTCTGATCAGGCGTGCGTAGACTCTGGAGCCATGCGAGGAATCATCAGCGCTGGCGGGTACGTGCCCTACCGCCGGCTCCAGCGATCCCAGATCACCACGTTCTTCGGCAGCGGCGGCGGCAAGGGCACACGATCGGTCGCCAGCTTCGACGAAGACACCACGAGCATGGGGGTCGAGGCCGCACGGGCCTGCCTCCGGGCGACGGCCGCTCGGCCCGACTCGGTCTGGTTCGCCAGCGCCTCGCCGGCCTACCTCGAAAAGACCAATGCCACCACCATCCATGCGGCCCTGCGACTCGACACCGACGTCGCGGCGTTCGACATGGGCGGCGCCGTGCGATCGGGCGTCGGCGTCCTGGCCGCGGCGTTCCGGTCGAGTGACACCGTGCTCGTGGTCACCAGCGACATCCGCGGTGGGCTCCCCACGAGCGCCGACGAGCAGGCGACGGGCGACGCCGCGGCGGCCATCCTCGTCGGAGACGACGACGCTGGTGGCTCTGGGGGCGCGGGGAGCTCCGTGATCGCCGAGTACCTGGGCGGGGCCAGCGTCAGCGAGGAGTTCGTCGACCGCTGGAGGCTCCCGGGCGAAACTCGATCCAAGGCCTGGGAAGAGAAGTTCGGCGAGACCAAGTACCTCCCGCTGGGCGACCAGGCGTGGAACGCGGCGTTGAAGAACGCTGGCATCGAGGCCGACCAGGTGAACCGGCTGATCGTGACGGGTCCGCACACCCGGGCGGTGAGGGCCCTCGCCGGCCGCCTCTCGGTGAGCACCGTCAACGCCAAGGAGGCGCTGGTCGACGACCTCGCCGCGTCGGTGGGCCAGACAGGCACCGCCCACCCGGCGCTGTTGCTCTCCTCGGCCCTCGAAGGTGCCGAGGCCGGCCAGGTGATCGTGCTCGTGTCGGTCGTCGACGGCGTCGACGTGCTCGTGTTCCGCACCACCGAGGCGATCAGGGGGTACCGGGCAGCCCGTCCCGTCGCGTCGCAGATCGCCAACGCGGCCGACCTCCCCTACGGCAAGTACCTGTCGTGGCGTGACGTGGTCACCCTCGAACCGCCCCGGCGCCCCGAGCCCGACCGCATCTCGGCCTCGGTCGCCAGCCGCAACGACGACTGGAAGTTCGCCTTCGTCGCGTCGCGCGACCGGTCGAGCGGAGCGTTGCACATGCCGCCCGCCCGCGTGTCTCGTGACGGCGGCACCATCGACGACATGGAGGACGCCCCCATGTCCGAGGTGATCGGAACCGTGGCCGCCATCACCATCGACCGCATCGCCTACTCCCCCAGCCCGCCGATCGTGTTCGCGGTCGTCGACTTCGACGGCGGCGGACGGCTCCCGGTGGAGCTGTGCGACGTCGACGCCGCGTCGGTCAAGGTCGGCGACCGGGTCGAGATGACCTTCCGTCGGCTGTTCAGCGCCGACGGCATCCACAACTACTTCTGGAAGGCCCGCCCGGTCCGATAGCTCGACGGGCGACCGTCGGCCGGGGCGAGCGACACGGCGAGAAGGAGAGACCCATGGGATCACACGGGATCAAGGACCAGGTCGCCATCATCGGGATGGGCTGCACGCCCTTCACCGAGCACTGGGACAAGGGCCCCGACGAGCTACTCGTCGATGCGGCCACCGAAGCCTTCGCCGACGCCGGCGTCGCCAAGGCCGACGTCGACGCCTACTGGCTGGGCACGGCCATGTCGGGCATGAGCGGGATGGCGCTCTCGCGTCCGCTGCAGCTCGACAACAAGCCCGTCACCCGGATCGAGAACTTCTGCGCAACCGGGGCCGAGTCGTTGCGCAACGCGGCCTACGCCGTGGCCAGCGGCGCCTACGACCTGGCTATGGCGATCGGCGTCGAGAAGGTCAAAGACAGCGGCTACCAGGGCCTCGTGGGCGCCAGCAAGTCGCCCACCGACGGCACCGGGCGCACGCTCACCGCGGCGGCCATGTTCGCCATGTGCGCACCCGCGTACGGCGCCAAGTACGGCGTGTCCGACGAGCAGATGCGCGAGGTGCTGGCCCGCATCTCGTGGAAGAACCACTACAACGGCGCCCGCAACCCCCGAGCCCAGTTCCGCAAGGAAGTGAGCATGGAGACCATCTGCAACGCTCCGCTCATGGCGGGCGGTCTCGGCGTGTTCGACTGCTCGGGCGTGGCCGATGGCTCCGCCGCGGTGATCATCTGCCGGGCCGAGGACGCCCACCGCTACACCGACACACCCATGTACATCAAGGCCCTGGCCTTCGTGGCTGGGAACTGCTCCGGCAACGCCGACCCGGCCTACGACTACACGTGGTTCCCCGAGATCCACGCCTCGGCCGTCGACGCCTACGCCCAGGCCGGCGTCACCGACCCCCGGGGCCAGATCGCCATGGCCGAGGTGCACGACTGCTTCACCCCCGCCGAGCTGCTCATCATGGAAGACCTGGGCTTCGCTGAGCGGGGCACGGCGTGGAAGGAAGAGCTCGCCGGCACGTTCGACCTCAAGGGCGAGCTGCCCGTCAACCCCGACGGTGGTCTCAAGTCGTTCGGTCACCCCGTGGGCGCCTCGGGCCTGCGGATGGTCTTCGAGGCCTGGCTCCAGATGCGCGGCAAGGCTCCCGAGCAGCGCCGGATCGAGACCACGAAGAAGCTCGCCCTCACCCACAACCTCGGCGGCTACCCCGGCGAGATGGTCAGCTTCTGCGGTATCTACGGCACCGAGCTCGGCTAGTCGGCGGACCGATTCTCTCCAACTGTCAGCGTGACAGGCCGGATACGGCCCGCCACGCTGACAGTTGCGGTTGAGGGGGTAGGTAGCTGTGACCGGCTGTGACCGTGCGTGCGGCGTCAGGCGGTCGATCCCAGGCGGAGCGGGATCACCTGGGCGATGAGGGGGTAGTCGCCGTCGCGGTGAAGCACCGAAGCGTCGAGGCGGAGGGCGACCGCAGCGATCAGGCAGTCGACCAGGCTACGAACCGTGACGCCTCGGCGCCGGCAGGTGAAGTAGATCGTGCTGGCGTGGGCAAAGTCGGGTCCTGCGTTGACGGTCTCCCACCGAAATCGGGCAAGGAGCCTCCGGAGATCGCTGAGGTGTCTCTCGGTCCGGGCTCCGGCGCACAGCTCGGCTGCGACCGGGTCGGTGACGACCAGCCGTCCGTCGTCGGCCTGGATCAGCTCTCGAACCGCGAGGTGGGTGGGGCTACCCGTCGCTCGATCGAACTCGACCCAGGCCGAGGTGTCGACGAGGACGAGGCTCACTCCTGGTTCTCGACGACGCCGGTCCCGGCGAGATCCTCGTCAGCGGGAAGAACGTCGATCGCGCAGGCTCCCTCCATCGCCAACGCCTCTTCGAGGGTCATGGGCTCGGTCGCGACCCAACGGAGGGCGAAGTTGACTGCATCCTTCTTGGTCGAAAGCCCGAACCGGCGCATGACCTCACCGCACGCCTCGTCGTCGACCTCGATGTTCGTCCTGGTCACGCTCATGTGTAGACGATACACCATGCTCGAACGGGCTGGGAGCGGGTCGCGGTCGCGGGGCCCGCGTGTCGGTCGAGGAGACGCTGGCGAGTTCCCTCGGCGGCGAGCAGGGCGGTAGTTTCGGGCCATGAAACTCGGAGACATCGCCAACGCCGATGCCGTCAAGTACGGCAAGCCCCTGCAGGGTGTGCGAATCCTCGCCGTCGAGCAGATGCAGGCCCTTCCCTACGGCACGCAGCTGCTCGCCCGTCTCGGAGCCGACGTCGTGAAGGTCGAGCATCCGGTCGACGGGGAATCGGGACGGGGTTCCACGCCGTACATGACCGATCCGGAAGGCCGAATCTGCGGCGCCACCTTCCTCCGCAACAACCTCAACAAGCGCAGCCTCGGCATCGACCTCAAGCACCCCAAGGGCAAGGAGCTGTTGCTCTCGCTCGTGCCCCACTACGACGTCGTGTGCGAGAACTTCAAGGCCGGCACGATGGACCGGCTGGGCCTGGGCTACGACGTGATCTCGAAGATCAGCCCCCGCACGATCTACATGTCGGTCAACGGCTTCGGCGCCCAGCCGTCGCCCTACGACAAGTGGCCCGCCTACGCCGGGATCGCCGAAGCCATGTCGGGGGCCTACGACTGGAAGCAGATGCCGGGCGAGCCGCCAAACGTGAACCCCATGGGGGGCTTGGGCGATATCGGCTCCTCGGTCTTCGGCGTCATCGGCATCCTCGCTGCGCTGCGCCATCGCGACATCACCGGTGAGGGCCAACGGGTCGACGTGAGCATGTTCGACGCCATGGTGGCGTTCACCGACATCGTCACCCAGATGTGGTCGATGGGCGTGCGCACCAAGGGCCCGCCGGCGCTGATCATCGACGGGTTCGAGGCCGGTGATGGCTGGTTCATCATGCAGGTCGGCCGCGAGCACCAGTTCAAGCGCCTGTGCGAGCTGCTCGGGACCGAGAGCTGGCTCACCGACGAGCGCTTCGCCACCCGCGACGGCTGGCGCACGCATCTCGCCACGGTGATCCGTCCAGCCGTCGAGAAGTGGGCGTCCGACAAGACCAAGGTCGAGGCCTGCGACGCCCTGGCCAACGCGGGCATCGCCGCAGGGCCGTGCTTCAACGCCGAGGAGGTCATCAACGACGAGCACGTCGCCAAGCGCAACATGCTCATCGCCATGGATCGCGTCGACGGTGTCGAGGAACCCATCCTCATCCCCGGCAACCCGGTGAAGCTCTCGAAGATGGCCGAGGGCCCCGAGACCCGGGTGCCCTGGGTGGGCGAGCACACCGCCGAGATCCTCGCCGCCGACCTGGGCCTGTCGGCCGAGGCCATCGCGGCGTTGCGGGCCGACGGCGTCGTGACCTGACAGCGTCGTGACCTGACAGCGTCGTGACCTGACAGCGTCGTGACCTGACAGCGTCGTGACCTGACGGCGTCGTGACCTGACAGCGTCGTGAC
>VFJJ01000071.1 GCA_009886115.1 Actinomycetota bacterium
CGGGGCACGTCTGCAGTCGCAGGCGTGGAGCTGGTGGCTGTGTCGTTGGCGCTCACTCGGTGTCAGTCACCCGAACGTCAACCCGCGGGCGGTCGTGGAGCCGCCGGAGATCGGAAAGTCGAGCCCCGTCACCACTTCTGCCTCCGTGCTGGCCAGCCAGAGGCAGCAATGGGCGACATCGCTGGCTCGGACCAGCCGGGTGAGGTGCTGGCCCTGGACGCGGGCCAGCTTCTCGGGGCTGATGTCGGCGTCGCGGCTCTCGTGGACGATGTAGCCCGGGGTGATGCTGTTGCAGCGGATGCCCTGGGCGGCGTAGTCGATGGCGACGCTGCGCGTGAGCGCGTTCAGGCCGCCCTTGCTCGCCGTGTAGCCGGCCAGGCCGGGCGTGCCCCGTTCGGCCGCGCGCGACGACACGTTGATGATCGAGCCGTGTCCAGCAGCGGTCATGTGGGGGATTGCAGCTCGCATCAGCCAGGCCGGGCTCGTCAGGTTCACGAGCAGCTTGGTCGCCCAGTCGTCGGAGGTCACGTCGAGCAGCTTGCCGTCACCGGCGTTGGCCACGGCGTTGTTCACGAGCACGGTCAGGGTGCCGTAGCGGGCCACGGTGGTCTCGACCAACGTCGAGCACTGGTCGAGGTCGGTGAGGTCGGCGCGCACGAACGTGGCGTCCCCGCCGGTGCGCTCGCTCACCTCCGCGGCCCAGCTCTCACCGCGCTCGATGCTGCGGCCCGTGACGACGACCGAGGCCCCCTCGGCCGCGAACATCCGGGCGATCTCCTTGCCCAGCCCCGAGGTGCTCCCGGTCACGATCGCGACCTCGCCCGCCAACCTCATCACTCCCCCGATCGTGCGACAGCCACAGCGATGCACAACATCTGGCCGACGACGCATCTCAGGCGCCGAGCCGGCGCGTCACACTACCGTCGGATCGATGAGACGTCCCTTGGGAGTCGTGGCGGTGACGTACGGCATGGGACGGTCGCCCGCAGATGTGGCCCGGAGCGCGAGCGACGACGGCTTCGACTTCGTCGACGGCGGGATCGGATGGCCGCCTGACGGGTTGGCGCTGCCGATCGTCGACCGCTTCTCGATGAAGCCGCTCGACGGGTACTCAAGCGGGCCGTGGCCCACCTGGACGTGGGAGCAGGTCGTCGAGCAGTGGCGGGCGGCCCCGGGGTGCCGGCTCGAGCCGTGGGGCAGGTGCGTCGTCAACAGCAACGAGGCCTGCCTCGAGATCGTTCGCGAGGTACCGGGGCTGCGGTTGCTGCTCGACGTCGGACACGTGGTGGCATGGGGCGGCGACCCGGTCGAGTTGCTCCCCCACGCCGGGCACGTCCAACTCCGACAGGCACGGCTGGGGACGGCGCAATGTGGTGATGCCGACGGCGATGTCGATTTCGTGGCGGTCCTCGACGGCCTCGACGCGCTCGGCTACACGGGCGGCCTGAGCATCGAGTACTTCGACCTCCCCGATGCCGGCTGGCCTCTCGACGATCCCCGTGCGCACGCGATCGAGACGGCCCGACGGGTCAGGGCCCTGATGGGCTGAGCGCTCGATCGCCTGCGATGGCACCGGTCTCGGGGCTGGAGGAATGACCGAGCACCCGCAGCCAGAGCTGGAGACACGGACCGATGCCGAGGCCGATGATCACGCAGCCGACACCCACCTGACCGCCGAGCCACCAGCCGATGGCCAGGCCCGCGATCTCCATCGTGAGGCGCACCGTGGCCAGTGACCAGCTCGGCCCGATCTTCCGGCACATGCCGAGGTTCACCGCGTCGAGCGGCGACGTCCCCAGACGGGCTGAGATCACCAGCGAGCCGCCCAACGACATCATGACCAGAGCGACCCCCACGGCGACGAGCCGCCCGGCCATGCCCTCGGGAACCTCCACCAGCGGCAGGAACGCGTCGATGAACAGGCCGCCGAAGAACATCGTGAGCGCGGTCCCCGGCCCCGGGCGCTCTCCGAGCGCCACGGCGCACATGAGGAACGCCACACCCGTGAGCCAGGTGGCCTGCCCCAGCGTGATGTCGAGCTGGCGCGACAATCCCTGCTGCACCACGTTCCACGGCCCCAGCCCCAGCTGGGCCTTCACGACCAACGACGCGGCCAGGGCGATGATCGCGGTACCGAGCACGGCTCGGGCCGAGCGAGCCGCGAGCGCGCCCGATGGAACACGCGAGGTGACGGGGAAGTGTCGCATGGGGCGACGATGATCCCACAGGTCGGCGACCCCGCTGGTCATCGGGAGCCTGGAGCCCGTGACACCGCGGTGTGCGTGACGCCGCGGTGCCCGTGTCGCCGCGGTGCCGGTGTCGACACGGCGGTCGGTCCCGAGACCGCGAGCCGGCGAAGCGGTAGGTTCCGCGCCCATGCACGATGTCGGTGAGCGGGCTGCGGTCGTGGTGGGGACCTCGTTCGGGGCGCGGGTCCACGTGCCGGCGTTGCGGGGGGCGGGGTTTCGGGTCGAGGCGCTCGTGGGGCGCGATCCCGAGCGCACAGCGCGGCGGGCCGAGCGTCTCGGCGTTCCCCTGGCGACCACGTCGCTGGGCGAGGCGCTCGCGCTGCCCGGCGTCGAGCTGGTCACCATCGCGGCACCCCCGCACCAGCACTTCGGGCTCGTTCTGGAGGCGATCGCCGCCGGCAAGCACGTCATCTGCGAGAAGCCGTTCGCGCTCGACGCCGCGGAGGCGACGAGCATGGCCACCGCAGCCTCCGGTGCCGGGGTCGTGGCCGTCATCGGTCACGAGTTCCGCTTCGCGCCCGAGCGGGCCCTCTGCCAACGCCTCATCGCCGAGGGCGCGATCGGTGAGCCCCGGCTGGCGTCGTTCGTGGGCTACGTGCCGCTCGTCGCCGACACGAGCGCGGCGATCTTCTCCGAGTGGTGGTTCGACCCGGGTCGCGGCGGCGGCTGGCTCGGTGCCTCGGGCTCGCACCTCGTCGACCAGGCTCGTTCGTGGCTGGGTGAGGTCGACCTCGTCGCGGCCACGACCGACCTCGTGTCCGACCGTGACCGGGCGACGACCGCCGACGACGCGTTCACCCTGATGCTGCGAGCCCGAACGTCGGGGGCGACCGTGGTGCTCCAGCAGACCGGCGGCTCGTGGGGTCCCGTCGCCGGACTCACCCGGGTGGCCGGCACGCTCGGGACGGTCTGGATCGACGATACCGACGTGTGGCTGGCCGATCGCTCGGGAACCCGGATCGTCGGCGTGCCCGCCGACCTCGTGCTGGCGCCTGGCCCACCTCCCGCGCCCGGCGCTCAACGGTTCTCGCACCTCGAGCTCATGCCCTACACCCGGCTGTGCGAGCGGGTGCGCGAGGCCATCGAGCAGGGCTCGACCGTGGCGGATGGCGCAGCCAGCTTCGCCGACGGTGTGGCCGTGATGAAGGTCCTCGATGATGCCCGCGCCTACCAGGCCTCGCCGTAGCGCTCGCGAAACGTCTTGTCCTGCATGGGAATCCGTCGAGGCGGTCCCAGTGCCTTGGCCGGAAACCCGAGCGGGACGACCGCCAGAGGGTGAACGTGGTCGGGAAGCGACAGCATCGTCCGGAGCTGCGGCGTGAAGGCCACCGGATAGGTCGACATGAGCGAGCCCAACCCCAGGGCGCTCGCCGCCAGCAACAGGTTCTGGACCGCGGGGAAGATCGACGATCCCCACAGGCCCTCGTGGCACAGCCGCTCGTCGACGCACACCACGACGTGGACGGGGGCCGTCGCCAGCCCTTCCCGGGCCCAGTGGTCGACCTCGCGGTGCATCCATGGCGGGACCATCTCGGCCGTTCGATCCGACGAGCCGCTCGTCCAGCTCTCGGCGACGAGACGGCCGACCTCACCGCGAACGACGGGGTCGCGCACGACCACGAAGATCCAGGGTTGGGCGTTCTCGCCGCTGGGGGCATGGGTGGCGGCGGTGAGGATCTGCTCGATGAGCGAATCGGCAACCGCGTCGGGGCTCAGGTACCGGTGGGCCCGCTGGTTCAGGACCACATCGAAGAACGCGGGGCCGGTGGCATCGGTGTTCACGGGTGTCTCACTCCCAATCGGCGGAACGTGTTCACGTAGTCGATGACGAGCGCGGGATGGACCATCCATTCAGTGAAAGAATGGGTGTTCCATGCGCATTCTGCGTTTGATCGCGCCCTTGTATATGCTGTCATTGCTCTGAATGCTGGCTCGGGATCATCCGTATCGAGTTCATAGAAGTGCATGTACCTTGGCGAATCTCCTGTGACGTTCTCGTAGGGTGTGATCATGGTAAAATGTGGCGGCTGTGCGGCGGCTATATCGTGAATATGCACGAAGTCGCCCCAGTCGCGAAGCGCCTGGGCCTCGAGGGGTGTGCGTGGGCTGATGAGCACGAGCTCGAGCCCCAGCGTGGGCTTCGGGCTGATCGTTCCCTGCCCGGGTCTGGCGTAGTGGCGGAAGTGATGGCTCGTGACCCCCTCCGCCGCGTCGGGACGGGCGAAGATGGGGTTGCACTCGTACACCGCCAGCGTGCTGAACTCCTCCATCGTGCGGGGGAGGTCGGGCCGGTTCGGCACGCAGTTCTCCCACCATGTCGCCCGTTCGACTCCCGGGCCCTGCAGCACCTCGTCGAGCCGTTGCCCGAGGTACTCGACGAGCGGTCGATTGGTCATCTCCAGGTAGAGATGACTGGTGATCCGATCTTCCACAAGCGCTCCTTGCCATCGATCCAACCGCCGCCAGCGTTACTCGAGGGCGATGTCGTAGCGCGCGACGTACTTGTCGAAGTCGAGTCTGATCTGGGTGTCGTCGATATCGAGAGCAGCAGGATCGTACTGGTGCTTGCCGAACTTGTCTTTGGGCTTCTCGGCCAGATACGAAAGAATTATCCGATCGAATCCGGGTGCGAACGGGAGCTCCAGGTGCTCGTAGACATCTTCGATGGCGGCGATCGGATCGGCCATGAGGTCGCGGAAGTGGATGTCGGCGATGTGATCGGCGGCGATGGTCCCGTTCTCCCGCAAGGCGATCACGTGCTCGAGCATGTACCGGAACCCCAAGGCCATGGCGGGGCCGAAGGCCAGCGGATCGACGACGTCACTGCGGATGAACCGCGTCGCCGCCATCATGTTGGCGACGGATGCGACGAACTTCGTGGGATCGCGATGGGTGTGCACGAAGCGGGCGTCGGGGTACTCGGCCAGGATGCACTCGACGTTGGCCAGGTGCCCGGGCGACTTCAGCAGCCACCGACGGCGCGGCGCCCCAGCGCGATGCTGCAACGTCTGGAGGAAGCGGCGGTGGAACCGGTACTGCACAGCGGCGAGATCGCGTCCCCGGGCCCAGGTGTCATAGGTCGGGATGCTGTAGCACATGCTCCAGTACATCGAAGCCCGGAACTCGAGCGCCGTGAAGTGCACGCACTCGGCGGGAAGGTCCGAGGCCAGCTCGTGCATGGTACGAAACGGCGGATGCACGTCGGCCCACAACTCCTGCTCGCACTCCGCCAGCTCGACGGCCGCGAGTGATGGGACGCCCGCCGGCGAGCCTGCCGGCGCGCCCGCCAGCGCTCCGGCTGTGAGCGGTCCGAGCGGGTAATGGGTCTCCCATGCGATCGGTGCCCGGAGCGCCGGGTCGCGAGCGAGGAGCTCGAAGAGGATCGAGGTGCCGGTCCGGGGCGGGCCGATCACGAACACCGGGGCCTCGATCGGCTCGTCGACGATCTCGGGGAAGCGCTTCCAGTGCTCGACCAGCCGGAGCCTGGTCTGGATGACCCGAAGCATCTCGGCCCTGGTCATCAAGCGTCCGAGCAGGTGCGCGGCGGCGTCGCTGTCGATGGCGCCGAGCACCACCCGGTACGCCTCCTCCCAACCCGCGGTGCCGAGTGAGCCCAGGTCGTCGTCGCCGAGGTCGTCGAGCCCGGTGACGGCCCGGGCGGTCGCCAGCAACTCGCTCGGATCGAGCGACACGAGGTGCTCCGACCCGCCGACGACATGACCGAAGAGATTCAGACGGCGGACCCAGTCGGGGTGCTCGAGCATGCCGTCAGACCCCGAACCGAGGCTGGTGGAACAGTCGCATGAGTGGTCCCCTGGCGAAGGTGAGGGCAGCCGTTGAACGAGCGGCTCGCTGGGCCCTTAGGCTGCCAGCCCATGGCTGAGCTGTCGAATGTGGTGGTCGTCGGAGCCTCGCTCGCAGGGCTTCGTTCGGTGGAATCCTTGCGCCGTCAGGGTTTCGCAGGACCGATCACGCTGATCGGCTCCGAACCCCACCTGCCCTACGACCGTCCGCCGTTGTCGAAGGACGTGCTCCGGGGCGAGACCGAGCCCGACGAGTTGTTGTTGCGCCGACCCCCGGCCACGTGGGACGAGCTCCGGTGCGATCTCCGCCTGGGCCGCACGGCGATCGCGCTCGATCCTCTCGCCCAGTCCGTGACCCTCGACGATGACGCCGTGCTGAGCTACCGCGCCGGTGGATGCATCGTGGCCACGGGAGCTTCGGTGCGGACCCTGCCCGACACCCCGGACTTCGCCGGCATCTTCACACTGCGCACCCTCGACGACGCTCTGGCGCTGCGAGGCGCTCTCGACGCCAACCCGGACGCCCGAGTGGTGGTCGTGGGCGCGGGGTTCATCGGCTCCGAGGTCGCATCGTCGTGCCGGGCCCGGGGCCACAGCGTCACCGTGCTCGAGGCCCTGCCCGTTCCCCTCGAGCGCGTCCTTGGAGCCGAGATGGGCGCGGCGTGCGGTGCGCTCCATGGCGCCAACGGGGTCGAGCTCCGCTGTGGCACCGGGGTCGCCGGGTTCACGGGCGCTGGCCCGGGGGGACGGGTGAGCGGGGTCAGGCTGTCCGATGCGTCGGTGGTCCCGGCTGAGATCGTCGTCGTCGGGGTGGGTGTCGCCCCCAACACGGGTTGGCTGGCCGGCAGTGGCGTTCGCGTCGACAACGGCGTGGTGTGCGACTCGGCTTGTCGGGTACTGGGCGACGCGGCCGACCACGCGCGGCCGCTTCCCGGTCTCGTCGCCGCCGGTGACGTCGCCCGCTGGTACAACCCGTTGTTCGGCACCAGTATGCGGATCGAGCACTGGACCAACGCGGTGGAGATGGCCGAAGCCGCGGCAGGCGCTCTCCTGGCCGACGCTGAAGCTGACGGTGCAGGCGATGCCGACGCCAACGCCAACGCCGGGGCCGAGACCCCCCCCGCACGCGAGTTCGCGCCGGTGCCGTACTTCTGGTCCGACCAATACGGGGTGAAGATCCAGTTCGCCGGTTGGGCCCAGGGGTTCGACGAGATGGCGGTCGTCGACGGCGACGTGGCCGACGGCCGGTTCGTCGCCATCTACGGGCGAGCCGGACTGATCGTGGGGGCCCTCGCCTTCAGCCGACCCCGGCTCCTCATGAAGTATCGGGGCCTCATCGCCAGGGCTGCACCCTGGGACGAGGCCCGCGCCATGACGGTCTGAGCGGCCGGTTCCGCGCTGGACAAGGGGGGGTTTGGAGCCCGGCTAGCCTCGCCACCCATGCGCAGATCCGTCGAGCCACTCCACGTCGCCGGGGTGATCTTGGTTGGGCTCCTGGTGGCGGCGAGCTGCTCGTCTGAGGAGCGTGGCGGGGGAACACGGGCGACGACGCCGACCTCGGCTCCCGATTCGAGCACCGCGGGCATCGACTTCGGAGGCGGGACCGGCATCGCCGACGTCGAGGTCGATCCGGCCGACGAGGCCGCCGTCGAGGCGGCCCGCAACCATCTGGCCTCGCCCGATCGTGGGCTCAGCGCCGAGCTCCTGCACGAGCTGGTGCTTCAGGGTGTCGACCACTCGCCCAACGTCAGTCACGTCCGCTTCGGCCAAGCCCATGACGGTCATCTGGTCGTCGACACCTCGATCGTCGTGCACGTCCTGTCCGACCTGACCGTCCAAGCGGTCACCAACACCCTGACCGTCGCTCGTCCGCTCGACAGCGCGGTCTTGAACCTCGGGGCCGAGGACGCCATCGAACGGGCCCTGAAGGCTGTCGACGGCACCGCGACCGGTGAACCGGCGGCGACGGCGATCTGGATCGAGGAGGCCGGCGTCCTCGAGCTGGCGTGGGAGGTGACGGTGAGCACCGTGGATCCGGTGGCGCTGTGGCTCGTCACCATCGACGCCGTGGAGGGCGAGCTCATCGCGACGTCGACCCAGCGGCCCGAGAAGCTGCGCGATCGTCGCCGGACGATCGCGACGATCGGGGCGCCCGACCAGACCGGCAGTGGGCCGCGGGGCTCGGGCGTCGATGCCTGCGACCTCCCTGCGGCGCCCTCGGCGTGCATATTCGCGCCCGATCCGATCTACGCCAGCGGAGGATCACTCGATCGGCGATCCGAGATCGGCGAGGCCAACGACCATCTGCGTGGCGTGACGCTCGAGGGCCTCGACGATCCCGGCTCGGGTGAGCTCAAGGGGGAGTTCGTCGACGCAGCGCCCTCGATCGCCCCGGTCGCTCCCGTGCCGGAGGATGACGGCACCTGGGCGACAGGTCGGGGCCGTCCCGGGTTCGAGGAAGCGATGGCCTACTACTGGATCGACACCGCGCAGCGAACCGTCCAGAACCTGGGATTCAACGACCTGCTGGCCGAGCCCTTCCCGGTCGTGGCCCTGGCGACCGATGTGGTCGACAACGCCTTCTACGACCCGGGCAATGGCGTCATCTCGCTGGGTCTGGGCTCAGATGGGATCAACGAGGCCGAGGACGCCACCGGCATCCTCCACGAGTACGGCCACGCCCTGCTCGACGCCCAGCAGCCGCGTCTGCTCGACGGTGGTGACGCCGGCGCGTACCACGAGGGCTGGGCCGACGCCTTTGCCTTCCTCGCGACGCTCGAGCTGCGAACGGGCAACGATGACGTCGATGCCGCCTGCCTGTTCGCCTGGCCGGAGGATCTCTCCTGCCTGCGCCGGGTCGACGAGGATCTCGTGTATCCCGACGACCTGAGCCAGCAGGTCCACGCCGACGGGCGCATCTGGTCGGGTGCTGTGTACGACGTGCTCGAAGCGCTCCTCGGTGAGGTCGGGCTGTCGGTGTCCGACTGCCCGGGCGCGAGCGGCGAGACGCTCTCGAGCTGTACCGAGGTGCGCGACCGCGTGCTCGCCACCAACCTGGCAGCGAACAGCTACCTAGCGCCCGACATCCGTCTGCCCGACGCTGGCGCGGCGTTCGTGCTCGCCAACGATGCCATGTTCGACGGGGACGACGAGGCCCTGATCCGCGAAGCCCTTGCGGCTCATGGTCTCGACGACGGGGCGACCGTCGTGGGGGGCGGGGGCGGGAGCGATCCGGCGTCAGAGCTGCCCCGTCCGGGCTCCGACGCGGTGTTCGTCGAGATCGACGTCGAGCACAGCTTCCGGGGCGATCTCACCCTGACCCTCGGCGTGGTCGACGCCGACGGTGAGGCGCTGTGCGAGGAGGTGCTGGCCGAGCCCGACGACGCCGACGACGCCAACCGCTACAGCGGCAGCCTCGACGTCTCGGACCTGTCGTGCGCCCGCTTCGTTCCTCCTTCGCCCGATCAGCAGTGGCTGCTCGGGGTGGTCGACGACCTCCGTGGCGATGCCGGCGAGATCAGAGCCTTCACCGTGATCGTCGATTCGGCCACCTACCGCTCGGCCGATCTGCCGCTGCCGATTCCCGACGCCAACCCCGACGGGGTCTTCGCGGTCGTCAATGGCACCGACACCTCGTCACAACCCGGCCAGTCCGATCCGGTCGACCCCGACACCATGGAGGTGGGCTCTCCCCGGCTCGAGCTGGCGATCAGCCACGAGTTGATCGGCGATCTCCAGGTGATCGTCACGGTGAGCGACGGCAAGGGTGAGGTGCTGTGCTCGGTACCCGTCCTCGATCCCGATCCCACCGATGTGCGCACCGAGGTTGCCGGGGCGATCGACGTGGCCGAGTGCGCAGAGCTCTCGCCCCCGTCGGCCGATCGCGTCTGGGCGGTGCGCGTCGTCGACAGCGCAGGCCTCGACGTGGGTACCGTCGACGGGCTCCGCTTCATCGACGCCTCGGGTGAGACGCTCGAGGCCGCGGGCCTCCCTGCAGCCATACCCGACGACGATCCGTCCGGGGTCGAGCTCTCGTTCGACGGCTCGGGAACGAGCGGCTCGGGCGGCGTTGTCGCGGGCGACGGGCTCCTGGTGCGCCTCGAGATCTCGCATTCGTATCGGGGTGACCTCGGGGTCACGGCGGGTATCGCCGATGACGATGGCGTGGTGTTGTGCGAGGAGACGGGCGCCAGCCCCGACCGCGAGGACGACGGCGTCGACCTGACCGTCGAGATCGACCTCAGTCGATGTGCTGCTCGCCATGGCGCTCGCGAGGGTGTCGTCTGGTACGCGCAGGTCTCGGACACGCTCGAAGAAGACATGGGAACGGTGGAGCTGGCCGAGCTGAAGCTCCCGGGCGGCGACGTGATCGTGCCGAGCGGAGGCCTTCCCGTCCCGATTCCCGACGCCGATCCCGGTGGGGTGCTCCTCGTCTTCGATCCGTCCCTCGGCACGATCGTCCCGTCGGGCGAGGCCGCCGCGACGCTCGCCCTCGATGTTCGCCATCCCTATCGCGGCGATCTCACGGTGGTCGCCGGGGTTCGCTCGGCCGACGGTCGCGGCGAGGCGCTGTGCGAGGTGGCGGCTGTCGAGTCCGACGAGCTCGATGACGGGGTCAACCTCCACATGTCGATCGACCTGAGCGTCTGTGCCGAGCTCGCTCTCGGCCGAGACGTCCGGTGGTTCGTCTCGGTCGTCGATGAGCTGCCGGACGACGTGGGCTTCGTGGCGTCGGCCCGTCTCGTGCTGGCCGACGGGACCGAGCTCCGCCCGGCATCCGAGACGCCGTTGCCGCAGCGGATCCCCGACGCTTCCCCGTCAGGCGTGGTCGTCGTCTTCGATCGCTGACCGCAGCTGCGGCGGGTTCCGACGAGGCAGGTCCGACCCGCCGCGGTGGCGGGTCAGACCGTGGCGGTGCCGCCGCCGGCTGCGACCCAGCGCCCGAGCATCTCCTGGAACTCGGCCGGGTTGTACATGTCCTCCTCGTACGACCACAACCCGTCGCCGGCGTACTCGAGCAGGGTCCAGGCCGCGCCGCGGTACGGGCCGTTGCCGTCGGGGTCGGGCATCGTGTTCCAGCACAGGCCCACGACCCGGCCCGACTCCTCGTCGAAGAAACGCCACTCCCACGGGAAGTACATGTCGGGCACACCCACCATGGTCTTGACGATCCACGCCCTGATCTCTTCACGCCCGTGGAACGTCCCGTAGTGGTGCTCGACGTACACGGCGTCCTCGGTGAACCGGTCGGCCCAGGCGTTCCAATCTCCCGTGCGGACGGCCTCCGCGGCCTGCTCGATGTAGCGGTCGTGCGCCGCGATCAACTCGGCCTTCGTGAACTTCGCCATGGATCGACTCCCTCTCGGTTGGACCTGCGCTTGCGACGTTCTTTGTGTCCAGCACCGCGCCCCGCGCCGGCCTGGACACAAAGAAGCAGGTGGGGTGGCGGCGGGCGCTATCTGCTCACGGTTCCTCCGTCGACGAGCATCGACTCGCCGTTGACCCAGGAGGCCCGGTCGGAGCACAGCCACACCACCGCCTCGGCGAGCTGCTCGGGTCGGCCCATCTCGCCCGTGGGGACGGTCGCCTTCATGGCGGCCTCGATCGCCGGGTTGTCGCCGATGTAGCCGCGCATCATGGGGGTGTCGGTGCTCCCGGGGAGGATGGCGTTCACCCGGATCCCGCTCGCCGCGTACTCGAGGGCCGCGGTCTTGGTGAGCCCGAGCACACCGTGCTTGGAAGCCACGTAGTGGGGAAGCGTGGGGAAGCCGATCACCCCCGCACCCGAGGAGGTGTTGACGATCACCCCCCGGGCTCCGTGGGCTCCCCCGAGCGGCTCCTGGGTGGTCATCTGCGCCAGCTCGTGTTTCATGCACAAGAACACGCTGGTGAGGTTCACCGCGATCACCCGGTTCCACTCCTCGAGCGAGAACCCGATGAACGCGCCGCCGACGCCGCTCGTGCCGGCATTGTTGTGCGCGCAGTCCAGCCGCCCGTAGGTGTCGACAGCGTGCTTGACCATCGCCGCCACCTCGGGCTCGCTCGTCACGTCGGCGCGCAGGAACACGGCCCGGCCGCCCGCGGCCTCGATGTTGGCGACGGTCTCCTTGCCGCCGGTCTCGTTCAGGTCGACGACCACGACCCCGGCTGCGCCTTCGGCGGCGAACAGCTCCGCCGTGGCCCGTCCGATACCGCTGCCTGCTCCGGTGACGAGTGCCACCTTGCCCTCTGCCAGTCCCGCTGCCATTCCAGTTCCCACGCTCGAGCTCCCCTCGGGTGATGCGGTCGGTGCGTCAGGCTCGCGCAGCGGAGAGCTTCGGTGCGATGTCGCTCATCCAACCTTCGAGCGATTCGCTCGAAGGGAAGTCGCGGTACCAGTTGACGAACGCTCGACACCCAAGCTCGACGTACCTCTGCGCCTTCTCGAGCACCATTTCGACCGTCCCGACGAGGTTGTCGCGCACGTATTCGTCGTCGGGCTGGGAGCCCTTGCGGAGTGCGCCGCCGGTGGGGGAGTCGAGCCAACACGACAGGTCGGCCTCGGTGTCGAAGAGCCGGCAGTCGTTGCCGTGGGTGCGCCTGATGGTCGTGAACTCGCGGCCGATCTCTTCGCAGTACCGCTCGAGCAGCGCCGACTTGCGGGCGAAGGCCTCGGCGCCGACCTGCCAGTTGGTGGCGTCGGCGTGCCGGGCGGCGATCCGCAACGTGACCTGCTCGCCACCCCCGCCCACCCACACCTCGGGCAAGCGCTGCAAGGGCTTCGGGTCGCAGTACGCGCCGTCGAAGTGGAGATGGCGGCCGTCGAAGGTGGTGGTCTCGTTCGTCCAGAGGCTCTTCACGACCGTGAGGGTCTCGTCGAGGATCGCCAGGCGGGTCCCGGCCGACGGGAACTCGTAGCCGTAGGCCCGGTACTCGTCGTCGAACCAGCCGGCGCCCATCCCCAGGATGAGCCGTCCGCCGGAGTACACGTCGACGCAGGCCGCTTCCTTGGCCAGCAGGCCGGCATTGCGATACGCGGCGCAGGTGACCATCTGGCCCAGCCGAACCCTCGGGATCTGTGGCGCCAGGGCCGCCAGCATCGTGAACGCCTCGAACACGTGGGTGGGCTCACGCCTGGGGATCGTCTCGACGTGGTCGTAGACCCACACGTGGTCGTAGCCGGCCCGTTCGGCCAACTGGGCGAGCTCCACCGATCGGGCCCAGGCCTCGGCCGCACCGACTCCGGTGTACTCGAGCTTCCAGCCCTGGGGGACGAACGTCCCGTGCTGTATCCCTGTCGCGGTTGTCACTCCTTGAACTCCCACCACTGGATCTCGGCCATCATCGGCAGCAGGTACTTCACGTAGATGCTGGTGATGGAAAGGAATCCGTGGTCGTCGACGTGCTTGTCGATGATGTCGACGCGGGGGTCACGTGCCTGGAAGGCCTTGGCCCGGACCAGCACCTCGTCGAGCTCGGCCTCGGTGTCGACCTGGAGGCCCCAGTGATCCAATCGGGGGCACGTCATCGGCGTGTCGTCGGCGATGAGGAACAGGAACTGGTTGATCGTGTGCACCTGGAGCACGAGTCGACGCCGGTCCTCGGTCATGGTTGGTAGCTCGGCGAAACCGAACACCTCGCTCCAGAACGCCACGATCTCCTTGCGGCCGTTGGCATCGAGGAGGTCGGCGGGGAGCGACATGGCCACGTGGTTGAAGCGGGGGCTGCGGTTGGTCACATCGAGGGTCACGAGGCGCTCCCTGTCTCGGTGGCCTGGGTGGTCTGGGGGACCTGGGTGGTCTGGGGGACCTGGGGGACCTGGGTGGTCTGGGGGACGATCATGACCTTGCCGGCGACCCGTCCCTCATGCAGGTTCACCACGGCGTCCCAGAGCCCGTTGAGAGGCACGTCGCCGGGCTCGATCAGGAGATCGACGGGCATCATGCCCGACGCCAGCAGCGCCAGCGCGTCGTGGAAGCCGCCCTCGTCGTACACGAACGAGCCGCTCACCCAGATCTCGTTGAGCAGGATGCGATTGGCGTTCCAGCGGGGCGCCTTGGCCCCTGCACCCACCAGCATGAGCGTCCCGCCCCGACGCACCTGGGCCAGAGCCTGCTCCTGGGCGACGGCATGGCCCGACGCCTCGAACACGATGTGGAACCCGTCGGGCCGCACCTCGCCGGGGTTGGTGAACGCGACGAGCGAGTCGGGGTGCACAACCTCCACCGCGCCGAGCGTGCGGGCCAACTCCTGGCGGACGGGCGCCGGTTCGCTGACGGTGACGTCCTCGATGCCCTTGGCCCGCAGGGCCGAGAGAATGAGCGTGCCGATGGGGCCGGCGCCGGTGATGAGGATCCGCATGTCGGGAGTGGGCTTCGCCCGGGTGATGGCATGCAGGGCAACGGCCAGGGGTTCGGTGAGCGCCGCAGCGCGTATCGAGACCCCCTCGGGCAGTCTCAGGGCCTGCGACGCCTCGATGGTCTTGTACCGGGCGAAGGCGCCCTGCCAGGAGCCGCCCATCCCCGGCGTGTCGCGCGCGGCGCACAGCGATGGTCGTCCCGTCAGGCAGTACTCGCAGCTGCCACACCGGATTCCCGGGCCCCCGACGACCTCGTCGCCGAGTTCCCATCCGACGACGCCCTCACCCAGCGCCGCGATCCGGCCGGTGTACTCGTGACCCTCGATCGAGCCGGGCGCGCCCCAGCCCTCGGTGTAGAAATGGATGTCGGAACCGCAGACACCGCAGTGGCTGATCTCGAGCAGCACCTCGCCCGGCTCGGGTCGAGGCGCTGCGACCTGCTCGATCGAGACCTCACCCTTGCGTCGGAAGACGGCGGCGGTCATCGTTTCCGGAAGGGTGCCGGGCAGTACGGTCATGCCACCAGACTCCCCCCAACATGACGTTGGTGTCAATCAGCGTCCCCGCCCAAGGAGCTCCCATGGATGTGGCTCAGGCCGCTCGGGCCCAGATGGACGACATCGCGTCGACACTCGATGCGCTCACGCCCGAGCAGTGGGAGGCCGACACCCTGTGCCGGGGCTGGAAGGTCAAGGACATCGCGGGACATCTCAACGGCGCGTACAAGCGGAGCACGACCATCCCCCGGACGCTCCCGAAGGTCGTCGCCAGCGGCTTCAGCTTCAACCGGTTCCTGCGCAAGGACGCCATCTCGACGGCGCGCCGCCTCGACCGCGCCGGGCTGATCGACCACATGCGTGGTGCCGACATGTCGCTCGGGATCGGCAAGTTCGTGAAGGCGCCCGATCGCCTCACCGACCATCTCACGCACTACCTCGACATCGTCGTCCCCCTGGGAATCACTCCGGTCATCCCCTCCGATCGCCTGCGGGTCGTGCTCGACAATTCCGTGCAGCGCAAGGGCAAGCCTGTGAAGAAGTCAGCGGGCCTGTCGTTCGCCGCCACCGACATCGACTGGAAGTGGGGCTCGGGTCCCGAGGTGCGCGGGCCGGCCTCGTCGCTGATCCTGGCGCTCCAGGCCCGCCCCCGCGGCCTCGACGATCTCACCGGCGACGGCGTCGCAACCCTGAAGTCCCGCCTGTAGGCCTAGGCGCATCCCCAACCATCTCCAACCATCTCCAACCATCTCCAACCATCTCCAACCATCTCCAACCATCTCCAACTGTCAGCGTGGCGGGCCGTATCCGGCCCCTCACGCTGACAGTTGGCCGGGGCGGGTTGCCGTGCCTCGCTCCTGCCGCTCTCGCGCTCGGCGGATGAGCCCGGCGACGCTGTCGGGATCGGTCGTGATGTCGTCATACGAGATCTCGATCACGATCCACCCCCGGGCGACGAGCTCAGAGCGCTTGCGCTTGTCGATCGCCCACATCCGGCGACCGGCGTGGAAGCGGTAGCCATCGACCTCGATGGCAATCTTCATCTCGGGGTAGGCGAAGTCGGGGCGGGCCACGTGCTTGCCCCCATCGTGCACCCGGTGCTGGCTGACCATCGGCGCCAGCCCGGCGTTGATCGTGAGCCGGCGCATGAGTGTCTCGAGGGCGCTGGCCGAGGTGGCGCCGATGCCCTTGCGTTCCTCGAGCAGCACTCGGAGACGACGTGCGCCCTTGCGGCCCCGCTTGGCAACGGCGTTGCTCCGCCAGAGCACGGTGAGCCGTGACACCCGCCCTGCGCGTAGCGCCGAGTCGAGCGCTATCTCGAGCGCCACAGGACCGAGCACACCAGCCAGGTCGACCACCGTGCGGGCCAAGCTGGTCACCGCCAGACCGTCGATGGCGTCCCGGTCGGGCATGTCGAGCGTCCGGACGTTGCGCACCTTCAGGCCCGGCTGCGACCGAAGCCCGAGGGCCCTGGGAACCGAGATCTCGACATCGTCTGTGACGGCGGGCTCTCGATCGAGACCGTCGAGGCTCCAGAGAAACGCGGCCGTCCGTCCCGAGAGCACGCTTTCGGGCCCCGCCCACAGCAGCGCGGCCCAGCATCGTTGGGCAAACGATGGTGGAGCCCCGACAGGCGCGTAGACCCCGACGTGGAGAGAACGCCAGACCCCTGCACGGAGCCGACGCTTCAAGGTGGTCGCCGGCAGCTCGGTGGCAATCACTTGCGCGAGGGAGAAGGCACCGTGCTGGCGGTCGGCGTGCTGGAGGAGCAGAGCTTCGGGATCGACCATGCCCACCACGATGCCAGTGGGGTGTGACAGGAACTCCCCATGCCTCAACTGTCAGCGTGGCGGGCCGTATCCGGCCCGCCACGCTGACAGTTGGGCCGTTGCCGTTGCCGTTGCCGTTGCCGTTGCCGTTGCCGTTGCCGTTGCCGTTCGGCGGTCGTC
>VFJJ01000170.1 GCA_009886115.1 Actinomycetota bacterium
ATCCCAACGCCCATGACCGTCGAAGGTGTGCTGAACCGACATGTGGCGACTCTACCGCCACCCGATCCGGTCACCGTCGCCCGCAGCGCACGCACTCAAGCGCCGCTGGGCGTCCTCACCAACCACCTTCCTATCATGACCGACTCACCCGGGCTCGACTACATCAGCCGCCTCCTCGGCGACGAGCACCAGCCCGCCCGGCTCGGTGCCGACCTCGGCCCACGGGCCAACGACTGTGAACAAGGCGTCGCAATCGGGCGGCCATCCCGCCGGCGCGCACAACCGAATCGTGGCGATTCGACACGGCGCGAACCTCAACGCACCAAAACAAATCACAGTGATTAGTATCGGTACATGGCTGATCGACGGCTGCCCGTCACCGAGCGTCCCGATGGGCCCCGGGACCTCGCCGACTGGTTGCTCGCCCGCGGGCGGCATTGGATCACCTCGCAGGAAGCAGCCGCCCTCCTCGACATCCCGCCCGCCCACGTCTCGCCGTCGCTCGCCCGTTGGCGCAAGCGGGGCCTCCTGTTCAGCCCGACCAAGGGCGTCTACGTCCCCATCCCGCCCGAGTACCGATCGTGGGGGGCCGTCCCGGCGTCGCACTTCATCGACCTGCTGATGCGACATCTCGGTCACGACTACTACGTGTGCCTCCTCACCGCCGCCGAGGCCCACGGCTTCGCCCACCAGAAGCCACAGCGCTTCCAGGTGATGACCCCGGCCCGGCTCAGGGACCGTACCTTCGGTCGCGTCCACGTGTTGTTCATCACCTCGTCGGTTGCCGGGTCCCGACCCACCATCGACAAGAACACGCCGACGGGAACGATGCGGGTCTCGACGAGGGAGGCGACCGTGCTCGACCTCGTGTCGCGGCCGCTCGATAGCGGTGGCCTCTCCAACGTCGCGACCATCCTGGCGGAGATGGTCCAGGACCAGGCGCTCGATGTCGAGGACCTCGCCGACCTCGCGACCGCCTACCCGGCCGCAGTCGTCCAGCGGACAGGGTGGCTTCTGGAGCTTGTGGCCCGAGAGGTTGGGACGACGATCGAGCTCGGGCCTCTCGCCCGGGTCGCAGGCACGCGCAGCACCCGGACACCATTGGAGGCACACGGTCCGCGGACGGGCCGCCTCGATGAGCGGTGGGGCGTGATCGTCAACGGACCCGTCGAGCCGGACCTGTGATCCCCGCGCGGGCATCGTCGCATGGGCCAGCACGGTCGGCTGGGCCTCCGATGACCAGGTCGAACAGGACCTGCTCCTCTCCCGGCTCATCGTCGAGATCGCAACCGATGCCTACCTGGGCGAGGAGCTGGTCTTCCGCGGCGGCACGTGCCTGCACAAGCTGCGCGCCGGCCAGCCGTACCGCTACAGCGAGGACCTCGACTACGTGCGCCGCAGTGCCGGCGGGATCGGCGATCTCACACGCGCCGCCACCGCCATCGGTGAACGACTCGGGAAACGACCTGGCCCGAGGGATACGACGCCGACACCGCAGCAGAGCTCGTCGCCCGGAGGTTCTGCTCGGCCCGGGCTCGCGTGTAGCCACGGTGACAATCACACTCGGCGATACGACACGGACCGGGCGGACGCAACGACACCCGACGGACCAGCTGGCCAGGCATAACGTGACTCGACCGCACTCGGTGGACGGCGGGCGTCCGAGACGCTATTGCACGATTCGAGCAACTCCGGTTCGCCCTGTGTGCCGCTGCGCCAGACCCGAGAACTCGGTGCCGAGGACACGCGAACGCGACGGCCGACGCGGTAGCGTCGCTCCCGTGAAGCACGAACTCGTCGAGCGTTACCGCGGCCGCTGGGTCGCCGTGAGCGAGGCTGGCGATGTCGTCGGCGACGCCGACGAGCTGGATGCGCTGCTGTCATTGGTCGAGGCCGATGGCCCTCGCCCGGATGTGGTGGTTCAGCGCGTCCCTGAAGCCGACGCGCCGATGTTCGTCGGCCTTGCCTGACTCGCTTCCATCCGGTGGCGACCTGGACCTACCGCCACGTCGATCTGGAGGAGTCACCTCACCCGGACGGCTCGCCGATCCTGAGGCCCGTCGTGCCGCTCATGCGTGCACCGGGCACGGCCCAGCTGCTCGGCGTGATCGACTCCGGCTCTCCGATTTCCGCCGCGAACGCCTCCCTGTTCGGACAGTTCGGGATCGACATCGACACGGACCCGCCGCTCTTCGAACTCGGCCTCACCGTCGGCGGCCAATTCGCACGTGCGCCCGTGTTCGAGGTGACGCTGTGGCCCCACCCGCCAGAGCACGCCGAGGAAGCCGTCTCCTGGCAGCTTCCACTCGTGGCAAGACGCGGGTGGCGCATGCCCTTCGCCGTGCTGCTCGGCCAGCGAGGCTGGTTCGACCGGTTCCCGACCCGAATCGACGCCACCACTTCCGCTGTCGAGGTGCAGCGGGCGCAGGTGTCTATCCAACGTCTCACCAACCCCGCATCACTGACTGGTCGGGACGGCATCCGATGGACGGGGCGGTATGCGAAGTGCCTGCTCAACGGCACCCGCTAGACCGGCACGCACAGCCCCCGCAGAATCGCCTGCCCTGCATACACGGTCACGACCAACGGCGCATGACGACCCGATGGTCGTCCTCGACCTGGCGCCCCTCCACCCCGCACGCTGTCGAGCGTCGCCGGACCCGTACGTCCGCGGCATGACCTCGCAGAGCGGGTGCCCCGTGCATCTGGGAATGGTTGAGGTGGGGTCACCTGGCGATCGAGCGGGCGCCGGCTGACAATCACGGTGACAATCGAAAGCTGGACGCAACGGAACGGGCCGGACTTGCCGACCAGGCACAACGTGACTCAGGCGCAATGGGTGGACGGCGGGCGTCCGACTCACGCATCGTTGTTGTCGTTGGCGCTGGGCGGGCGGATGAGGGCCGCGATGCCTTCGGCGGCGTCGCGTTGGAGGCCCTCGATGACGTGGCTGTAGACGTCCATCGTGATCTGGACGTCGGAATGGCCGAGGCGTTCGCTCACGACCTTGGGGTGGGTGTTGGCCACCAGGGCGAGCGTGGCTGAGGTGTGGCGGCCGTCCTTCACGCTGATCGGGCGTACCCCGGCCCGCACCGCGCCATCCCTGAACAATCGGCTGAAGCTCATGGGATGTATGGGCTCCCCGATCGCCGACAAGAAGACGGGCTCGTCGTGCGCCACCCTCCGACCGACGAACTCGGCGCGCTGCTCGACGCGGACCCGATGGTCCTTGAGCCCCCCGAGCGTGAACGAGTCGAGCGCGACACTGCGGCGACCGGTCGCGGTCTTGGGTTCCTTCTCGTGGACGACATAGCCGGCCGAGACCACGTTCCGCCGAACGCGAGCGACTCCGCGTTCGATGTCGATGTCGTTCCAGCGCAGGCCGAGGATCTCACCGCGCCGCATCCCGGTCGTCAGCAGGAGCACCCACGCCGGCCACAACTCGTCAGCCGTTGTTCGAGCGAGGAACTCTGCGGCCTCGGCCGGGGTCCAGTGCTCGGCGTCGCGGCGCTCGAACTTCGGCCGGGCGATGGGCTTGTTGGGGTTCTCCTTGAGCACCCGCAACCGCACGGCATCTTCGAGCACGAGGTTGACGAACGTGTACGTGTGCTTGATCGAGTGCGGCGACAGGCCCTTGCCGTGACGACCGACACCCGGCTCGGCCAACGACCGGCCCGATCGGAAGGGCCTCGTTCTTTGCTCTGACCAGCTGTTGCTATGTCGGGCTGGGGGGACTCGAACCCCCGACCTTTGGACCCCCAGTCCAACGCGCTAACCAAACTGCGCCACAGCCCGTGTGATCGGACCGGAGTCTAGGGGACCGTCCTGCAACCCGACGATCTCACGCACGGGGCGCGCCATGGTCACCTGGGAGCACCGGGGACCTGTCAGGATCACGCTCCATGGACACCTTCGACATCGCCCGGAGCACGGCCATCGTCACCGGAGCGAACACCGGTCTGGGCAAGGAAACTGCGGTGGGGCTCGCCGTGCTCGGTGCCCGGGTGGTGATGACGTCGCGCGACCCCGACAAGGGTGAGCGGGCGCGGCGCGAGGTGAGCGAACGCTCGGGCAGCGACCGCGTCGAGTGCCGTACCCTCGATCTGGCGTCCTTCGCATCGATCCGGGCCTTCGCGCATGGAGTGCTCGCCGACCACGCCGAGATCCATGTGCTCGTGAACAACGCCGGGCTGACGCTGTCGAAGCGCTCCGAGACCGCCGAAGGGCACGAGGCGACGTTCGGCGTCAACCACCTGGGCCCGTTCCTGCTCACGACCTTGTTACTCGAACGCATGCAGGCCTCGGCGCCGGCGCGCATCGTGAACGTCGCCTCAGATGCCCACCGCATGAGCCGGCGAGGCATGACGTGGAACGATCTCGGACGCACCCGGCGCTACCGCGCTTTCGCCGTCTACAGCGAGAGCAAGCTCGCCAACATCCTCTTCACCAGGGAGTTGGCTCGCAGGCTCGCCGGGACCGGTGTCACGGTCAACGCGTGCCATCCGGGCTTTGTGAACAGCGAGTTCGGTGGGCCCGACGACACCAGCCGATTGATGTCCGCGATCCTCCGACCGACCGCTCGGCTGATCGCGCTGAGCCCGGAGAAGGGGGCACGCACGCAGATCTGGCTGGCTTCGAGCCCCGAGGTTGGCGATCGCTCGGGTGCCTACTACCACCGGTGCCGAGAGAAGGAGCCGAGCGCCGCGGCCCGGGACGCCGCCGCCGCGTTGCGCCTCTGGGAGCTGTCGGAGACCCTGGTTGGCGGCTGAAGCCCCCGATCCGGCCGGCTCAGGTCAGCCCCATCCAGGTCGGCTCACTGCAGCGCGAGGGCGAGCAGCGTCCGGGCTTCGGTGTCGAGGGGAACCTCGGCGACCAACGCCAGGGCTGCCGGGCTCATCTTGGCAGCCGTCTTGCGGATCACCTCGACCATCCGCTCGCGCTCGACCCGGCTGGCCAGATCGACGAGCTGGGTCTCGAGGAACACCAGGCAGGCCGCGTCCTCGACGGCCTGGGACTCGGGATCGCACGTTGCGCTCCCCAGCCCGTCGCGCAGTGTGAGGGCCTGGGTGCGGGTCACGTCGGCCTCGTCGTAGCCCACTGCCTCGAGGATCACGGCAATGTCGTCTGCGTGCCTGCGCTTCTGGTCGCGCCGCCAGCGCAGGTAGCCGGGGCGGCCTTCCGGGTAACCCGACCGGGGCAGCTCCCAGCGCCGCAGGTGATGCGCGCGAGCGGCCAGCAGGACGGCCTCCGACGGCTCGGAGAGCAGGCGTCCGACCCACGCCACGGCCAGACGCCCATGGGCCAGGGCCAGGGGAAGCTGCTCGCCGCGAACCGACACGACAGACGGGTCGTCGGCGTTGGCCCCGTCGATCGCCTCGACCCCCAGGAGATATCGATCGTGCCCCCCGGACAGCGCGCTCAGGTCGCGCACTCCGACTCGCCGACGGCCGCCACGAACGGGCCGGTCTCGTCGTAGTCGGCGTAGAACGTGGGGTCTTCCTCGAACGTGGGGAAGTGGTCGAGCTCGCGAAGACCCGTGGCGACACCCGAAGCGCCGCCGGAGCGGTCGAGCCAGGTGCGGAACGTCTCGCCGGCCGAACGCTCCTCGGCGAACCGCCTGACGACGCGCACCACGGCCTCGGGAGCCGATTTGGCCGGGAGCCGCAACGCCTTGTCGCCGAAGTGGATCTGCTCTTGGCCCACGTAGCCACCGAGCAGCATCTGGTAGCCGGGGGCCGATCGTCCGTGGGCCCGTCGCTCGGCGCCGAAGAACCCGATGTCGGAGGCGTGGTGCTGACCGCAGCTGTTGGTGCAGCCCGAGATGTTGATCCGCACACCGCCGACCTCGGCCAGGCCTTCGGCCTCGAGCTGCTCGCCGATGGCCCGGGCCAGACCGCGCGACTGGGTGACCGCGATGTTGCAGGTGTCGGCGCCGGGGCAGGCCACGACGTCGCGGGCGAGCTCGGCACCCGGTCGGGCCATGCCGATCTCGACGAGCCGCTGGTACAGCACCGGCAGCTGCGACTCCGAGATGCCGCGGAACACGACGTTCTGGCGGTTCGACAGCCGCACGTCGGCCCCGAGCTCCCGCTGGATCGACGCCAATGCTCGGAACTGCGCCGCTGTCACGTCACCGAGGGCGGCGTACGCCACGGCCGAGACGGTCCCGTTGGCGATACCCCGCACGACGCTCGTCGCTTCCCACCGGCGGTACGGGTCGGTCGGGAGCAGGTCGACGTGCACGCCCTGACCCACGGCCGACGCGCCTGTCGAGCTGTGCACCCCGGCCGGAGCATCGCCGGCCTTGGCGACCTCCTCGGGGATGCCGCCAGGCCACGACGACGACGCCGGCAGCGTGTGACGCACCTTGAGCACCCTCCGGCGGACCTCGTCGATGCCGAGCTGGTCGACGACCCACTTCATGCGGGCCCGGAGCTTGTTGTCGCGGTTGCCGGTCTGGTCGAAGACCCGGAGCGCGGCCTCGATCGTCGGCAGCAGATCCTCGCGTGACGTGAACTCTTCCAACGCCATCGCCGGATGGGGTGTGGCGCCGAGCCCGCCGGCGATGTACACCCGGAAGCCGGCTTCGACGGTCCCGTCGTCGTGGGTACGTGTGGTGGCGACGACCCCGACGTCGTTGAACATGGCCTGGCCGCAGTCGGTGGAGCAGCCCGAGAAGTTCACCTTGAACTTGCGAGGAAGGCGCTGGCCCAAGGGATTGCGCACGAAGTGCCGGAACGTGGCCTCGGCCCACGGGGTGACGTCGAGGTGCTCGAACGGGCACGCCCCGGCGAGATGGCAGGCCATCACGTTGCGGACGGTATCGCCGCAGGCCTCCCGCGAGGTGAGCCCGACCGCCGCCAGGTGACGCATGACCTCGGGGATCTTGGTCAGCTCAACGAAGTGGACCTGCACGTTCTGGCGGGTGGTGATGTGGCCCCAGCCCCGCGAGTACGTGTCGGCCAGGTGGCCCATGGCATCGAGCTGCGCGGGCGTGATCGTGCCGGCCGGCAGCTTGATGCGCACCATCTGGCTCGTGCCGCCCTGGCGCTGACCGTACACGCCGTTGTTGAGCCGCATGACCCGGAACACGTCCTCGTCGATCTCGCCGGCGAGGTACTGGCCGATGGCCCGCTCGAAACGCTCGATGTCACGTTGCTGCTCCTCGTCGAGATCACGGGGAGCAGGCACGACGGGAGTGACGGTCACCACGACCTCCGAGGGACGGCGGGCAATTCCCGACCATTCTGTCGGAGTTTAGAACGACGACCGCGGAAATACCAGTGTTCTGGTCAACTATTGGCCGGCGGGTTCGAGCGACGGACCCGCAGCCGGACGGCCGACCTACCGCCCCGGAGCCTCGCCCACCTCGCGCAGCGCATCGGCGAGGGCCGCGCGCAGCCGGCGCACCTGCACCGCTCCGAGGTGGGCGACGAGTCCCTGGCCGGGTCGGCCGATCTCCTCGAGCGTGAGCACGACGCGCGGCTCGGCGTCGTCGTAGTCGTCACTGATCGCCACACCCCACGACAACCGGTCGGCATCGTCGGCCCCCGGCGGCAGATCACCGTCCCGAAACGGGTAATCGTCGATCGATCGTCGCATCCGCCGACCCTACCGCCCACCCGCCAGGAGATCGCCCCGAAGCCTCAGCGCACCGCCAGTGCCACGAAGACCAGCGGTCCGAGAGCATCTGAACGCTCGATCGGAGGAGCCTCGACGAGCGACGGAGCAAGCGTCACCCGTGACCGTCGATGGCCCATCGGGGCGATCCCGCTCAGCGGTCCGTCGCGGGCGGGTCCCACACCCAGAGATGCCCAGGCTAACTCCGGCCGTCTGACGAGAACCAGGTGTAGGTGGGGTTGGAAACGTACGTCGGCGCACCGTTGAGCCTGCTCGCAGCCGATGCGGCAGCGATGTCGGTGGTGACCTCGAAGATCACCTCTCCCGTCACCGGATCGACGAAGTCCATGCTGGCATCGACGGGATCGATGCGCGCCAGGTCTCCAGCGCCCGCCACGGGATCGAAGGAGGACCGGAACAGCACCGCAGCCGACCGGGGCTGCGCCGTCACATCACGGCGGCCAGCCGAATCATGCCCGCGCCGGTCGCCCGACATGGGCACGCACCCTTCTACAATCGGGTCATGGAGCCGGTGCCGGTCATCGAGGACGATCGGGGTGTCGACATCGGTCAGATCCGTCGGCAACTCGCCCTGTCGGTGCCCGAGCGTGTGCGGTCGATGGTGCACGTAGCGAACGTGATGCTCTCCATCCAAGCCGCTGCTCGGGCCTCGGTGCCGCACCGGCCGACGTGACGTTCGACCCCGTTCAGATCTGCCAGATCTTGAACGAAGAGCGTGTCGAGTACGTCGTCATCGGGGGCTTCGCGGCGGTCATCCACGGTTCCGCCCTCCCCACGATCGATGTCGACGTGCTGCCGTCGCGGTCGGCCGACAACCTTGATCGGCTCGGCCGTGCGCTGACGCGAATGAACGCGATGATCCGTACGGCGAACGACCCGGTGCCGACCCGTCTCGACGGGCGCTTCCTCGCGAGCATGCCGCTCATTTTGAACCTGGTCACCGACCACGGCGAGCTCGACCTCGTCTTCGCTCCGGCCGGCAACATCGGCGGGTTCGCCGAGTGGAACGCCAACGCCGCGACGGTCGACATCTCCGAAGGGATCGCAGTGCGCGTCGGCGCTTTGGACGATGTCATCGCCTCGAAACGGGGAGCCGACCGGCCCAAGGACCAGCGGGCATTGCCGTATCTGGAGTCACTGCGCGACCAGATCGAACCAGGCGACCACGACTGACGCGCGCCCGGCGGGCGCACCGGGGCTTCGCCGTCACACCAGACCGGCCAACCAGCCGAAGGCCTGGGCGAATCTGAAGACGAGGTAGGCGACCACTGCGACGCCCAGGAGCTTGAAATGCCACGGGATCGGGGCGAGGTCGTCGACGCCGCCATCGAATCCTTCGCTGGCCCCGGTACCTGGGCCGACGATCGGCCGCATCCTGGTGCCGAGCGTCCCGACCTCGACCGGGTGGCCGCAGGTGGGGCAGGCGCCGACGGCCGTCACCGTGGGCGGCGTGAGGAATCGATCACAGTTCGTGCACCAGGGCATCGGAGGCGCTCCAGCCTGGACGGCTCAGGAGCCCCGCTTGCGCACCCGGAGCTTGATCGGCGTCGGCCCGAAGGCGAACGACTCCCGAATCATGCGCTCGAGGTAGCGGAGGTAGGTGCGGGGCAGCTCGCGCGAGCAGAACAAGGTGAACGTGGGCGGGTCGGTCGCGCCCTGGGTCGCGTAGAGGATCCGGGGACGGTGGCCGCGCTCGATGGGCGGGGGATGGCGCTGCTGGGCCTGGGCCAGGATGTCGTTGAGCTTCGCTGTCGGGATGCGCCGGCGGTACTCGGCCTTGGCCTGTTGCACGGCGGGGATGATGCGCCCCACGGCCCGTCCGGTGAGCGCCGAGATGCGCAACACGGGCGCGTAGGCAATGAAGCCGAGCTTGTCGGCGACCTCGGCGACGACCACGTCCTTGTCGTCGGGATCGACCAGGTCCCACTTGTTGAGGAGGATCACGATGGCGCAGCCGGCGCCGTCGACCCGCTCGGCCAGGCGTTGATCCTGATGCGTCACGCCCTGGGTGGCGTCGATGACGAGCAACGCCGCGTCGGCCCGGTCGACGGCCTGCAGGGCCCGGACCATCGAGTACCACTCGACGCCCTCGTCGATGCGGCTGCGTCGACGGATGCCGGCAGTGTCGACGAAGCGCAGCGTCCCCTCGCTGGTCTCGACGATCGTGTCGACCGTGTCGCGGGTCGTGCCCGGCATGTCGTGCACGATCGCCCGTTCGTCACCGACGAGACGGTTGAACAGGGTCGACTTGCCCACGTTCGGACGGCCGACGATGGCCACACCGAACACCCGGGTGTCGAGCGACAGGTCGCCGGTGGGTCGACCGTCGGCATCGCGCTCGATCTCGACGACGACGGCGTCGAGCTCGTCATCGTCATGCGCCCCTTCGGGTTCGGGGGGCAAGAGCTCGAGGATCCGGTCGCACAGGACGTCGGCGAGACGACCGTGCATGGCCGACAGCGCGATCGGCTCACCCAAGCCCAGCCGGGTGAAGTCCCAGATGTCGTGGTCGCGGTTGGCGTTGTCGGCCTTGTTGGCGACAAGGAGCACGGGCTTGTCGATGCGCCGGAGCAGCGCTGCGAAGCGGGCGTCCTCCTCGGTGACGCCCACGGTGACGTCGACGACCATCACGACGATGTCGGCGTCGAAGACGGCCTTCTCGGCCTGGATGCTCACCTTGCGCACGAGCGGCGCGTCGTCGGCGAGCCATCCGCCGGTGTCGACCACCACGAACGGACGTCCGAGCCACTCGCACTCGATGTACTTGCGGTCGCGGGTGACCCCGGGCTGCTCCTCGACGATCGCCTCGCGCTTGCCGTACAAGCGGTTCACGAGCGTCGACTTGCCCACGTTCGGACGGCCGACGACGGCCACGAGCGGCAACGACGACACCACCGCCTCGAAGCCCGTCTCGTCGGTCTCGTCGTCGGGCTCGAGTGCGTCGAGATACTCGTCAACATCGGGACGGTCGTCGTCGTCATCATCATCGTCGAAGGCGCTGAAAGCCGAGATGTCGAACTCGTCGCCATCGATGTCGATGTCGTCGCCGGTCTCGTCGTCAACGCCCACGGCGTCGTCGGCAGCCTTGTCGGCCCGATCGTTCTTGTTGGCTGGGGCGCGCGGGCTCACGTGAGGGCTCCTACGAGCGAGATGCCGTCGGTCGGCACGATCTCGACGGTTCGGGGAAGGGAATCGGGGGTGGTGGCGTCGAGGAACATTCCCTGCGACAGCACCACGTCGGGCATGAGATATCGATGATCGGAGGGTTGATCGCTCAGCACGCGGGCCACGTCGACGCCGGCGAGGAGGCCGGTGACGGCGATGTTGCCGCCGAAGAAGTGGTTGGCCACGGGAACCGTCCGCACCTCGACCGCCGCCGCCTCCGACAACATGTCGAGGAGAGGTTCGAGGACCCGGGCGCCGTACTCCCCCGTCACCAGCCCGATCGGACGCTTGTGATCGGTGAGCACCCGTCCGCCGGCACGCGACCGCAGCGTGACCCGAGGCGCTTGGTAGCCCGTGGCCGGGGCGCCGTCGACCCAGGAGAAGAACCCGTGCTGGCGGCCGGTCCCCACATCGGTGCGGCCGGCGAGCGCCTCGTGCACCTCACGCTCGAGCATGCGGGCCATGCCGATCCCGTTCTCGTGCTGCGAAAACCCTTCGTACGACTGGGCTTCGGGGAAGGGACGGTCGGCCATGAGGTGGTACTCGTCGGCGGCGAAGACCATCCGGCGGCCCAACGTGCTCAGGAAGCGCTCCTGCCAAGCGTCGATCGTGTCGATGACGGCCGCGGCCTCGTCGGCCGTGTGGGGCCGCATCGTGGGCTCGCGGTTGTGGGCCGATACCCCCAACGGCACGCAGGCCACGGTGGCCAGTTCGGGAAAGCGATCGAGCACGCCCAGGAGCGTGTCGTCGAGCACTTCGCCGTCGTTGACGCCGGGGCAGACGACGACCTGGCCGTGCACCTCGACCCCGTGGTCGAGCAGCACCCGCAGCCACCGCAACGACACGGCACCGCGCCGGTTGCGCAGCATCGCGGCTCGCACGTCGGGATCGGTGGCGTGAATCGACACGTACAAAGGAGACAGGCCCTCGTCGAGCACCCGTTCGAGATCGGCCTCGGTGAAGCGCGTCAGCGTCGTGAAGTTCCCGTAGAGGAAGCTGAGCCGGTAGTCGTCGTCCTTCAGGTACAGCGACTTCCGCATCCCTTGGGGGAGTTGGTAGATGAAGCAGAACGAGCAGTGGTTGTCGCAGGTGACCACCCGGTCGAACACCGCGCTGTGAACCTCGGCCCCCATGGGCTCGCCATCGAGCTTGTCGACGACGATCATCTGATCGAGACCACCGCGGCGTACCTCGAGCTCGACGGTCGCCTCGTCGGCCAGCAGCCGGTAGCGCAAGACATCGCGCGGCGCTTCGCCGTTCAACGACAACAGCTCGTCACCGATCTGGATCCCGGCCCGCTCGGCCGGCGATCCAGGCGCCACAGCCAAGACACGGGGGAACTCCACCCTGGCAGTGTAGGTGCTCAGAGCCCAAATTCCTCAGGCGCACCGTGCCGGCCGACCCCGCTCCGCGACAGCGGCCCCGGTACGATCGGCCGCGATGGCCATCGAACGAGTGCTGCTCGCGCAGCCGAGGGGCTTCTGCGCTGGCGTCGAGATGTCGATCAAGGCCTTGGCGTGGATGGTCAGGATGTTCGAGCCACCCATCTACTGCTACCACGAGATCGTGCACAACCAGCTCGTCGTCGACCGGTTCCGGGCACTGGGCGTGGTCTTCGTCGACGACGTCGCCGACGTGCCGTCCGGGGCCCCGGTGATGCTCTCGGCCCACGGCTCGCCTCCGGAGGTCGTCGCCGCGGCACGCGATAGGGGCAGCTTCGTGGTCGACGCCGTGTGCCCGCTCGTCACCAAGGTCCATCACGAGGCCCGGGTGCGCGCCGCCAAGGGCTACACGATCCTCTATGTGGGCCATGCCGGCCACGATGAAGCGGTGGGAACGTTGGCGGTCGCGCCCGGCTCGATCCGGCTGGTGCAGCACGAGGGCGACGTCGCCCCGGCCGCGGCCACTGTCGCCGATCCGTCGAAGGTCGCGCTACTGGCCCAGACCACGCTGGCCATGAGCGAGTGGGAGGGGATCTCGGCCAAGGCCCGAGAGCACTTCCCCAACCTGTGGACCGCCGCCCGCAACGACCTCTGCTACGCAACGACCAACCGCCAGGAGGCATTGCGCGAGATCGCCGCCCGAGCCGACGCCGTCATCGTGATCGGATCGGCCAACTCGTCGAACACCCTGGCCCTGGCCCGGGTCGCGACCGAGACGGGATGTCGCGTGGTGCAACGGGTGAACGGCCCGGAGGAGCTCGACCACGCGGCGCTGGCCGAGGCCAGAGTGGTGGGGGTCACAGCTGGTGCCTCGGCCCCCGAGGAGCTCGTCGACGCGATCATCGCCGCGCTGGCGCCGAGCGCCGGCGTCGAGCTCGTGCACGTGACCGACGAGGACGAGTACTTCCCGCCCCCGCGCGAGCTGCGAGACGCCATCGCCGGGCTCGATGCCGCGCTGGCCGCGACCCTCGGCGGCGACGTGCGCGGGTCGCTCGGCGCTGGGGGCCCCTTCGGTGACGATCGCCTGGCCCAGGCCACGGTGGCCCTCGACACGTTGTCGAGCGCCGGCGGCGTCTCGGGGGCAGCGCACCGCCGCGCCTCCGAGGAATGAGCGCATGATCCCCCTCCGGCTCGAGCAGATCCGCCTGTTCCTGCACGTCGCGTCGGCCGCGGTCTGGGTGGGCGGACAGATCGTGCTGGCGTTCCTCACGCCGGTGCTGCGTTCGCTGGGCCACGAAGCGGCGGGACGGGCCGGACGACGCTTCCAGCTCCTGGCCTGGCCGGCGTTCGGCGTGGCGCTGGCCACCGGCGGCTGGAACATCGCCGAGGTGGGCCTGGGCGACGAATCGGCGAGCTACATCGCCAGCCTCGTCCTCAAGCTTGGTCTGGTGGCGATCTCGGGTATGGCCGCTGCAGCCCACACCTTCGTCGCCGGCCCGATGGTGCGAGCCGCTGCCACAGAGCAGCAGCGATCGCGGGCCCGGATGTTCTCGGCCCTCACCGGCGCTCTCGGCCTCCTCGCGGCGCTCCTCGCCCTCTTCCTCGGCGTCCAGCTCCGCACCCGTTGACGGTGTCGCCGAGTTGTTCGAGCTGACGGGTGAGACGGCCGGCTCGCCGGTCGGGTCATCGCGTGTGGCGCACGAGTCGCCACCGAGCTCGGCATATAAGATGAAATCCGAAGAGATCATGTAGGTTGTGGAGGGGTCGTTACTGTCACACCCCTCTGGTATTATGATGGCTGATGAGCGATCGACGCTTTGGCGATATCGAACCGGGAGAGTTGGGCGACACGCTCGGTGAGCTACGAGCGTTGATGACCGCCATTCATGCCGAGTTGATCGACGTGATCGCCGCGTTCGACGAGGCGCAGGGTTACCGCGTCGACGGGATGCCCGACACGGCCACCTGGCTCGCAGCCCGGGCCAACCTGTCACTCTCGACCGCCCGCCGTGAGGTTGCCATCGCCACCCGTGCCCCGGCGATCCCGGCGCTCATGCAGGCCTGGCGTCAGGGTCGCCTGTCGTGGGACCAGCTCCAGGTCCTGGCCCCCGTCGCCACCGCCGTCGATGGCGATCTTCGATCAGCAGACGGGCGCCACCCTGTTCCTCGGACACATCCACGACCCGGTCGCCTGAAAGCCCCGGGGCGTCGTGCCGTCACGAACGGGGTGGGTCGCCTCGGAGGGCGTGGGCCTCGTCCTGGGCGTGTTGCATCCCGTCTTGGAGCCGGGCGCTGAGCTCCTTGACCCGGGCTCGGGGGACGGCGCCGCCGTCGCGAGCGATGGCGGCGATGGGCTCGCCCACGACCACCACGATCTTCGGAAAACGCGGACGTCGGCTTCCCCTGCGGATGATCCCTTCGGAGCCGGCGATCCCCACGGGGACGATCGGCACCTCGGCTCGGGCCGCGACCCAGGCCGAGCCGTCGAACACCGGTCCGACCTCACGCCCGGTCTGACGGGTGCCCTCGGGGTACACGACCACCGGCTCGCCGCCGGCGAGGCAGTCGAGCAGGGCTTGGAGGGCCATGCGATCGGGCGTGCCGCGCTCGACCGGGAGCCCGCCCAGGTAGCGAAGCACCACGCCGAGCACCGGTACCCGATACACCGACGCCTTGCCCATGAAGCGCACGCGGCGCCGGGTCACGAGCGAGGCCAGGGGGATGTCCCAGCCCGAACGATGCGTCGGCGCCAACACGTAGGGCCCCGACGTGGGGAGCCGCTCGTGTCGATGCACCCGGGTGCGCCAGCCCAGGGCACACACCGTCCGAACGAGGACCCACGCCAGCTGGTAGGCGATCCTCCGCCCGAGGGTGGGCGGGCTGGCCTCGGCGCCCCAGGCGGTGTCGCGCTCGGTCACGATCGTCGACCGGCGTCGGAAGCGTCGGAGCCGTCCCGGGCGGCGGGCGTCCGGGCGAGCCAGCGTTCGACGATCTCGTCGACCACGTCGTCGACACTGCGCCCGCTGGTGTCGATGATCATGGCGTCGGGCGCTTGACGCAACGGCGCCACCGCGCGGGTGGAGTCGGCCCGATCCCGGCGAGCCAGATCATCGAGCATGGTGCCAGCATCGACCGACCGGGCCGCGGCGAGCTCGTCGGCTGCCCGACGGTCGGCGCGCACGACGTCGTGGGCCACGAGGTAGACCTTGACGGCGGCGTCGGGGAAGACGACCGTCCCGATGTCGCGCCCCTCCACCACGCCCGCGCCACGCGACGCCACCCAGGCCCGCTGGCGCTCGGTCAGCTCGGCTCGGACCCCCGAGTTGGCGGCAACCTGCGACACGGCGGCTGTGACCTCGGGCCCGCGAATGGCGGCCGTCGCGTCGTGGCCGTCCACCAGGATCCGCTCGCCCTGAGCCCGATCGCCGAGCTCCAAGTCGACCCGCCGGGCCAGCGCGGCGACCGCCTCCGCATCGTCGAGGGCCACACCCTCGTGCAGCGCGGCCCACGTGACGCCCCGGTACATGGCTCCGGTGTCGAGCGTGTCGAGACCGAGACGGGCGGCCACGGAGCGAGCCGTGGTCGACTTGCCCGACCCCGACGGACCGTCGATGGCGATGACCCGTGCGGTGCCAGCCGATGCGACAGCCGTCGCGCCCGGGTCGGCCGCCGCCGCGGCCCGCTCGGCGGTCTGCTCGGCGGTCGGGTCCATCACCGTGTCCCGGTGAGAGCGGCGAGATCGTCGGTGAACGTGGGGTACGACGACGCCACGCCCCGCCAGCCCCGGATCGTCGTGACCCCGGCGATGGCGTTCCCGGCGATGGCCGCGGCCATGGCGATGCGGTGATCGCCGTGGCTGCGGATCGTGCCCGGGCGCAGGGCCGTGCCCCCCTCGATCGTGAGGCCGTCGCGTCGTGTGCGGACCGTGGCTCCGAGCTGGCCCAGCTCCTGCTCGATGGCGCCGATCCGGTCGGTCTCCTTCAGGCGCAGCTCGGCGGCGTCGCGCACCTCGGTGGTGCCTTCGGCGAACGCCGCGGCCACGCTGAGGATGGGAATCTCGTCGATGATCGACGGGATCTCGTCGCCTTCCATCACCGTGGCCTGCAAGGGTCCCGAGGTCACGTGCAGGTCGCCGACGGGCTCGCCCAGCTCGGTGCCCGTGGGTACGACCTCGATCGCGGCGCCCATGCGCCGGAGCACGTCGACGAAACCGATCCGCCCGGGGTTGAGGCTCACGCCCTCGACGGTGAGCTCGGAGCCCGGTGTGATCAACGCCCCCACGACCCAGAAGGCAGCCGAGGACGGATCGCCGGGCACGGTGAACTCGAAGCCCGGCAGCGCCGCGGCCTCGAGCCGCACCGACCGGAGCTTGGCGTCGACGACGACGGGAACCCCGAGCGCGGCAAGCATCCGCTCGGTGTGGTCACGACTCTGCGCCGGCTCGGTGACCAGCGTGGTCCCCTCGGCCTGGAGCCCGGCCAGGAGGATCGCCGACTTCACCTGGGCGCTGGCCACGGCCAGATGGTGGTGTTGCCCACGCAGGCCACCACCGCGAATCACAAGGGGCGTCAGGTTTCCGTTGTCACGGCCGTCGATGTGGGCACCCATGGCCCTTAGCGGCTCGGCCACGCGGCCCATGGGGCGACGGGCGATCGAGGCATCACCGACGAGCACCGTGAGGAACGGTCGTCCCGAGACCAGACCGGCGAGAAGGCGGATGCCGGTCCCCGAGTTGCCGATGTCGACCACCGAGTCGGGCTCACGGAGGCCGTCCCATCCCGAGCCGCTCACCAGCAGCTCGCCGACGGCCTCGCGCACCCGGACACCCAATGATTCCATGGCCAAGCGGCTGCGGTACACGTCGTCGCCATTGGCCAGGTTCCGGATGCGACTCGTGCCCTGCGCGGCGCCGGCGAGCAACAGGGCCCGATGCGAGAGCGACTTGTCGCCCGGCATCCGGAGACGACCTCGCAACGGGCAGGGCCCATGAACGCTGACCTGCTCGGCGATCATCGACCGTCCTCCGTTGGGTTCCCTTGTGCCTCGATCGACACCACGGTCTCCGCGCTCCCGGCCGTCACGCGCGTCGCGCCCGTCGCGCCCGTCGCGCCCGTCATTCGACCGACCGACGAGCGATCCGGAAGCCGCGCTCGGCCAGCGCGGCTTCGAAGCTGTCGGCGCCGACCTCGGGCACCACCAGGACCAGCACGCCGGGCCCGCCTTCGACCGAGTGGGCGATCTCGAGGTCGAGGATGTTCACACCCAGCTCACCCGCCACGGTGGTGACCTCGCCGAGCAGGCCCGGCCGGTCCTCGATGGGCACCCGGAGCTCGACGATGGGGCCCGCGTGAGCCGCTGACGCGGGCAGGGCCCGTCGGGCCACCATGGCCTCGGTGAGCATGTGCGCCAAGGAGTTCCGATCGCCACGGGCGACCACGTCGCGCACCTCACCCAGTGCCTCGATGTACGCGTCGAGGGTGGCCACGATGGCGTCACGGTTCGATGCGCAGATGTCGGGCCAGATCCCGGGGTTGCCGGCGGCGATCCGGGTCATGTCGCGAAAGCCGCCGGCAGCCAGTCGCAGCAGTGTCGCATGCTCGATCGCGCGACCGCTTGCCAGGCGCATCAGCGTGCCCGCAGCGAGATGGGGCACGTGACTGACCACGGCGACCAACTCGTCGTGCGCCGTGGGCTCGACGGCGACCACCTCGGCCCCGATCTCGCCGATGAGCGACCGGAGTGCCGCGTAGTCCTCGGCGCTCGTTCGCGCCGTCGGGGTGAGCACCCAGGTCGCCCCGAGGAACATCGCCGGATCGGCGCCCTCGACACCCTCCTGCTCGGAGCCGGCCATGGGATGGCCGCCGATGAAGCGGTGCGACGTGGCCGGTCGCCACGCATCGATGGCCGTCACCACCGGACGCTTCACCGAACCCACATCGGTGACGATGCGCACGTCGGCGTCGAGGGCCTCGCATGCCGCCGGAGGGATGTGCGCCGCCGGAACGGCGATGACGACGAGGTCGCAGCCCGCGGCGCCCTCAGCGACGCTCGGAAAGCCGCGGTCGATCGCTCCGCGTTCCTGAGCCCGGTCGAGCCTGCCGGGACGGTGGTCGATGCCGTGCACGACGCGGCCGGTCTCGCGCAGCGCCATGCCCAGGGAGCCTCCGATGAGCCCGGTGCCGACGATCGCGACCCGCGCCAGCGCGGTGGCCATCGGGGCTAGGCCCCGTCGGCGAGATCGGGGCGCAGCGCACGGGCCCCGTCGAGGAACACGTGGCGGATCGCGTCGCGGGAACGGCCGCTCTCGATGTGCATGAGGATCCGGATGACCCGGTTCAGCGCACCGGGAACGTCGGCTTCGACGGCTCCGATCATCGGCACGTCGTGGAAGCCCATCTCTCGAGCGGCCCCGGCGGGGAAGGCGCTGCGGAGGTCGGGCGTGGTGG
>VFJJ01000144.1 GCA_009886115.1 Actinomycetota bacterium
CACCCCGCCACCCCGCCACCCTGACACCCCGACACCCCGACACCCAGACGCCCCGACACCCAGACCCAGGAACCCCATGGAACCGGTGCACCTCCACAAGTTGCACGCCACCGGCAACGACTTTCTGGTGGTGGTCGACCTCGCCGACACGCTCGGTGATCGCCTCGACGCCGTTTCCCTGTGCGATCGGCACCGGGGGATCGGCGCTGACGGCCTGATCCGGATCCTGGCGGGTCGCGACGGCTGCGAACTCGCCATGATCCTCACCAATGCCGATGGGGGCCGGGCCGAGATGAGCGGCAACGGTGTGAGAGCCCTGGCCAGCGTCGCGGTGGCCGAGGGTCTCGTCGTCGGCCGCCGGTTCCGGCTGGCCACCGACGCGGGCCCCCGAACGGTCACCGTCGAATGCGACGACGCTGGACGCGCCGTCGCGGCCCGCCTCGACATGGGACCGGCCCGCTTTGGCGTCTCCGACGTCGAGGTGGCTGTCGAGGGTGGTGGAGGTTCCCCCTCGGCGTGCTACGTCGGCGACGAGGTCGACATGGGCAACCCCCATTTCGTCGTGTTCGTCGACGATCCCGACGCCGTGGCCCTCGTGGCCCACGGACCGCTGATCGAGCACCATCCGCGCTTTCCCCGGCGAACGAACGTCCATTTCGTACGGGCCACCGGCGCCGACCGGCTGCACATGGTGATCTGGGAGCGAGGGGCGGGGGCGACCCTCTCGTGCGGCACGGGAGCGTGTGCCGCCGTCGCCGCAGCCCACCGGCGCGGCCTCGTGGGTCCCCAGGTTGCCGTCGAGGTGCCCGGCGGCATTCTCGAGGTGACCATGGCCGAAGCGACGATCGTCCTCGGCGGCCCGGTGGCTCCGGTCTTCGAGGTCGACGTGGTCCCCGAGCACCTGGTTGCGAGCGGAACACGAGCCCGGACGGGACGGCGTTGAGCGCCGGGCACGCCGGACGTGCCGGCCGTCGACTCACCGCGTCCGAGACCGATCTCGCGGTCGTCCGTCAGCGCGCCATCGTGGTCGGCGTCGCCCTCGACGACCGGGTCGACCTCGAGGGTGGTCTCGACGAGTTGATGCTGCTCACCGATACCGCGGGAGCCGAGCCCGTCGAGCGGATCTCACAGCGTCGCGATGCCCCCGATCCGGCCACGTACCTGGGCGCGGGCAAGCTCGAGGAGCTGCGCGAGCTCGTCGAGGGGCTCGACATCGACCTCGTGGTGTTCGACGGCGAGCTCTCGCCGGCCCAGCAGCGCAACCTCGAGAAGGTGCTCAAGGTCGACGTGGTCGATCGGGTCGCGCTGATCCTCGACATCTTCGCCCTCCACGCCCGGAGTCGCGAAGGCATGCTGCAGGTCGAGCTGGCCCAGCTGCGATACCGGTTGCCGCGCCTGCGGGGCAAGGGTGTGCAGCTCTCGCGCCTCGGCGGTGGCATCGGGACCCGGGGTCCCGGAGAGACCCAGCTCGAGGTCGATCGCCGACGCATCCTCCGCCGCATCTCCAAGCTCGAGGGCGATCTCCGCAAGCTGAGCGGCACCCGGGCCACCCAGCGCAAGGCACGCCGCCGCTCCGAGCATGCCGAGGTGGCGCTCGTCGGCTACACGAACGCCGGGAAGTCGACGGTCCTCAACCGGCTCACCACCGCCGACGTCCTCGTGGAGGACCGACTCTTCTCGACCCTCGATCCCACCGTCAGGCAGTTGCGCCTCCCCGGCGGCGAGACCGTGGCCCTCACCGACACGGTGGGCTTCGTGCATCGGCTCCCGCACCAACTGGTGCAGGCCTTCCGATCGACGCTCGAGCAGGTGGCCGGGGCCGACATGCTGGTGCACGTCCTCGACGGCTCGACGGCCGACCCCGAGGCCCACATGGAGGCCGTCCAAGCCGTGCTGCGCGAGATCGGCGCCGACACGCTGCCGGTCCTCATCGCCGTGAACAAGATCGACCGGGCCGACGACGCCGTCGTGACCCGGCTCCTCCGCCGCTATCCCGGGACCGTGGCCCTGTCGGCGCTCACGGGGGAGGGCCTCGACGGGCTCGTGGCCGCGATCGCCGAGCAGCTACGCGTCGGAACGACCGAGGTGGAGCTCTCGATCCCGTTCGACCGGGGCGACATCGTGGCGGCCTTGCACCGTGAGGGCGAGGTGCTCAGCCAGGTCCATCACGAGGGCGCCACGCTGGTCTGGGTCCGCCTCTCGAACGCTGGCCTGCAGCGCTTCGCCGAGTTCCGCGTGGTGCAACCCCGGTGAGCCTGGGTGGTCCGACCTCGGCGTCTCCGGGTGGCGCCACCACGGTACGGCGTCGGCCAGGGCCGACGTCTTCGATCTCGTCGAGCGTCTCGGCCGGCGATCGGGAGCGCTCGGTTGGCGAGCCCGACCAGTAGGCTCCCGCCCGATGGCCGACCCCTTCGTGCTCCCGCCGTATCCCTACGACCGCCTCGACGTGCTGAAGGCCCGAGCCTCCTCCGTGGGTGGTGGCCTCGTCGATTGCTCGATCGGGACGCCGTGCGATCCGATGCCCGAGGTCGTGGTCTGGGCCATGGCGCAGTCGGCCGATGCGGGCATCGGGTACCCCCCGTCGATCGGGTCGCTCGGGCTTCGTGAGGCGGCCTGCGGCTGGATGCTCCGCCGCCTCGGTGTCGAGGTCGCGCCCGATCAGGTCACCAGCTGTGTCGGTACGAAGGAGGCGGTGGCCTCGCTCCCGCAGTACCTGCGCCTGCGCGACCGGTCTCGCGACACGGTGCTGTCGCCCGAGGTCGCCTACCCCACCTACGCCATGGGGGCCACCCTGGCCGGATGCCGTTCGGTGCCGGTTCCCGTCGATGCCGAATGGCACCTCGATCTCGACCGCGTGTCCGACGAGGACGCCGAACGGGCCCTGCTGCTGTGGATCAACGAACCGTCGAACCCGACCGGTTCGGTGGCCAGCAACGAGTGGTACGCCAAGGCCGTCGATTGGGCCCGTCGCAGGGGCATCATCGTGGCGTCCGACGAGTGCTACGCCGAGTTCGTCGCCGATCAGCCCCGCTCGAGCGCCCTGAACGCGGGCACCGACGGGGTGCTGGCGGTGCACTCCCTGTCGAAGCGATCCAACATGGCGGGGATGCGTGTCGGGTTCATGGCCGGTGATGAGGGGCTCATCCACTATCTCGGCGAGGTGCGCAAGCACGCCGGGCTGATGATCCCGGGTCCGATCCAGGCGGCGGCGGCGGTGGCGCTGGCCGACGACGACCACGTCGACGAGCAACTCGCCCGGTACGCCGAGCGCCGGGCGCTGTGGATCGACTGGCTCGACCGGAGCGATCTGGTGCACGACGGTGGTCCCGGCACGTTCTACCTCTGGATCCGCAGCCGCGACGAGACCTCGGCGATCCCCGTGCGGGGCGTGGCCGATGAGCACATCCGAGCGTGGGAGCTGGCCGCTCGTTTCGCCGAGACCGGGACCCTGGTGGCCCCGGGCGATCTCTACGGCGAGCGGCAGGCCCACCATGTCCGGGTCGCACTCGTCCAACCGCTCGAACGACTCAGCCTCGCCCTCGAGCGGATGACGACCACGCTCCGGCGCTGATCGCCCGTCCCGCTCGCGCCGCGTTCGCCCTTCTCGAACCACCGGAGGCTCCGTGAGTGCCCATGCCCAGCTCGCCGCCACGATCGCGTCACTGTGGGAGCACCGCGACGACATCGAAGCCCACATGCCCAAGGGCCAGGCGCTCGAGGCCGTGAACGAGACCATCGCCCTGCTCGACTCGGGAGCAGTGCGGGTCGCCGAGCTGGTCGACGGCGAGGTGATCGTGCACCAGTGGGCCAAGCAGGCCATCCTGCTCATGTTCCGGCTGCGCGACATGGAGACGACCGAGCTCGGCCCCTTCGAGTACGTCGACAAGGTGCCACTCAAGCACGACTACGCCGCCGCCCGGGTCCGGGTGGTGCCGGGGGCGTCGGCCCGCTGGGGTGCGCATCTCGAACCGGGCGTCGTGATGATGCCGTCCTACGTCAACATCGGCGCCCGGGTCGGAGCGGGCACGATGGTCGACACCTGGGCCACGGTGGGCTCGTGCGCCCAGATCGGCGCCCGGGTGCATCTCTCGGGAGGGGTCGGCATCGGCGGCGTCCTCGAACCACCCCAGGCGGCCCCGGTCTTCGTGGGCGACGACACGATGATCGGTTCCCGGTGCATCGTGGCCGAAGGCGCCCGGGTCGGACAGGGCGTCGTGCTCGGTGCCGGCGCCATCTTGACCGGATCGATCCCGGTGATCGACGCCCAGACCGGAGCCGAGCTGAGCCGCGGCATCGTGCCCGACTGGTGCGTCGCGGTCTCGGCCACCCGGTCGCGCACCTTCGCCGGCGGCGAGTTCGGCATGCCCTGCGTCCTCGTCGTCAAGCGCCTGACCGAGGGTGAACGCCACGACAAGGCCCAGCTCAACGACATCCTTCGCGACCACGGGGTCGCGACCTGATGTCTCGTCCCGGGGCCGGGCTGGAGCCTCACGTCGCACGAGCGCTCGTCGCGGTCTGTGAGCTCCCGTCCGACGACCTGCTCGCCCTCACGGCCGCGCTGGTCGAGGTCCCCTCCGTGTCGCATCACGAGGCCCTCCTCGCCGATCTCGTCGAAGCCCGCCTCCGGGCGCGGGCTCCTCGGCTCAGTGTCGAGCGGTTCGAGAACAACGTCGTCGCCCGCACCACGCTCGGGCGCTCGCGCCGCGTCGTGCTCGCGGGGCATCTCGACACCGTCCCGGCCAACGACAACGAACGGGCCGAGATCGTGGGGTCCACGCTGCGGGGCCTGGGCGCAGCCGACATGAAGGGAGGGCTCGCGGCCATGCTGGCCCTCGCTGAAGCCGCCAGCCACGACTCCGAAGGCCTCGCGCTCGACCTCACGGTCGTGTTCTACGAGGGGGAGGAGGTCGCCGACGAGTTCAACGGGTTGGGCCGGCTGTTCACCCATCGGCCCGAGCTCGCGGCCGGCGATTTCGCCGTCGCGCTCGAACCGACCGATGGGCGCGTCGAAGCGGGCTGTCAGGGCACGATCCATCTGCGAGTCACGACGAACGGGGCCCGGGCCCACAGCGCCCGTCCCTGGATGGGTGACAACGCGATCCACGCCATGGTCCCGGTCGTCGAGCGGGTGTCGGCCTTCGGCACCCCCCGGGTCGAGATCGACGGGCTCGAGTACCGCGAGGCGATGCAGGTGGTACGCATCGAGGGCGGGATTGCCAACAACGTGGTGCCCGACCGGTGCTCGATCGTGGTCAACCGCCGGTACGCGCCTCGGATGACCCTCGAGCACGCCGTCGAGGAGTCGATCGCGCTCCTCGTGGGTGACACGACCTCGGCGTCGAAGCCCGAGGTCGAGCTCGTGGCCGCGTCCGGGGGCGCCCATCCGAACCTCGGTGATCCGCTCGTGGCCGGCTTCATCCGCCATACGGGGGTGGAGGTGCTGCCCAAGCTGGGCTGGACCGACGTGGCCCGCTTCGCGGCTCACGGGATCCCGGCGGTGAACTTCGGTCCCGGCGATCCGGCGATCGCCCACACGGCCGGGGAATGGGTCGACGGGGGTGCGATCGAGCGCTGCCGCGACCTGCTCGACCGGTACCTGCGGTCGCCTCGCTGATGGTGCTGCCGAGCAGCTACGACCGGTTCGTCAGCCAGGCCCGCGAGCGGGTGGCGGGCTTCTCGTGGACCTCGGCCGACGGGGCGGGGCGCCGTGCCGCCGTGGCGGTGGTCATCGTCCCCGATGCCTCCGGCGGGCCCCATTTCCTCATCACCCGGCGGGCCTCGAGGCTCTCGAGCCACGCAGCGCAGTGGGCGCTTCCCGGTGGCCGGCTCGACGACGGCGAGAGCCCGGAGGACGCCGCCCGGCGCGAGCTGCACGAGGAGCTCGGCGTGGATCTCGGACCGGCTGCGGTGCTCGGACGCCTCGACGACCTTCCCACCCGATCGGGGTACGTGATCACGCCGGTTGTGATGGCTGCCACCGGGACCGTGGTTCTCGAGCCCAACCCCGCCGAGGTGGCGGCGGCGCACCTGGTCGCGATCGCCGAGCTGTCGCGTCCCGGAGTGCCACGTTTCGTGCGCATTCCCGAGAGCGACCGCCCGGTGATCCAATTCCCGCTGTTGGGCAGCGTGATCCACGCGCCCACGGGGGCCGTCCTCTACCAGTTTCGCGATCTCGTCGTCTCGGGCACCACGACGAGGGTCGCCGACCTGGAATCGCCGGTGTGGGCCTGGCGCTGATCGGATCGATGACGAGATCGATCACCACCAGGCGGGCTCAGAGGCGGCGCAGCACCGTGACGACCTTGCCGAAGATCGTGACCTCCTCGGCCGGGTACACGAGGTCGTCGAGACGGGCGTTGGCCGGCTTGAGCACGATCGACGCGCCCCGACGGCCGAAGGTCTTGACCGTGGCCTCTTCCCCGGGGATTCCGGCCACGACGATGTCGCCGGCCTGGGCCGTCGGCTGGTGGCGCACCACGACGTAGTCGCCGTCGAGGATGCCGGCGTCGATCATGGAATCGCCCCGGACCTTGAGCATGAAGAGATCGCCGTCGCCCGTGAAGTCCTCGGGAAGCGGCAGGACCTCCTCGACGTTCTCGGCGGCGAGCACCCCGGTGCCGGCCGCAACGTGGCCGACGAGGGGGACATGGCGGGTCGGACGTCGCTCGAGCTGGGCCCCCGACGCCGATTCGTAGTGCACCTCGATGGCGCGGGGCTTGGTGGGGTCACGGCGGAGAAAGCCCTTGTCCTGCAGCGATGCGAGGTGTGCGTGCACCGTGGAGGTGGAGGTGAGGCCGACGGCCTGACCGATCTCGCGCACACTGGGTGGGAAGCCTCGCTGGCGGACCTCGGCGTCGATGAACTCGAGGATCTGACGCTGCCGGGACGTGAGCTCGGTCATCGGGGCCCTCTCGGTCGACCCGGTCGGTACCGGGTGCAGGTACAGGTACAGGTACAGGTACAGGTGGTCCTGAGCACCGTATCACGATC
>VFJJ01000214.1 GCA_009886115.1 Actinomycetota bacterium
CGTTCCTGCCACTCGTTGTCGGCCATCGGCAACCCATCGGAGTCGGGGTAGACGACCGCGTCACCGGGTTCGGGTGCGGTCAGGCTCATGGGTTCGATGCTCCCGCCGTCTCGACGACATCGCCGCGGCGCCGCGGCGACCGCAGCCGCCCCGGCGCCGAGCAAGGCGGCGATCCCGGGCGGGCTGCCTCAGGCGCGTACGGTTGGCAGTCGTGGCTGCTCCCGCTCCTGCTCCTGTGATCACCGTCTCCGGCCTGTCCAAGGGCTACGAGGGACGGGTGTTGTTCCGTGACCTGTCGTTCGGGCTGGCGACCACTGACCGGCTGGGCATCGTGGGGGCCAACGGCTCGGGCAAGTCGACGCTCCTGAAGGTCCTCGCGGGGTTGCAGCCCGCTGACACCGGCCGGGTGACGCGGGCTTCGGGCGCCCGCATCGGCTACCTCCCGCAGAATCCGGTGTTCGACCCCACTGCCACCGTCCTGGCCCTGGCCAGCGTGGCCGACGATCACGAGGTGGCCGAGCATCAGGTGTGGGCGGTGCTCGACCGTCTGGGATTCTCGAGCCCCGACACCACCACGGCCGGTGAGCTCTCGGGTGGCCAGCGGCGACGGGTGGCGCTGGCCAAGGCTCTCGTCGCTCCGAGCGACGTGCTCATCCTCGACGAGCCGACCAACCACCTCGACGCCGACACGGTCGAATGGCTCGAGCAGCACCTGCGGCGCCGACCCGGCGGGCTGGTGCTCGTCACCCACGATCGCTACCTCCTCGAACGGATCACGACCGAGATGCTCGAGCTCGACCGGTCGGGCGCCTTCTGGCACGACGGCTCGTACAGCGCGCTGCTGGAGGCCAAGGCCGCCCGTTCGCAGGCCACCGACGCCGCCGAGGCCCGTCGCCAGAACCTGCTCCGCAAGGAGATCGCCTGGCTCCGCCGCGGCGCCCAGGCCCGCAGCACCAAGCCCAAATTCCGGGTCGACCAGGCCCAGGCCCTCATGGCCAACAGCCCCGACAAGGCGCAGGCCCCGTTGCAGCTCGGGACCGGACGCCGCCGGCTCGGCAACGACGTGGTCGAGCTGATGGGCGTGACGGTCACCTACGGGACGGGTTCCTCGGCCAGGACGGTGCTCCGCAATGTCGACATGCTCGTCGGGCCCGGCGATCGCATCGGCGTCGTCGGCCCCAACGGTGCCGGCAAGACCACGTTGCTCAACGTGCTCACCGGTCGTCTGGCGCCCACGGCGGGCACCGTCCGCATCGGCACGACGGTGGAGTGGGGGCTCTACGACCAGGAGCTCACCGTGGAACCCGTGTCGAAGCGGGCCATCGACGCCGTCATCGAGATCGCCCGTACAGTCCCGCTGGCCGACGGAACCACCGTCCCGGCCACCACGATCTGCGAGCGCTTCGGGTTCGACAACCGGTTGCAGGGCTCGTCGATCGCGCTGCTCTCGGGTGGGGAGCGTCGGCGCCTGGCGCTGCTGCAGGTGCTGATCGGTGCTCCCAACGTGCTCGTGCTCGACGAGCCCACCAACGACCTCGACGTCGACACGCTGTCGGCGCTCGAAGACCATCTCGACGGTTTCGCCGGGACGCTGCTGGTTGCCAGCCACGACCGCTTCGTGCTCGACCGCCTGTGCGACACGTTCTACGGCGTCGAGCCCGACGGCCGGGTGGTCAAGTATCCCGGCGACTGGGCGTCGTACCGCGAGCTGACCGCAGCACGCGGCGGTGCGACCGGTGCCGCGAAGCCGAACGCCGTGAGCGCGCCCCAGGCCGTCCCAGCCACCAACACCAAGCCGGCCAAGTCGGCCAATCCAGCCAAGCCGTCAGCATCGTCGGGCGGTCGAGAGCTACGCGACCTCGAGACCCGCATCGCCAAGCTCACCAAGCAGCGCGACCAGCTCGCAGCGCGCCTCGAGTCGGTCGGCGCCGACCACGAAGCCATGACCCGCCTCGGCCGCGAGATCCACACCGTCATCGAGTCGTTGACCGCAGCCGAAGACCACTGGCTCCACCTCGCCGACGGTTGAACCGTCGTGCTGCTTCCGTGGGGTCGAGCAGAGAGCGCCACGAGGTCAGGTTTGGCGCCTGCACTCACCTGCTGACGATCGCTGGACAGCCGATCAACTCCGCAATTGGGAGCGCCAATCGGACATCGACCCGGGGTAGCGATTCCATGAACAGAGTCTTGCTAGCGACTCCGCTGCCATCAGCGGTAGGCAGGGGCGGCCGTTACAGCGCGAGGTGCAGGCGCAGGGCTTCGTCGAGTGCGGCCATGGTGGCCCCGGGGACGAGGCCGACCAGAGGGCCGATCCGTTCGACGGCGACGGAACGGATCTGCTCGGCCTGGGCTTTTGAGTCGGTCTGCAGTCCCGTGCCCGAGGCGACCAGCATCACCTGGAACGGGTACACGCGGCTGACGTTCGAGGTGACCGGCACCACGGTCAGAACGCCTCGCCCGAGCCGGGCGGCCGTGCTGTTGGCGCCGTCGTTGCTGACGATGACGGCCGGGCGTCGCTTGTCGGCCTCGGCACCGCGCACTGGTTCGAGGTCGACCAGGCGGATCTCACCGCGGCGCATCGGTCACCCCGTCCGCTGCGGCCCGGTCCCACGCCCCTGCCGCGTCGGAATCATCCCAGTCCTGCCACGCTTGCTCGTAGGCCGCTCCCAACTCGGAGGCCCTGAGGAGGCGCACGGCCTTGTGGACGACCGCCGAACGTGAATCGATGCCTTGCGACTTGGCGTAGGCATCGAGGAATACGACGTCCTCATCGGGAAGGCTGATGCTCACTTTCATACTTCAATACTACCGCTGGTAGTGCGATGGCAGCAGCGACGCTCACGGGTCACGTGCCATAATCTATGGCATGACTCGTGTGCGAATATCCACCACGGTTGATGGTGAGCGGCTCGAGCGGGCCCGCCTCCTCTTGGGGCTGCGCGATTGCGACCTGTTCGACCGCGCGCTCGACATGGTCGTGCGTGAGGCGATCGTGGCGCAGGAGCTCGTGGCGCTCGAGCGGTTCCCGTACGCGGCTGATCCGGGGCTGGCGATGCCCCCAGCGCCATCCGATCCTCATGACGAGTTCTCCTACGACGGCGATGTCCCGCCACCCGTGCAGGCGCTGGCCCGGCAACGGCGAGCGCAACGGAAGGCCGCAACCGGGAGATGATCGAGCTCGGTCACGGTCAGCTGTGGTGGGCCGACCTCGATGGCGCCAAGATCAGACCGGTCCTGGTGCTCACGCGTTCGTGGATAGCGCCGAAGCTCACCCGGGTGCTCGTCGCTCCGGTCACCACGACGGTTCGAGGCATCCCGTGCGAGGTGTGGATCGGACCGGACACCGGTCTTTCGCGCCCGTCGGTGGCCAACCTCGACAACACGCAGCTTGTCGAGACCGACCGTCTGCTGAGCCCGATCGGCGCCCTCCCGGCCGATCGATGGGGCGAGGTCTGCGCGGCCATGGCGCATGTGATCGGCTGCTGAGCGTCCGATTCCGTCTCAGCCGTCGCCGCGCACCACGAGGGAGTCGACGACGACGACGCCGCGGACGCGCACGAGGATGGGGTTGAGGTCGAGCTCGGCGATGTCGTCACCGGCCGCTACCACCAGGCGCTGGACGGCCATCACAGCGTCGACGAGAGCTTTCACATCGGCTTTGGGGCGGCCTCGGGCGCCGTTCAGGAGTGGGAAGCCCTTGAGCGATCGCACCATGTCCTCGGCATCGCGACGGTCGAAGGGGATCGGTCGCACGGCGGTGTCCTTGAGGATCTCGGCGAAGATGCCGCCCAGTCCGACCATGACGGCCGGGCCGAGCGCAGGGTCGCGGGTGACGCCGATGATGCACTCGACGCCGTCGGTCACCATCTCCTGCATCAGCACTCCGTCGACGCGGGCGGACGGGTCGACGGCCTCGGCTCGGGCGATGAGGTCGGCGTACGCCGCCCGCACGGCTCCAGCCGAGCCGATGCCCAGGCGCACGAGGCCGGCGTCGCTCTTGTGGGGGAAGTCGGCCGAGGCGATCTTCATCACGACTGGGAACCCGTACTCCCCAGCAGTCCGGGCCGCGGCCGCGGCCGAGGTGACGACGGCCTCCCGGGCCAGGGGCACGCCGGCCTCGCTGAGCAGCACCCGTGAAGCGTCGGCTCCGAGCACCTCGCCTGGCGCGGTCGACGTCAGAGCGCTCCGGGCCGCGGCCGACAGCCGGGAGCGGGTGACCTTCCGAGCCCGGAAGCCCGAGGCCGCGGCTGCCTCGTAGTCGTTGAACGCCCGCAAGGCCGAGAAGCAGCCTCGGAAGCTGCGGAACAGGGGGAGCCCCGTCGAGACGATCTCCTCGAACCCGTCGCCGAAGGTCTTGGGCGAGTTCCAGGTGACGACGATGGGCTTGGGACAGGTGTCGGCCAGTGCCACGAGGTCGTCGGCCATCTTGTCGGTCATACCGCCGATGGCCCCGGTGATCCCGATCACGACCACGTCGATGTTGGGATCCTCGGCGACGATGGTGATCGCCTTCTGCCGCACCTCTGGCGGCTGCGACGTGATGAACGTCCCACCGTTGTCGATAGGGTTGGAAACGGTCAGATAACGGGGTATCAGCTCGTAGAGCCGCTCGATCGTGGCGTCGGTCAGACGGGGGATCGCGACGCCTGCCGCCTCGCAGATCTCGGCCATGAGCGTTCCCGAGCCGCCGGAGATGCTGTAGAGCGCAGCGCCGGGGCCGGTGCCGGCCGGGAGCTTGGCGAACAGGGCGCTGGTCTCGATGAGCTCGTCGATGTCGCGCACGCGAGTCACGCCGTACTGCGAGAACAAGCCGTCGACGATCTGATCGGAGCCGGTGAGGTGTCCGGTGTGCGAGCTGGCCATACGCGATCCGGCTGCGGTGGAGCCCATCTTCAACAACACCACGGGCTTGCGCTGGCTGTTGCAGGCCTCCAGCGAACGACGGAGCTTGTCGGGGTCCTTGAAACCCTCGATGTAGCCGGCCACGACGGCGGTCTGGTCGTCGTGGGCGAAGTACTCCATGAAATCGGTGACGTCGTAGTCGACCTCGTTGCCGCACGGGATCTGACGCGAGAAGCCGATGTTGTAATACGCCCCCTGCACGACCGGGCGACCGTTGTGGCCGCTCTGGGTCACCACGCCGATGCGGCCTCCACGCAGCTTGGTCACCTCGGGCTCGATCGTCTCGAAGGCGTTGGTGTTGGTGTTCGGTCCGAAGATCCGGATGCCCGTCCTCCGACCGGCATCGGCGACCGCCCGCTCGTGCGCCGCGCCCTCCGGCCCGATCTCGGCGAAGCCCGAGCTGAACACCAGCGCGTATCGGGCCCCGATCGCGCCCGCCTCGTCGATGATCGAGGCGACGGTCGACGGAGGCGTCGAGATCACGACCATGCTCACCGGGTCGGGTATCTCGGCCAGGCTCGTGTGCACCCGAATCCCGTCGACCTCGCCACCCTTGGGGTTCACCAGGTACCAGCGGGTGCGGTACCGGCTGGAGTAGGCCGCGTCGAGCTGAGCCCGCGTGGCGGTGCGGTTCACCTGACCCACGATGGCGACGCCATCGGGGGCGAAGAACTCGACGAGATCCTGACGCGGCTGCGGCACGGCGCACTCCCCCTCGAAGCTGACGACGGCGTCAGGGAGGCTAGCGAGCAGGTCCGGGGGAGGGAGACCTCAGCGGGCCGTGGATCGACGTTCGGTCGACACGTACGCAGCGGAGAGATCGTCGCTTCCGAAGGTTTCGCCCGGGCTGGTGCTGTCGATGGTGGGCACCTGGTGGACAAAGGCTGATGATTGGTGCGGATCGGTCATCGCCTGACCTGCGAGCGAACACGGGACGAACACCGAACGAACACGAGGCGAACACCGAGCGATCAGCTACTGAACGCCGGAAGAAGGCACGTCACCCCTCCGTAGAGTGGCGCCCGGAGCGCCATTCGGACAGAGGAGATCCATGAGATCGCGCAATGTCGCCTTGTCGGTCATCGTCGGCTGCGGGTGCCTCGCCGCGGCGAGCGTGACGGCGGTCGGGGCCGCCCCCGCGCCGCCGACCCTGGCGCTCGTCGCCACCTACGACACCGGTCTCGGTGCCGACGGCGCCGAGATCATCAGCGTGCGCAGCTCGGACGGGCTGGCCGTGCTCACGAACATCGCTGGCAACGTCGACGTGATCGACCTGTCGAACCCGACGGCTCCTGCTCGGCTGCTGCGGGTGCCGATCGACACGACCAACGGAACCCCGAACTCGGTGGCGATCCACCCCGACGACGACTACTTCCTCGTCGTCACGGGCCGAGCTGGCGCGATCGGTTCGGTGTACGCCCATCGGCTGTCGGACGGTGCGCTGCTCGCCCAGGCTCCGCTCGGCATCCAGCCCGACTCGATCGCCATCTCCCCCGGGGGGCGGTACGCCGTGGTGGCCAACGAGGCCGAAGGCACCGCAGTCGGCGCCAACGGAGGAGCCGGGTCGCTGACGTTGATCGACCTCGAGGACTTCGAGGTCGACGACGATGCCGACGACGAGGCGGACGACGACGACGAGCTGGTGCTCGAGGTCAAGCCCATCTCGTTACCCACACTCACCGGCACGGCGGGGTTCAGCACCGGACGGACCGACGACCTCGCCCGGCTGACGATCGACAACTCGCCGGCCACCCTCGAGCCCGAGTCGGTGGCCTTCGACCGGGACGAGCTCTACGCCTACGTCTCGATGCAGGAGAACAACGCGGTCGCTCGCCTCGATCTCCGCAACGGTCAGCTCCGGTTCTTCGGGCTCGGCACGACCACCCACCCCGCCGACCAGATCGTCGGCGGCGCCTACCTCCCGACGAGCTTCACGGCCTTGCGCGAGCCCGACGGGATCGGCGTGCTGGGTTCGGGTCTTTACTTCGTGACGGCTGACGAGGGCGACACCCGCAACAGCGCCGGCGGGTCCGGCGTGCGAGGCGGGCGTACGGTCAGCGTGTTCGACGCTCGGACCGGTGCGGTGATTGCCGACACCGGCTCGCAGCTCGACGACGCCGCCAACGCTGCCGGCCGATACCCCGACGCGCGCAGCAGCCGGGGCGGTTCCGAGCCCGAGGTGCTCGACGTCACCCGCTCGCGGGGCCGCGAGCTCATCGCTGTCGGTCTCGAGCGGGCCAACGCCGTGGCGCTCATCGACGTGAGCAACCCGGCCCTACCCACCGTGCTCGACCTCGAACCGGTCGGATCGAACCCCGAGGGCATCAAGTTCCTCGAGCGCCAGGGCCGCCTCTACGTCGTCTCGGCCAACGAGGTCTCTGGCACCGTGTCGGTGCTCGCGGTGAGCTGAGGGCGATCAGCTCTCGGTGCAGGTGTCGGTGACGCACCCTCGGACGGCCGACACCGGGGTCCGACCTGTCGCTGACGACCTCGACCGTGTGGTCGAGGTCGTCGCCGACGATCCCGCCGACGCTGTCGGTGTCGACCTCGTCGACGATGGCGACGCTCCGTTCGTCGATGCCGGAGTCGACGGGGTGGGCAGCGCCGTTCCCTGGGTGGTGGGGCCGGTGTCGGTCGTGACCGGGATGATGGTCCCGCCGGTCTGAGCGCCCGTGGTGGGCGCGCCACCCGCTGCCGGCGCGGTCGTCGTGGTGTCGAGCTGGCCCCGTTCGATGCGGATCACGATCTCGACGCGGCGGTTGGCCCGCCGGTTCTCTTCGCTGTCGTTGGTGACGATGGGATCGTTCTCGCCATAACCCGTGAACGCGAGGCGGTCCGTCGCCACACCGTGGGCGCGTTGGAAGTACTCGACGGCGGAGTAGGCCCGGTCACCCGAGAGCCGGTAGTTGCTCAGCTCGTCGCCGACGTTGTCGGTGAAACCGTCGATCGTGATCTCGTTGTCGACGGCGTTCAGGGCGGGTACGAGAGCGTCGAGGGCCCTCCGACCGTCCGGCGTGAGCTGGGACGAGCCGGTGGCGAAGGTGACGCTGTCGGTCTTGAGGCTGATGACCAGACCCCGATTGACGTCGTTGGTGACGACGAAGTCGGAAGGGATCTCGAAGCCCTCGCCTTCGAGCACCCCCTCGATCTGCTCCTTCAACGCGCCGGTCTCGGACGAGTCGAGGTGCCCGCCGTAGCCGGCGAATCCGTCGCCGTCACCGACCTCAGCCGTCCCGGGCGGGTTCACGCCGGCCTGGACGGGAGCGACGGTCGTGGCCGTGGTGGTGGTGTCGCCGGTGCCGGCGTCGCCGGGAACCGCCCCGGCGCCCGTGTCGACGGTCGTGGTCGTCGCCGGCACCGTCGACGTGGTGGTCTCCTCGACGGACGTCGCCTCCTCGACCAGGGACCGGATGTCGGACGAGGCCCCTTCCGACGGCGTCACCGGCGTCGTGAGCGCCTGGCCGCCGGTCAGCAGCCCCGTGCCGCCCTCGAAGGCCCTATTGCCGAACTCCGAGGCCAGCCCGGCCCGGAACTCGTTGAACTTCTGCTGGTCGGTCTGGCCGATGGCGAACAGCACGATGAACAGGGCCAGCAACAGCGTGATCATGTCGGCGTACGTGAGCAGGTAGCGCTCGTGGTTCTCGTGCTCGGGCGGGTCCTCTTCGAGCGCAGGGTTCCCCCCGCCTCCGCCACCACCGTGTCCCGACATGAACGTCACCTCCTCTCGCTGTTCGCAGCGTCCGCGGGACCGCGTGCGTGCCCTCGCGCGTTCGCCGACCCTGAGGCCGGCGAACGATGCATTCCTCGGTTGTTCTGGTCGGTCGATCCGCCCTCGGGATTAGGCCAGGACTCGGCCCGTGTGAGCCCCGACGGCGGTGCAGGCGATCAGGCGGCCGAGCGACCAGGCGCTCAGGTGATCAGGCGGCTTCACGCTTCTTGATCGGGAGGTTCTCGCGCTCGCCCGGCGGCACGTAGGCCACGAGGAGCTCCAAGAGGGTGCGGGGGCTCTTGCCGGCGCCGATCCCGCACACGCCCTCGATGATGAGCATGTTGTACTCCCACTCGGCGTCCATGATCGCGGTGATCTTGGCGGCGAACGGGAGGAACAAGGCGTTGGCGAAGAACACCCCGAAGAACGTGGCGATGAACGCCGCGGCGATCAGGTGGCCGAGCTCGGCGATGTCGCCACCGAGCTGCGCGAGCACGTTGATCAGACCGAGCACGGTGCCGAGCACGCCCAGGGTCGGGGCGTAGCCGCCCAGCTTGTTGAAGAAGTCGGCCCGCTTCTTCCAGACGTTCTTGTGGGCCTTGGCCTCCATGAGCATCACGAGCTTGGCCTCTTCGAGCGGCGTACCGTCGACGACGAGCTGCAGGCCCCGCTGGAGCATCTCGTTGTCCTCGGTCTTGAGCTTCGTCTCGAGGGCCAGCGCGCCGTCCTTGCGGGCCATCTCGGCGTACTCGCCGATCTTGCCGATCGCCTCACCGGCGTCGTACTCCACGTTGCCGAAGAGCTTGCCGATGGTCTTCAGCGCGTCGAGCGCGATATCGAGCGACGTGCCGGCCGTGGCCGTCCCGAAGCTCCCCACGATGATCAGGAGGAGGGCTGGCGGCGCGATCAGCGCAGCCGGATCACCACCCTCCAAGATCATGCAGCCGAAGACCCCTGCAAACGCGAGGAGAACTCCGATCATCGTTCCCTTGCCCACTGCGCACCTCCATGTGCCGTACTACAGGCTGTGTGGAGGTCGTATCGGCCGGTCGGCGACCACGTTGAGTGATTGGCTCGCACTTCGTGGCCAAACCGCCCGCAATCTGTCGCCCACCTCGGCGGCATTTGGTGCATCGGCCCCGAACGCGCCCGGGGCACCCGCACTGGGTGCCCCGGAGAGTGAAACGACTGTTGTGCGGGGCAGCGCCCCGAACGGTCAGGCCGGTGCGTGAGCGTCGACGAAGCCGGTGTCGGCGTTCATCGGGTTCTCGCCCTGGCGCTTCGAGTAGACGATGGCGCCGATGAGCACCACGAGCGCCGCAGCGGCGACGCCGTACCGGGCACCGTCGTTGTCCTGCAGCTTGATGACGGCGGGCAGGATCAACAGCGACACCAGGTTCATGACCTTGATGAGCGGGTTGAGCGCCGGACCGGCGGTGTCCTTGAACGGATCGCCGACGGTGTCACCGATGACGGCTGCCTTGTGGCTCTCGGAGCCCTTGCCGCCGTAGTGGCCCTCCTCGATGAACTTCTTGGCGTTGTCCCACGCGCCACCGGAGTTCGACAGGAAGTTGGCCATCAGCTGGCCGGTGAGGATGACCGCGGCGAGGAACGCACCGAGGGCGAAGTAATTGATGCCGAAGCCGATGATGACCGGAGCGAGCACCGCCAACAGCGCCGGGGTTGCCAGCTCCTTCAGCGACGCCTGGGTGCAGATGTCGATGACCGGGCCGTAGTCGGGCTTCTTCTCGCCGCTCATGATCTTGCCGTCGGCGAACTGGTTGCGGACTTCCTGCACCACCACGGCCGCCGTGCGGCTGACCGCTCGGATGGCGAAGGCCGAGAACAAGAAGGCGATCGAGCCGCCGATGAGCAGACCGATGAAGGTCTTGGGCTCGGCCACGTTGATCTGGGTGAGCGGGTGCTTGAACAGGTCCGACCCCTCGAGGGCGATCTGTCGTCCGAGGTCGTCGAGCTTGAAGCTCCCGTCCGGGTTCGTGACCTTGAGGTCGAGCTCGGAGCCGATCGTCTCGATGTAGGAGGCGAACAGGGCGACTGCCGCGATGACGGCCGACCCGATGGCGAAGCCCTTGGTGACGGCCTTGGTGGTGTTGCCCACGGCGTCGAGGCTCACCATGATGCGCTCGGGCTCGCCGTGGAACTCGCCCGACATCTCGGCGATGCCCGCCGCGTTGTCGGACACCGGCCCGAACGTGTCTTCAGCCACGACCACACCGGTGGTGGCGAGCATCCCCATACCGCACAGGGCCACGAGGTAGAGCGAGAACTGGATGTTGCCGCCGCCGAGGCCGATGGCGGCACCGAGGGCCAGGGCGATGGCAACCACGGCCCACACCGACGACTCGAGGCCGCCGGCGATGCCCGAGAGCACCGTGGTGGCCGGACCGGTCTTGGTCGACGCGGCGATCTCGCGCACGGGGGCCGTCTCGGTCGAGGTGTAGTACTCGGTGAGACGGCTGACCGCCTGGGCCAGCACCAGGCCGATGACCACGGCGCCGAAGACCCGCCAGCCCACGTTCGACAGCGTGCCTTCTTCGTTGCCCACGTAGCCGAGCGACAGCGCGCCGATCCCGATGACGGTGAGGATGCCGGCAACCAGGAAGCCCCGGTTGATGGGCGCCAGGGCCGACTTGTCGGTCTCCTTGGCCTTGACGGAGTAGATGCCGAAGATCGACGCGATCACGCCGATGGCCCGGGCCGCGACCGGGAACACCAGACCCAGCGCCCACTTCTTCGGGTCTTCGGGGTAGACCGACTTGAAGGCGGCCACGCCGAGGATGATCGAGGCGACGAGTGTGACCTCGTACGACTCGAACAGGTCGGCGGCCATGCCGGCACAGTCGCCGACGTTGTCGCCCACGTTGTCGGCGATGGTGGCCGGGTTGCGCGGGTCGTCCTCGGGGATGCCGGCCTCGACCTTGCCCACCAGGTCGGCGCCCACGTCGGCGGCCTTGGTGAAGATGCCGCCACCGACACGCAGGAACAGGGCGAGGAGCGAACCGCCGAAGCCGAAGCCCACGAGGATCGCCGAGCTCGAGTTCTGGAAGATCATGATGATCATGGTGGCGCCGAGCAGACCCAGCCCCACGGTGAACATCCCGGCCACGCCGCCGGTGCGGAACGCCACCTTCAGCGCTGCGGGCAGCGAGCCGGTCTTGGCCGCGGCGGCCGTCCGCACATTGCCCCGGACCGCCAAACCCATCCCGATGAAGCCCGTCAGGCCCGACATGAAGCAGCCGGCGATGAAGGCCAGCGTTCGGAAGGTTCCGGATGCGGCGAACGAGAGCGCTCCCGAGCCGCCGTCGCCAGCTTCCTCGGGCTTGACGATCTCGACCGACGTGATGAACACGATGATCGCCAGCGGGATCAAGATGACGGCGATGGTCTTGAACTGCCGCTTCAAGTAGGCCATGGCGCCCTCTTGGATCGCGGCAGCGATCTCCATCATCTTGGGGGTGCCAGTTTCGGCGGCGAGCACGCCCTTCATGAGCGAGACGCCGACCCCGAGCGCGAGCAGCGCTGTGAACGCCGAGGCGAAGAGGATGATCCACTCGGTATCACCGAGCTCGAAGATCTGGTAGCCGCCCTCGGCGGCCAGGATGGCTGACAACACAGGCTTCCCCCGTGAAATGAAACTCCTGCGCCGTCGCCTTCGGAGCCTGAAGGCCCTCGGGCGCGCGTGACCCGCCGGCGACGGGTCCGGCGGGATGCTACGAAACGCGACGCTGGAGCGACGAAATCGACCCCTCGGACCGGTTCGGACCGGAGCACGGACCGGAGCACGGGTCCGGGGCCGTGCCCGGACCGGGCGAGAGCCGTGGTCAGGTTCCCGTCATGATCTCGACCCGGTGTGTTCACGCCGGATTGACCCGTTCGCCCCAACCTCACCAGACCATGACCGAGTAAAGGATCTTCCGGCCCCAGCGCCGGCAACATGGAGTGAGGGGAATGAAACGACGGCGGTTGTTGATGATGGTGGTGCTCGTCTTGGGGCTGGTTGGCCTCATGTCGGGTACCGCTTGGGCCGAGGGTGACGCCGACGGTGCAACGAAGGGTGTGGTGTGCGTCGTCGCCGACGGAGCGATCGCCGAGGACGCGGAGACCTGCACGCTCGAGGACGGGAGCATCGGCGTGGTCGACGCTGCGGCGACCACCGCCGAGAAGACCAAGATCAGCCTGAACATGTTGTGGCTGGTGATCGGGGCGGCCCTGGTGATCTTCATGCAGGCGGGCTTCGCCATGGTGGAGACCGGCTTCTGTCGCGCCAAGCACGCCTCGCACGTCGTCATGACGAACTTCATGATCTTCGGGCTGGGCTTCGTGGCCTTCTTCGCCGTGGGCTACGCGTTCATGTTCGGAGCCACCGGGGCCGGAGCCATCGGGCTGCAACCGCTCGGTGACCTGGTGACGCTGGGCGGCAACGCCAGTGCCGGGATCATCGCCAAGAGCGGGTTCTTCCTGAGTGGCGACGCCTACGACGTCTCGGTGATGGGCTTTTTCCTCTACCAGGTCGCGTTCATGGACACGGTGGCGACCATCCCCACCGGGTCGATGGCCGAGCGGTGGAACTTCAAGAACTTCATCCTCTGGGGTCTGTTCTGCGGAGCGATCTTCTACCCCGTCTATGGCAACTGGGTCTGGGGCGGCGGCTGGCTCAGCCAGCTCGGCAACTCGGCCGGACTGGGTCACGGCGTCGTCGACTTCGCCGGCTCGGGTGTCGTGCACGCCATGGGCGGCATGGCAGCGCTGTCGGGTGCGTTGATCCTCGGGCCCCGCATCGGCAAGTTCGACAAGGACGGCAAGGCCCGGGCCATGCCCGGCCACAACCTGCCGCTGGCCTTCATGGGCGTGTTCGTGCTGCTGTTCGGATGGTTCGGCTTCAACGGGGCGTCGACGTTCGCCGCCACCGACCTGCGCTTCACGACCGTCGTGACCAACACGGCGATCGCCGGGGCCTTCGGTGCGGTCACAGCGATGTTCATCATGATGTGGAAGTTCAACAAGCCCGACCCGTCGATGTGTGCCAACGGCATGCTCGCCGGCCTCGTGGCCATCACCGCCCCGTGTGCCTTCGTGCCTCCCTGGGCGGCGATGGTGATCGGGATCATCGCCGGGGCGCTCGTCATCGGCGCCGTGCTCTTCGTCGAGAACCGGCTCAAGATCGACGACCCGGTGGGCGCCATCGCCGTGCACGGCGTCAACGGTCTCTTCGGTGTGCTGGCGGTCGGCATCTTCGCCGACGGCAAGTACGGCGGGGGATGGAACGGCGTCGACGGCAACGTGAAGGGCCTGCTCTACGGCGACTGGGGCCAGTTCGGCGCCCAGGCCATCGCCTGTGGCGTGATCATGGTGCTGGGTATCGGGCTCTCGTACACCTTCTTCAAGCTGACGAACAAGATCGTGCCGATCCGGTCGGTGGAGGCTGACGAGATCTCCGGTCTCGACCTGCCCGAGATGGGCGCCATGGCCTACCCCGACTTCCTGGAGGCCCAGGGCACGGTGTTCCTGCCTGTCGACGATCTGCTCGTGGGTGCCGGCGTCGGCGGTGGGAGCCGAGGCGGCAACGGTGGCAACGGTGGCAACGGTGGAGCAGCGGCCAAGCTGCGTTCGGAGGTGGGATCATGAAGCGGGTGCAGGCGGTCATCAGGCCCGAGAAGCTCGATGCAGTGCAGCACGCGCTGGCCGAGTCCGGGTTCCACGGCTTCATGGTCCACGACGTGCGCGGTCACGGCTCGGGCGAGGCGGCCAACTCCGGCGAGTACCGGGGCGTCACGTTCGGCATGAGCGTCAAGCACAAGCTGCTCGTCGACCTGCTCGTCGAGGACGAGGAGGTGATCGACGTGGCCGCGGTGTTCCAGGCGACGGCCTCGACGGGCCAGCCCGGAGACGGGTTGATCTTCGTGATCGACATCGCCGCGGTGTACCCCATCACCGTGCCGGTGATCGTGTAGCGGCCACCGGAGAGATCACCCACCCCGTTCTTTGTGTCTGCGACCGCGCCCAGAGCGGTGTGAGACACAAAGAACGGAGGACTCAGGCCAGGCCGCCGTCGATGCGCAGGTTGGTGCCGTTCACGTAGCCGTTGTGCGGTGAGGCCACGAAGGCGATGAGGCGGCCCACGTCGGCGGGAGTCCCCACCCGACCCGAGAGGATCTTCCACGAGGCTTCCTTCACCATGAACGCCTGCATCGACTCGTCGTCGGTGGGCTCGCCCCGGGCCTCGGCCCGCCGCCGGAACCGCTCGACGATCTCGGCCGTGGCGATGATTCCCGGGCTCACGCAGTTCACGGTGATGCCCGTGTCGGCGAGCTCCTGGGCCAGGCTGCCGGTGAGGCCCACCAGGCCGGTCTTGGCCGTGTAGTAGTGCGGCAGACGAGCGCCCGGTCGCACCGAGCCGACGGTCGAGACCAGCACCACGCGCCCGAACCCCTTGGCCCGCATGGCCGGGACACAGAGCCGGATCATGCGGACGGCCGACAGCACGTTCTTCTCGTACATGTCGATCCAGGCGTCGGTGCCCATGTCGTCGTCGAACCAGGCGCCCCCCTCGGCGACCCCGTAGTTGTTGACGAGCACCTCGACCGGCCCGGTGGCGGCGGCGACCACGGCGGCTCCGGCGTCGGTGCGGATGTCGCCCGTGACGGGACGGGCCCGATGCCCGAGCGCCGTGATGTCGGCGACGACCCGTTCGGCCTGGCCGGACTCGTTGCCGTGCACGACGACCTCGGCCCCCTCGGCGGCCAGGACGTGGCACACCCCTTCGCCCGTCCCTCGGTATCCGGCCGTCACGAGGATGGTGAGGTCCTGCAGCTGGAGATCCATGGCTTCATCCTCGCCCATGGGGTCGGGGATACGCTCGCAGCGGCCGTCCGGCCCTACCGTCGACCCGCTCGGTGGTCGGCTCCACCCCATCGCCCGTCCCCCGTCCCCCTGTCTCGCCCCCGGAGGAACACCATGCCCGAAGCCGTGATCGTCGCCGCAGCCCGTACCCCGATCGGTCGGGCCTTCAAGGGCTCCTTCGCCCAGGAGCGCGCCGACGACATGGGCGGGTTCATCCTTCGCAGCGCGATGAACCAGGTCCCGCAGATCGGCGATGCCGAGGTGGTCGACGTGATCTGGGGTGTCGCCAACATGCTCGGCCCCCAGGGCTTCAACGTGGGACGCCAGGTGGCGTTGCTCGCCGGGCTCCCCGACAGCGTGCCGGCCACGACCGTCACCCGATTCTGCGCGTCGTCGCTCCAGGCCATCCGCATGGCCTTCCACGCCATCAAGGCCGGCGAGGGCGACGTGTACGTGGCCGGGGGGATGGAGTCGGTCTCGACCTCGCTCAACCGGGCCGGCGAGCCGTCGGATCGCAACCAGCGCTTCCTCGACACCGAGCGCGGTGACTACATCAACGACGCCTACATCGCCATGGGCCTCACCGCCGAGAACGTGGCCGACAAGTACGGCGTGTCGCGCCAGCGCCAGGACGAGCTCGCCGTTGCGTCGCAGAACCGGGCCGAGGCCGCGCAGGCCAACGGCTTCTGGGAGCATGAGATCACCCCGTACACGCTCGCCGACGGCACGGTCGTGGCCAAGGACGACTGCCCGCGGGCAGGCACGACGATCGAGGGCCTGAGCGGGCTCAAGCCGGCGTTCCGGCCCGACGGCACGGTCACCGCAGGCAACGCCTGTCCGCTCAACGACGGCGCCGCGGCGACGATCGTGATGTCGGCCGACCGGGCCGCGGCGCTCGGGATCAAGCCGCTGGCTCGCATCGTGGCCTCGGCGGTGTCGGGCCTGGCTCCCGAGATCATGGGCGTCGGCCCCATCGAAGCCGTCCGCAAGGTGCTGGCCCAAGCGGGCATGAGCATCGGCGACATCGACGTGGTCGAGCTCAACGAGGCCTTCGCCGCCCAGGCCATCCCGGTGTGCGACGAGCTCGGGATCGACTTCGTCAACCAGCTCAACCCCCACGGCGGCGCCATCGCCCTCGGGCATCCCTTCGGCATGACCGGTGCCCGCATCATGTGCACGCTGCTCAACGACCTGAAGACGCTCGACAGGACGATCGGCCTCGAGACGATGTGCGTCGGCGGCGGTCAGGGCATGGCCATGATCGTCGAGCGCCTGTAGCCGGCCCTCTGGGGCGAGCGCCGCCCGGGGTCGGGCTGCACTCGTCGTCAGGAACGGTGGAGGCGGCCCGCCGCCAGGTCGAGCAGCAACTCGGTGGTGTGCGCCGGCATCTCCTCGGGCACGAAGTGCCCGCACGTCACGGTACGGAGCCGGAAGTCGGGGAACGGGCGCAGGAAGCTGTCGGCGAACAGGTCGCTGGTGGGCGGTCGCTCGTGCGACTGCCATCCGCTGCGCCAGGCCTCGGGGAGGAGGTAGGGGCTGCCGACGTACAGCGCCGGCCGCTCGAAGATCCGCTGACGGTGTTCGGGCGCGAACGTGAGGAACTCGTTCGCGTCGGGATGGGCCCACAGCCCACCTTCGTGCTCCCACATGGCGGCGACGGTCGTCTCGTCGAGGAACTCGTAGCGCTCGCCGCCGGGCGCGTCGGCATCGGCGATGATGCGGTGCAAGGGCAACCCGTAGCGGTAGTACGAGATGGCGTGCTGGTGCGCGGCCGGGTCGGCGAACGCGGCCTCGAAGTGGGCGACGTCGTCGGGGGTCCAATGGTTGCGGGGATCGTCGGGACGGGCACTCGCGGCGACGGACGCGGCATCGGCTCGAGGGTTCACCCACGGCGACACCGGAGGCCCGGCATAGCTGCCCGGCACGCCTCCGAAGGCCGAGCGGATCCACTCGCCGGCGTGGCGGCCGAAGAAGTCCTCGGCTCGGCCGCGCGATTTGAACCAGTAGCCGTGGATGGCCCACGGGGCCCACACCGTGGTGAGCGTGTCGATGAGGGCCACGGTCGCGAAGCGCTCGGGGCGCTCGAACACCGCGGCCGAGGCGATGATGCCGCCCCAGTCGTGGCCGACGAGGTGGGCCTGGTCGACACCGGCCGCGTCGAGGAAGTCGATGAGGTCGCGCACGAGGAGCTGACGGGTGACCCGCACGCCGGGCCGACCCGTACCGCCGAAGCCGCGGGTGTCGGGCGCGAAGACGGCGTGGCCCGCCGCGGCGAGCGCGGGGATCTGGTGGCGCCATTCGTGGGAGGTCTGCGGGAAGCCGTGCACGAGCACGATCGGGAGCTTGCCCGGAGAGCCCGTCCCCTCCTGCAGATAGTGGATGCGGAGGGCGGGCGTGTCGGCCACGAGTGAACGCATGCGGACGGCTCCTCGGTCGGGATCTGGCAGACTGGCCGCAGAGACTGTCACACCCCCTCGGTACCGTGAGGTCATGACCATGACCAACCAGCTCATGACCGCCGACGAGCTCCTTGCCCTTCCGCCCGACGGCCGCACCGAGCTCGTCGAGGGGAAGCTCGTCGTGCAGGACCCGTCGTACCGCCACAATCGCATCGCCGGCACGCTGTACCGGCGCTTCGCAGCCTGGACCGAGGAGGCGCCGGGCCGGGGCGAGGCCGGCCTCGGCGGCAACGTCCGCCTCGACCAGGCCAACCTCTACTGCCCCGATGTGTGGTGGGTTCGTGACGGTCGTCAGCCGGGCGTCGAGGACATCTACCGCGACGACCCACCCGATCTCGTCGTCGAGGTCCGCTCGCCGGGAACGTGGCGTTACGACATCGGCCGCAAGCGCGACAACTATGAACGCCATGACGCGGGCGAGCTGTGGCTCGTGGACACCGCGGCCAACGTGGTGCTCGGCTACCGACGATCGAGCCCCGAGGTCCCGAAATTCGACATCGAGCTGGAGTGGGCCGACGGCGCGTTGAGCACGCCGATGATGGCCGGCTTGGCCGTCGACGTCGTGGAGCTCTTCGACCGCTGACCACATCGAACCGGCACGACCGGCTACCCCGTCGTTGCTGGCGGGCCCGCCGCGATCTGGGCGGCTGGCGCGGCGAAGTTCGACTCCCGTCCGGCCCACAGCTCGGCTCGCAGCACGTGGCGCAAGAGCTTGCCGGTGGGGTCGCGAGGCAAAGCCTCGCTGACGATCACCCGTCGGGGTCGCTGATAGCCGGCCAGCTTTGCCTCGCAGGTTGCGAGCACCGCAGCCGTCGCGTCGTGGTCGCTCACTCCGACTGCAGCGACCACGAACACCACGGGGATCTCTCCGCGCAGCTCGTCGGGCCCGCCTGCGCAGCCCGCGTCGCGCACCTCGGCCAGATCGCCGAGCACGTTCTCGATCTCGGCCGGGTACACGTTCACGCCCGACGAGACGATCACGTCGGCCGTCCTCCCCGAGATGTAGAGGTATCCGTCGTCGTCGAGAAAGCCGATGTCGCCCACGGTGAAGGCCGAGCCGTCGGGTGTGTGCGCGGCGGCGGTCTTGCCCGGTTCGTTGGCGTACTCGAAGAACTGGCCGCCCGGCGGCTGGAAGTAGATGGTGCCCTGCTCGCCGTTGGGGACGGGGGCTCCGGCCTCGTCGAGGATGAGGCAGCCCATCCCCCGAGTCGAGCGGCCGACGGTTCCCGGCCGGGCCAGCCACTCGTCGGTGGATGCGATGCACATGCCGCCTTCGGTCATGCCGTAGTACTCGACGAAGATCGGGCCCATCCAGTCGATCATGGCCTGCTTGAGCGGACGTGGGCAGGGCTCGCCGCCGTGCAGCATGGCCTCCAGCGCCGGGGCGTTCCACGTTGCTCGTAGCTCGGCCGGCAGGTTGAGCAGCTGGCGGAACATGGTGGGCACCATGATCGTCGACGTGACCCCCCGCTGGACCTCCCGGAAGGCCACCTCGGCGTCCCACCGGTCGAGCATCCGGAACGTCACCCCCGCGGCCATCAGCGAGAGCGAGAACGCCAGCGGTGCGCCGTGGAACAGCGCCGAGACGTTGAGGTGCACGCCACGCTCGGGCAGGCGGACGACCTCGTTTGTCGAGCGGGTCCCCAGGAAGCCGGCGGTCCAGGGGTTGGCGCCGTCGACGAAACGCCGCACCCCCTTGGGTCGGCCGGTCGTCCCCGACGTGTACGACATGCGCCAGCCGTAGCGCTCGTACGGAAGCGGACCGTCGTCGTTGGCGGCCAGCCAGCCCTCGAATTCGGCGTCGAGGTCGACGACGGCCAGGCCGAGATCGGCCGCTGCGGCCCGAGCCGAATCGACATCGGTGACGATGGCGCGCGTGCCGGCGTCGCGCATCACGTAGGTGACCTCGTCGGTCGTCCAGCTCGTCTTGACGGGCGTCACGATCATCCCGGCCCGCATGGCGCCCATCAGGCCCTCGACCCACTCGTGCCGGTTGCGGGCCATCACGATCACGTGCGATCCCGGCGCCACGCCCATCGCCTCGAGCCCATGGCCGACCTGGTTCGTTCGGACCTCGAGCTCGGCCCACGCGAGCGATCGGCGGGGGTCCTCGAGCGCGATCGCCGCCGGATCGACCCCGACGGCCTCCCACAGGGGCGGTGCGAGCTTCTCCATGCCGTGGTGGGCCTCTCCGTCGACGATCGGGCTCGGTGGCTCGGTGGGCTCGGCGGCTCGGCGGGTCGAATGCTCGACCCACGCTGCGCCGCTCGTTCGCTGCCCATCATGCCCCGGCGGTTACCGTCCCGGCACTCCTCCCACCAAGGCCAGGGCCATGGGCGACGTCGTGTTCGACCGCAGCAATCACTTCCTCATGTCGTGTGGCTTCGGTTCGTCGCGCGTCGGTGACGCCATCGTCGGGTCGATGATGACGGTCCCCGAGTTGTGCTTCCCCGGCAGCGACGTCGTACGTCCCTCGGTCCTGGTGACGCTCACCGATGTCACGGCGGGGCGGATGGCCGCCGTGGCGACGGCGCCCAAGCTCTCGATGACCGTCGACTTCCACTATCAGGCATGGGCCCCGCCTCCGGTCGGCGTGATCGTCACCGACCCACACCTGCGCAAGGCCGGCGCCACCACGGTCGTGACCGAGACCTTCCTGCACGAGGCTGACTCGACGGGCACCCGGGCTGCCGGCCCGGCGTTCGCCGTCGTGCTCGGGACGTTCCTCGCATCGGTGAGGCCCGGCGACATCCTTCCCCCCGCCATGGACCGGCTCGGCGACATCATGCACGGCCGCCCGATGTTGAGCGTGCCGCTGCCCGAACGGCTCGGGATCGTCGTGCTCGAGCCGGGCGTGGTCGAGATCGCTCGTCGCCAGGACGTGCTGAACCCGGCGGGCACCATCCAGGGCGGCGCGTTCTGCGTGGCCTGCGAGGTCGGAGCGGAGACGGCGGCCACCGAGGCCACGGGCAGCGCCCAGGCCGTCGTCGATCTCGACCTCCGCTACCTCTCGGCCACCCGCGTCGGCCCCGGTCGCTCGAGCACCGTCGTGCTGCGGGTGGGCACGGCCGATGGGACGATCCCCACCATCACGCGGGTCGAGATGCGCGACCCCGGCAATGGCGATCGCCTGACCGGCATTGCCCTGTGCTCGTCGGTGCCCACCACCACGCTCAGGTGAGCTTCGATGCGAGCGCCGCAGTGTCGGTGATGTTCGGGCCGGCCCGTGGTGCCTACGTGCCTTCGAACCGGGCGCTTCGCTTGTCGGCAGCGGCGGCGAAACCCTCGTAGAGATCGTCGCTCACGAAGGCGATCGACGACGACATCGCCTCGAACACGGCAGCTTCCTGGAAGCCCCGGCGCACGAACGCGTTGACCGTCCGCTTGATCGACTGGACGGCGATCGGCGCGTTGGCCGCGATCTCCCGAGCCAGGGCCCGGGCCGCGGGCAACAGCTCGTCGAGGGGGACCACCTGCTGGACGAAGCCGATCTTCTCGGCCAGCTCGGGGCCGAAGCGCCGACCGGTGAACGCGAGGAGCTTGGCCGCGCCGGGATTGCACTCGAACGCCAGCCGGATGTCGGCGCCGCCGACGACGGGTACGCCGATGGTTGCCTGGGGGAGCGCAAACACGGTCCCCTCGGCCGCGATGCGCAGATCGCCGAGCAGCGCCAGCTCCATCCCCGCACCGAGGCAATAGCCGTGGATGGCCACGATCACCGGTTGGGGCAGGTCGGAGAGCACCTGCCAGCGCTCGAAGAGATATCGGGCCCGCTCGTAGCTGTTGCGCACCTTCTCGGCCGGCGAGCGGCCACTGTGACGTTCGGCGACGTCGTGACGCTCGGGCTTCAGGTCCTCGCCGGCGCAGAACGCCCGTCCCTCGCCCCGCAGGATCACGACCCGGATGTCGGACCGGAAGCGGAGGTCGTCGGCGATGGCGCACAACTCGTTGGTGGGGGCCCAGGCCCAGGCGTTCAGCTTCTCGGGCCGGTCGAACACGATCTCGGCGACGGGATCGCCCTCGATGATGTCGAGGCGCACGAGCGGCTTGTCGCGCGCCCGCTCCTCGTTCCGCGGGTCGACCTCCCCCCGTCCCTCGGGTCCTGCGGGTCCTGCACGTCCTGCGGTCGAGGCTTCCATGTGATCCCTCCCGGCTCGGCAGGGATCATGACCTCGACCGGGCGGCCCGTGCGACCCGGTTCGGCCGCAGGCTCGAGTCGAGCCTCAGCCGTACCGGGCTTTGACCTCGTGGAACTTCTCGGCGACCGAGCCGCAGAGCCTGAAGTAGTCCTCGCCCGAGAGCGAGAGCTGCTCCAGGCAGTACTGCAGGGTCTCCGGGTTGCGGTTGTCGTCCTCGAGGCCGGCCCCCACCGCCTTCGAGACCATGTCGGCGATGTGCACGGCGCACGGGATGGTGTTGTTCGACGGCGGGGGCTTGTGGTGGAAGGCGATACCACGAGCGATCGTCTGCGGAAGCTTCCACGCCAGCGCCAGTTCGCCGCCGATTCGGGCATGGTCGGTCTCGAGGATCTGAGCCTCGGCCTCCAGCCGGGTCGCGCCGAGTTGGTCCTTGACGGTCGCCATCATCGTGATGCTGCTCGGGGTCATGATCTGGGCGATGACGAGCTTGCCGATGTCGTGGAGCAGCGCTGCGGTGACGGCCTCAGGCGGCACTCGGACCCGAGTGAACTTCGGGAGCTCTTCGACGGCCAGCGCTGCCGCGACGGAGTGGGCCCACAGGTCGCCTTCGTTGAGCCCGTACTGGGGGAGCGCCCGGCCGAGACGCCGGCTGACGCTGGCCGAGAGGGCCACCGAGAGCACCGTGCCGGTACCGACGCGTATCACCGCGTCCTTGACCGTCGTCACCGGCGTCTTGCCCGCCATGTTCGCGGCGTTGGCTGACCGGAGGAGGGAGGTCGTGAGCACCTGGTCGTAGGAGATCACCTTGGCGATCTCCTGCATCTCGGTCTCCTCTTTGGCCACGAGCGCCGCCAGATGGGTCACGCTCATCGGCAGCGGTTCGAGATCGGGCGAGGTGCGAACCATTCGCTGCAGGTCGATGGCAGTCTGGCTTACCGGCATGATGTCCCCTTGTGCGTGGTGTGGCCGTGTCGGGGACCTCATCGGTTCCCGCGCCCGCTTGCTGTAGCCGACGTGCGGGGACGTCGGCTTGGTGGCGTCGCTCAGCCGCCGTAGCGGGCCAGCACGTCCGAGAACCGCTCGGCCGAGGCCTCGCACAGCCGGCCCAGTTCGGCCGGCTTGAGCTGCAACGCCTGCAGCGCGCTGGTGTGGGCTTCGACGTCGTGGTTCTCGTGCTCGAGCCCGGCGCCGATGGCCTTGGCCACGAGATCGCAGACGTGCACCGCGTAGCCGATCAGGTTGTCGGCCACCTGCGGATCGTGGTGATAGATGACGCCCTGGACGATCGAGTCGGGCAACTTCCAGCTCTGGAGCATCAGCCCGCCGAGCTCGCCGTGATGGACGCGGAGCAGCTCGGTCTCGGCCGCGAGCTGGCTGAGCCCACCCTCGCGCCCGGCCCGACCGATGGTGGTGAGCACGTCGGGCTGGAGGTATCGGGCCATCACGAGCTTGCCGACATCGTGCAACAGCGCGGCGGTCACCGTCTCGGGGGGTATCCGCACCTTGGCGAACTGGGGGAGCAGCTCGGCGGCGAGTGCTGCGGCCACGGCATGGCGCCAGAGATCACCTTCCGAGAGGCCGTACTCGGGGAGGGGTCGGTGCATGAGCTTGGCGACGGCGGTCGTCAACGCCAGTGACAGGACAGTTCCGGTTCCGAGTCGCACGACGGCGTCGTGCGCGGTCGCGGTCTCGACGACGCCGGCGTTCATCGCCGAGTTCGCCGTCTCGAGCAGCTTGATGGTCAACGCCTGGTCGTACGAGATGACCTGGGCCATCTCTTTGACGTCGGTCCCCTCGTTGGCGACGAGCGCGGCCAACCGACTGACGCTCACGGGCAGAGGCTCGAGGTCCCGAGCCGATCGGGTGAGTGCGTCCAGGTTGATCACGGCATCTCCCGTTCTCGGGGGCTCCCACGGGACGGGACGGGTCGCCTGAGCGAAACCGTTGACGCCATCCACATGGCCTATCGGCACAACCGGGGCACGGGTTGAACCACCTTTTCCCGGACAAACCTGGAGCGTCATGGTCGACCGGTCGGATCCGGTGCCCAAGCCGCAGACGGTGCAGTTCTGCTCCCGGCCCGTCAAG
>VFJJ01000085.1 GCA_009886115.1 Actinomycetota bacterium
CGCCGGGGGTTGGGGACCGGGAAAGGGAGCGGGGGCGGGAGCGGGAGCAGGAGCAGGAGCAGGAGCGACCGGGGTGGACGGTGGTGGAAGCGCCGACACGGGCGGCGGAGTTGTAGCGGGCGGTGGGGTCACTGGCGCCAGCGCAGCGGGCCTTTCGGGCAGGGTGTCGGAGTAGGCGCTGGCCGGCATGACCTCCGTCAACACGGCCACGGTGCTCGGGGTCCCGAGCGGGCTCGCCGGTGCCGATGCGGGCGTCGTCCCGGGCGTCGGCGCGGGCGCCCCAGTCGACTCGAGCACTGCCGAGGCCGGGGGAGGCACCGTCGGAGGGGGAGGAGCCGGGGCAGCCGAGAGCGTCGTGGGCGTCGTGGTGGGGCTCGCCGTAGGCGTTGGAGCCGGGCTGGCGGCGTTGGTGTCTGGCCCGTCGGAGCTGGTCGCCGAGGTGGTGGCTCCGGCCTCTGCCTCCTGTACGCCAGGCCCGGCAGCCGGTTCCTCGAGCTCTGCAGCGCTCAGCTCGCGGGCCGGCTCGTCCTGGGCGGCTCGGACCACGGTGAACGTCGCCGTGGCCACGGCGAGCGTTCCTGTGATGACCACGAAGAACGTTCTGGTTGTGCGCCCCATCGAATCCCCCGGCTCGTTCCGTCGAGCTCGACGATGCCAGGCCGGAGCCGACGGGGGATCGGGGGAGTCCCCCTTCCCGACCCCCAATCGGGCCTTGAGATCACGGGTTCGTGGAGTTGCCCTCAGGGTCGGATGCTCCATACGGGGGATCGGCCCCATCACCGAGGCCATCCACCCGCCCCGGCGCTGTTGCAGCACCGCGAGAGGATCGCATGGCCAAGATCTGGGCGAACTCGGGCGACAGCCACGTCGAGACGGTGGCGTCCATCGAGCCCCGCGCTCGACTGAGTTCGTTCTTTGTGGCCACGCCGGTGCTGGGCGCTGGCTGAGCCACAAAGAACGCCGGGACGTGGCGCCGGCGGCTAGAAACTCACCTGTGGAGCTGGGGTTGGCGGGGCGGGTGGCGGTGGTCACCGGGGGCAGCCAGGGGATCGGGCGGGAGATCGCGCTCGGACTGGCGACCGAGGGCTGCGACGTGGTGATCGCCGCTCGACGAGCGGAACCTCTCGAAGCCGTGGCCGAGGAGATCAGGGCGCTCGGGAGGAGAGCGCTGGCCGTCGCCGCCGACGTGACGACGACTGAGGGGGTCGCCGCCATCGCCGACGGCGCTCGTACCACCTTCGGGCACGTCGACGTCCTCGTCAACAACGCCGGCAAGGGTTCGCCCAAGGCGATCCTCGAGCTGACCGACGACGACTGGCTGGCGTCGTACGACCTCAACCTGATGAGCGCCGTCCGGCTGAGCAAGGAAGTGATACCGGGCATGCGGGAGCGACGCTGGGGCCGCATCGTCAACATCTCCTCACGGGTGGGCCGCGAGCCCGACGCCTATTTCGGTCCGTATGGCGCGGCCAAGGCTGCGCTCATCAACTACTCGAAGACGCTCGCCAACGCGTTCTCGAAGGACGGCGTGCTCACGAACTGCGTCGTGCCCGGGCTCATCCGCAGCGAGGCCATCGACGACGCGGCCCGCACGAGTGCCGAGGCGACCGGCAAGACGTTCGACGAGGTGATGGCCGAGTCGCTGCGGCGCCGGCCCATCCCGGCCGGGCGCATCGGCGAGCCGGGCGATGTCGCCGGCCTCGTGGTGCTGCTCTGCTCGGAGCGGGCGTCGTGGATCACCGGGAGCTGCTTCACCGTCGACGGCGGGATCGTCCGCCACATGATGTAGTGGTGGGAATAGTTTACTTCCGAAGCAATCTACTTGACACGGAACTATATTATTCGTAGACTTGCGGATAACCGGTGCCTACCCTTCCCAAGGAGCAACTCGATGACCGCAACCCTGATCGTCCGTCATCCGGTCCACGACTACGCCGCCTGGCGGCAGGTCTACGACTCCGTCTCGTCACTCCAGCTGCGCCACGGCGTGACCGACTCGGAGGTCCTGCAGCTTGCCGGCGACGCCAACGAGGTTGTGGTCATCCATCGCTTCGCCTCGGTGGCCGAGGCCGAGTCCCTCGTCGGCGATCCCGAGCTGAAGAGCGCCATGGAGCGCGGTGGCGTCTCCGGACCTCCCCGGATCGAGATCCTGATTGACGCCTGAGCCCTCGACACGTGCGGCTCGACGCACCAAGCGGGGCGGTCGCGACCGCCCCGCTCTGGCCGCGCTCGGCGTCGTCAGCGTCGACGCCGACTTCGAGGCCGAGTACCCCGAGGGCAACGCGACGAGCACGGAGGCCTACGCCTCGCTCGTGCGTACCGGCGAGGCCCTTCTTGGCGCGCTCGATCGCAGTATCCAGGCGACGTTCGGCGTGCCCCAGCCGGTCATCACGGCGCTCGCCGTGATCGATGGTGCGGGCGAGCTCCTGACGCCGTCGCAGATCAGCGAACGGGTCCTGGTGTCGGGGGCCACCATGACCTCGACCCTCGACATCCTGGAGGACCGGGGCTGGATCCGACGCCTCCCCAACCCCGACGACCGTCGCAGCCTCCTCGTCGAGATCACCGACGCCGGACGCGCCGCGGCCGATCAGGCCCTGCCCGGCATCAGGAGCATCGAGCGCCGAATCATGTCAGCCCTCTCTGAGGCCCAACGACGCTCCCTCCTCGGGATGCTCTCGAAGGTGCTGACGGAGGCGGCGGAGGTCGCCAGCGAGGCACCCGTGAGCCTGGCCGGCCCTCGGGTTCGGCCGGCCCGACTCGACGCCGCGCACGGATCGTCGTGAGACGCTGCCGCATCGTCGACCGGTCGAGCTCCGACACTGGTCCCGGATGAGTCGGGGAGGGCCCGTGCCGACACGACCACGAGGCGGTCCGGCACCCGCGCCGCCACCGGAGGACGGCGGCCCGTCACGGGACGAGGTCGTGTCGTGGGACGAGGTCATGGATGCCGCGCTGTTCGTGACCGAACGTGACGGCATCGACGGTCTGACGGTTCGAGCGGTGGCCGAGGCTCTCGGCGTCGCCGGCCCGACGGTCCGTCACCATGTCGAGGGAGACGACGAGCTCGCCGACCGGGTGTGCGAGCACCTCGGAGACAGCGTCGACCTCGATCTTGACCTCAGCGCCGGCCTCGCCTGGGACGACCGGATCGTGGCCATCGTTCTCGGGATGGACCGCACGCTGGCCCGCTACCCCGGCGTCGCGGCCCGCGTCTTCGCCGTGAGCCGCACGGCCCGGGTGCTGCGACCCGTCCACGAGCACATCACCACGGTGGTGCTCGGGGCCGGATTCCCTCCCCAGGAGGCCGCGGCGCTCGTGGCCACGGTGCACTTCCACCACAGCGGATGGGTGCTCGGGCGCCCTGTCGTGCTCGAGGTCACGACGGCTGATCCGGGCTCGCGAACCGCTGCCGACAGCCTGGCTCAGGGTGGGCATCCGGCGTTGAGCGCCGTGCGCAGCAACGGGCTCGTCGCGGCAGCCACCTCCTCGACCGGGAGCTCGACCACCGATCTGCTCGAGACGGGACTGCGCCGGATCCTCGACGGGTTCGCTGTCGCATCGGCGAGTCGCATCCCCGACCGCAGCCGGCACCGATCGCCAACGGGCTCCACGGCTTCGGGCCCCCACCGGGTCATGCGTGCCCGCCGCCTCGAGAGCGCCGCGCTGGCGACGGGCGACGGCGCCTCGTCCGGCGACCGCCGTGCGTTCCCCCCGGATATCGGGCCCCCCGTCCACTGAACGACGGGTCGTCGCTCGTCGCTCAGCCCGGGTCGGCGACCTCACGTTCGGCGACGAGCGCCGACCGGTTGATCTTGCCGGCAGCGCTGCGGGGGAGCCCGTCGACGATCTCGAACGACTTGGGGACCTTGGCGCCCGAGAGACGTTCGCGGCAGTGCAGGGCCAGGTCCGATGCGCCGATGTCGGTGACGACGATGGCATGGACCCGGTGGCCCCACTCGGGATCGGGCAGACCGATGACCACGGCGTCGGCGACATCGGGATGCTCGGTGAGCGCGGCCTCCACCTCGGCCGGGAACACGTTGACCCCGCCGGTGATGATCATGTCGACGCGCCGGTCGGCGATGTAGAGATACTCGTCGTCGTCGAGCCAGCCGAGGTCGCCGATGCTGGTGAACCCGTCCTCGGTCCGTGGGGGCGGTGGCGCGTTCACGTATTCGAACGCCGTCGCACCAGCGGCCACGAAGGCGGCCGTCGAGCGCAGGAAGATCTCGCCGATCTCTCCGGGCAGCAGGCGACGGGCGCTGTCGGGATCGGCGCCGGTGCCGGTGTCGAGGATCCTGATCTCGGTGTCGGTGCCCCGGCCGACGGTGCCCGGATGGGCCAGCCATTCGTCGCCCCGGCACGACGCCAGGCCCACGCCCTCGGTCGATCCGTACGAGCTCCAGTACCGCTCGGGTCCGATGCGCTCGATCCAGAACCGGGCCAGCCACGGCGGCATCGACGCACCGCCTTGGATGAGCGACTCGATGCTCGACAGGTCGCGCCCGGCGATGTCGGGGAGGCGGGCCATCCGCATGAGCATGGTGGGCACGGCGATCATGGCGGAGATGCGGTGCCGCTCGATGAGATCGATGGCACGCGCCGCGTCGAAGGCCTCCATGAGCACGATCGGCTCGCCCCCGAGCAACAGGCGATAGCACGCGAAACCGTTGGTGTGATAGAGCGGCGCCGGGATCAGGTGGCGTTGACCTGTGGGCGCGAGGCCGTACCGGGCCAGCATCGAGGTCGACGGGTCGACGACGATCTGGCCGGGGGTGGGGCTCATGATCAGCTTGGGACGGCCCGTCGAGCCGCTCGAAGCGATGGCCTGGGCCCGGGGTGCGACCACGTCGGGCAGCGGTGCCCCGGGCGACGGCTCGCCATCGGTCGCGGCGACATCGCGACGAGTGACGTCGGCCCCGGACCAGTCGGCCACGACGATCCGGGGATCGGCGACGGCGAGCAGCCGGTCGCGCTCCCAGGGCGGGAGATCGTGACGCACGGGCAGCACGCACGCTCCGAGCTTCCACGCGCCGATGGTGGTCGCCGCGTGCTCGGGCGAGCTCCCGAGGCCGACCACCACGAGATCACCGAGGCCGACGCCCTGTGCCATGAGGAACTGCGCCGTCTGGACGGCACGGTGGTCGAGCTCGGTCCAGGTGACGGGGGCGTCGCGCCCGTCAGACCCGGCGAAGACCACGGCGATCTCGCGGGGTCGCTCACGGGCGAGGTCGCTGAACCGGCGGCCGTACGACACGGGCGCCGGCGGGACGGGTGCCGGCGGGACGGGCACTGCCGGGACGGGTACTGCCGGTGGCGTCGGCAGCCGCGGCCCGGAACCCATGGCGTTACAGTGCCACCGGGTTGAGCGCGTCGCGCAGCGCCGACATGCGCTCCGGGGCGAAGCTGAACCAGGCCCACTTGCCGCGTTGCTCCCGGCGGAGGATGCCGGCCCTCACGAGCTGCGAGAGGTGGTGGCTGACGGTCGGCTGTGAGCGACCCAGCGGTGCCGCGAGATCGCACGCGCACACCTCGCCATCGGGGGCCGCGGCGATGATGCTCACCAGGCGCAACCGAGCGGGATCGGCGAGCGCCTTGAGGACGGCCGCCAGCTCGACGGCCTGTTCCTCGTCGAGCGGGGCTCTCAGGAGCGGGGGGCAACACGGGTCGGTGACCATGAGATTCATATTGACACTTATCGAAGTGTGTGTCTATCATATCGACAGGCATCGAAATGACTTGGTCGGCGACCCGGCCCCGGCCCCGGCCCCACCCCCGAGCCCCGACCTACCCCTGAACCCGAGGAGCCCGTCCATCATGCGTCTCCAGCTCGCACTCAACGTCTCCGACCTCGGCGAGGCCGTCGACTTCTACACCCGGATGTTCGGTACGGGCCCGGCCAAGGTCCGGCCCGGATATGCCAACTTCGCCATCGCCGACCCGCCGCTCAAGCTCGTCCTCTTCGAGGACGGCGGCGCTCCCGGCTCGATCAACCACCTCGGCGTCGAGACCGAGACGGCCGATGAGGTCGTAGCCGCCGAGACCCGTCTGGCCGCATCGGGCCTGGGCACCACCGGCATCGACGACACGGTCTGTTGCTACGCCACCAAGACCGAGACCTGGGTCGAGGGCCCCGACGGAGCCCGCTGGGAGTGGTACGTGAAGACCGGCGACGCCGAGCAGCTCGCCAACACTGTCGTCGGCGCACCCCCCACGACCTGCTGCCCGGAGTAGCCGCCGTCAGCCTGTGACGGGCTCCACCACCACCCGGGCATGCTCCGTCGCCGAGCGGCGGATGGCGTCGAGGACGGCCTGTGCGGCTGCGCCGTCTCGGAAGGTTGCGGCGACGGGATCGCCAGGATCTTCAGCCGCGATCCGGCCGGCGGTGCGGCCGGCGGTGCGGTCGGCCATGCGCTCGGCGATGCGGTCGGCCACGAGGCGATAGATGCGGGTGAACGGCGCCAGGTCGATGCCGGTCGAGTGCCACATGTCGTAGGTGGTCACGAGCAGATCGCCCGGCGGCGGGTCGGGCGGGGGATTGACGAGATCGCCGGGTGTGGGAACCTGGCGCGGGCCCCCGCTGGAACCGTTGTCGCAGAAGAGATCGTCGCCCTGCAGCCAGGCCGAGCCCCCGGTACCGGTGATCGTGGTCGTCGCCACGACGTGACGCTGGGTGCACGACGAGTGCATCAGGCCGGTGGCGCCGTTGGCAATCTCGAAATGAACGGTGAAGGTGTCGTCGGCCGTCATCGCCGGTCGGGGCGCCAGCGTGTGCAGCGACGCGCTCACCGCGGTGATCTCGCCCATGGTCGAACGGATCTGGTCGACGACGTGTGACCCGTAGGCCCCGAGCCAACCACCGCCCTGGCCGGCGTCCTCCCACCAGGCGGGTATCACCGCAGTCGGATCGACGAGCGTGGGGAGCTGCAACACGAACATGGCCGAGCGGGGATCGCCGATCGCCCCGCTGCGCACGAAGCGGCTCAGGTGCGCCTGCCCGGTCGAGAAGCGGAACTCGGTGCCGAGGACGTTGACGACGCCGGCGGACTCGGCAGCCGACACCATCGTTCGCGCCTCGGTGAGATCGGCAGCAAACGGCTTCTCGCACATCACGTGCTTGCCGGCTGCGATGGCCTCGAGCACAAGGGCCGCATGGGTGCGCGGTGGGGTCGTGACCGCGACCACGTCGACGCCGGGAACAGCGAGCGCCTCGGCCAGGGAGGTCGTGCCGAGCGGAACCTCGAAACGCGCCGCTCGCATGCTGGTCTTGGCCGGATCGCGACCCACGAGCGCTTTGACGTCGTAGCCGGCGGCCCGCATCGCCCGAAGGTGGGTGATGACGCCGAAGCCCGTCCCCACGACGACGGCGCCCGGTCCGGGGGTGGCGCTGGGGTCGGTGTCGGTGTTGGTGTCGGTGGCCATCGGACCTCAGTTGGTGGTGAGCGAGGGTGGGGTGCCGTAGGCGATGATCGACAGGAAGCGGATGGGTGTGCGTTGCAGCTCGACCGGCCCGTGGGGGACCTCGCCGGCAAACTCGAGCGCGTCGCCGTCGCGCAACGAGTAGCGCGACGACCCATAGCCATACACCATGGCCCCGTCGAGCATGTAGATGAACTCGGTGCCGGGATGCTGGAACAGCGGGAAGACCTCGGAGTCGTCGGTGAGGGTCACCAACAAGGGTTCCAGGCGCTTGTGGTCGCCGCGCATGCTGCCGAGGAGCCGGTAGCGGTGCCCCACCCGTGTGCCGTCGCGCACGATCTCGAGGCCCTGCCCGGCCGGGACGTACAGCGCGTCGTGCTCTTCCTCGAGACCGCGGAACAAGGCGGTGACGGGCACGCTCAGCGCGGCCGCCACCCGGGCCAGCGTCGACAGGCTCGGAGAGGCCTGGCCGTTCTCGATCTTGGACAGCATGCCCTTGGAGATGCCGCTCGACTCGGCGAGTTGGGCGACCGTGTACCCGAGCTGTTGGCGGTATTGCCTGACCCGCTGGGCGATCACGGCGTTCAGCGGATCGGCGATGCTGTCCTTGGCGGCCGTTGCCGAGATCTCGGCGCGGGCGGACGCGGACCCGCTGTCGAGGCTGGGCCCGGGCTCGGCGCGAAGCGGTCGGCTCGGGGACACGGGCCGATGCTACCTGCGACGCGGCGCGGTTGTTTCGGCACAGGAAACATCGTCTCTTGCGTGGAAACGTGCTGCGCGTCACACTGCGCGTCGACGCGCTGGAGGGGCCGTCGACCCGAGGGGGGATTGACATGTCGGATCAAACGTCGGTTTTCGGTGCCGCGCTGGAGGGCGAAGGCCCATCTGGCGCCTTGGCCAAGGACACGAACTGGTGGGGCGCCTTCGTCATCGGGCTCTCGGGCACGCTGCTGGTGATCGCGCTGGTGGGCTTCGCGGTGGCGTCGCTCGGCGCCGCGTCGATCCTGCTCTTCGTGGGGGTGACTGCCGCCGGAGTGTTGCTGTGCTTCTGCCTGGCCGAGCTGGCCGCGGCCATGCCCGATCGCACCGGGGGGCTGCCGGCGTACACCTTCGAGACCTTCAAGCCGTTGGGTGAGACGACGGCCAAGCATCTCGGTGGACTGTCGACGTGGGGCTACTGGCTGGGCTGGTTCACCGTGGCCCCGATCAACTCCATCTTGGCGGCGTTCTACATCCAGGAGCTGTTCAACATTCCGGCGGGGCGTACCTTCGATCCCTTCGGCACGACGTTCGGGCTTCCTGTCACGTCGACGCAGTTGATTCTCTCGGCGATCATCATGGTCGGGTTGTTCGTTCCCTGCTGGCTCGGGATCAGGCTCGGCGCCGGGTTCGCCACCGTCCTCGGCGTGGCCTCGATCGTCCCGCTGCTGCTGCTCATCGTCTTGCCGCTGTTCCAGCCCGGTGACACCGACTTCGGCCGGCTCTCGGGCTTCAACCTCCCCGACGGGGTCGACGGCTCGTTCGCCCTCATCATCGGGTGGATCTTCATCTTCACCTGGTCGGTGCTGGCCATGGAAGCGGCTGCGTGCTATGTGGGCGAGTGCCGTGAACCGGCCCGCGACGCCAAGATCGCCATGACCGCCGAAGGTCTCTTCGGGTTCTTCGTGTACGTCGCCCTGCCGATCATGGTCATCGCCGTGCTCGGCGTCGGCGCCGACCTCGCCAGCATCGACGCCCGGGTGGTGTTCACCGATTACACGACCAAGCTCTTCGGCGACTCGAAGTTCTGGGAGTGGTTGGTGGGCCTGACCCTGATCATCGCCCTGATGCTCTCGGTGTTGAACGCCATCATGGGTTGCGGGCGGGGCTTGTACCAGAATGCCCACGACGGCATCCTGCCCCGCTGGTTCGGCAAAGCCAACCGCCACGGCTCGCCCAGCTCGGCCATGATCTTCAACCTGGCCTGCTCGGTCGTGCTGTTGTTCTCGGGCACCCCGCTCGAGATCTACATCTTCTCGAACATGGGGTATCTCTTCGCCGTGGCCCTGTCGCTCGTCGGCTACTTCGTCTACCGCAGCCGGGGGGCCGCCGATCCGGCCCGGGAGCTGAAGATGCCGGCCTGGATGAGCCCACTGGCCCTGGTGGTCGGGGTGTTCTTCCTCTTCACCTGGATCTACGGAGGCTGGAAGTCACCCGAGTTCGTTCTCGCCGACACATCCAAGCAGTACCTGTTCTGGCTCGGTTTGGGCCTGCTCGCCCTCTACTTCCCGCTCTACTGGTGGCGGACTCAGGAAGACAAGCGCGTCGGCTCGAAGGCCTACAACCCCAACCAGCCCAGCGCCAAGCTCGACAAGGCACCGGCGCCGGTCGGGACACCGGGCGGGGCGTCGTAGGTGCAGCTCCTCCGCCGCAGCAAGAAGCGGTGGGACGAGCAGCCGACGAGTCCGTGCCACGTGGTGCTGGCCTCGGACGGTCGACAGGAGTTCGGCAAGGGGGCGGTCGCCAAGGCGGCCGCCCTCGCCGGCACCGAGCCCGTGGCCGTGCTCACCATCGCCCGGATCTACGGGACGTCGTTCGGCCTCCCCAACCCGGGTCTCATGCCCACCAAGGCCGAGCTGGCCGAACGTCACGGCTGGGTTGATGCGGCCCTCACTACCCTGCGGCGCAAGGGTCTCGCGGTCGACGGCCAGGTGGCCTCGACCCGCAAGCCCGGTCGCCTCATCGCCCGGGTCGCGCAAGCCCGCGGTGCGACCGTGGTGGTCATGGAACGCCCCCCGCCGACGGGTCGAGTCCGCGCCGTCGTCGAAGGCGATCTCTCGCGCGACGTCGCCCGCCGCCTCCGCAACACGTCGATCCGCGTGGAGACCGTCGACCCCTGAGCCGGTGGGGCGCAACGTTTCCGCGATCGCCGCGCTGTGCCCGGTGGCGCCGCCCGCGAGCGCAGCGAGCACCATGGGGGGATCCGGAAGGGGGGAAGGTCCCCTTCCCCCCACCTAGAACAGCGTCAGGTATCGGTCGACTTCCCAGGCGCTGACGACGGAGTGGTAGGCGGCGAACTCGTCGCGCTTGGTCTGGACGTAGTAGTCGATGTAGTCGCCGTGGGGAGTGCGGCCGAGCGCCGCTCTCAGCACATTGTCGGTGGCCAGATGGTCGACGGCGTGCAACAGGGTCGGGGGCATCGACGTGATGCCTCTGGCGGCGATCTCGGCGGCGGGAAGCGTGTACAGGTTGTCGCGGTTGGGCGGGCCGGGGTCGAGCTTGCGCTCGACACCGTCGAGCCCGGCCGCCAACAGCGCGGTCATGGCCAGATAGGGGTTCGCCGCGCCGTCGGCGCCGCGGAACTCGAAACGACCACCCTCGGGCACCCTGATCATCTGGGTCCGGTTGTTGCCGCCGTAGGTGGCATAGGCGGGCGCCCAGGTGGCCCCGGAGTTGGGGGCACCGACGCCCATCCGCTTGTAGGAGTTGACGATGGGGCAGGTGACGGCCACCAACGCGCGAGCGTGGTCGATGACCCCGGCCATGAACTGGGTACCGAGGCTCGACAGGCCCAGCCCGGTGGGATCGTCATGAGCACCCGCATCGAACATGTTGTCACCGTCGCTCCAGAGCGACGAGTGCATGTGCAGCCCGTTCCCGGTGAGGTTGGCGAAGGGCTTGGGCATGAACGTCGCGGCCATGCCGGCCCGGTGCGCCAGGGTGTGGACCATGTAGCGGAAGAAGATCAGGCGGTCGGCGGTGGTGAGCGCGTCGGCGTACTTGAAGTTCTGCTCGAACTGGCCGTTGGCGTCTTCGTGGTCGTTGGCGTAGTTGGTCCAGCCGAGCTGGTTCATGTAGCGCGACACCGTGGTGAGGTGGTCGTACATCCGGCTCAGGCCCTTGGCGTCGTAACACGGCGCCGCCGCGGTGTCGAGCGGATCGGCCAGCTCGATGCCGCCACCATCGCGCCGGCGCACGAGGAAGTACTCGGCCTCCACGCCCACGTTGAACGTCAGTCCGGCCTCGAGCCGCTCCAGCTGGCGCTGGAGGATCACCCTCGGACTGTAGGGCCACAGCTCACCGTCGACGGCGACGTCGCAGTGCACGACGGCGAGCCCATCCTGCCATGGCACCTTGGTGTAAGACCGGGGGTCGGGGACCGCGATCAGATCGGGATCAGCCGGCGATTGGCCCATCGGGCCGGCTGCGAAGCCCGCGAAGCCGGCACCGCCCATCAGCACGTCCATCGCTGACGACGGGACCAGCTTGGCGCAGGGCTTGCCGTGCATGTCGACGAACATGGCGAAGAAGAACTCGATGTCGTCTTCCTTCGCGCGGGCTTCGAGCTCTTCGCGGCCATCGGACATGGTTTCCGCCTCCTCGACGTTGTTTCCCGGGCCGTCCACCGAGTCCACTGGGACGGATCCAGATTTCCTCACAGTGAACAGCTGTATACCATGAGCAATCACGCTCGCGCCCGGGCGACGGGAGACCCAGCATGTGTGGAATCGTCGGACTGCACCTCCTCGAGCCTGATCTCGAACCGCGGCTCGGCGCGCTCGTGAGCACGATGCTCGAGGCCATGACCGAGCGGGGCCCCGATTCGGCCGGCGTGGCCATCTACGTCGACGACCTCGGTGACCCGATCCCCGGCCCGGCCGACGGCCCGCTCGGCGTCGACGGCCTCCCGGGCTCCGAGCGGGTGAAATACTCCCTGCGGGCCGACGACCCGGCGTTCGACTGGGTGGAGCTCGCCGCCGAGCTCGGTGCCGAGCTTCGGCCGGTGGGCGGGAACGCCGTGCTGGTGGGTGACGGGGCGATCTGGCCGAGGCTGGAGGCCCTGGCGCCACTGGTACGCGTGGTCTCTGCGGGCCACGCGCTCGAGGTCTTCAAGGACGTGGGCGCACCGCGTGACATCTGCGATCGCTACGGGGTGCCCGCCCGCTCGGGCTACCAGGGTGTCGGCCACACCCGCATGGCCACGGAGTCGGATGTCACCATCGACCACTCGCACCCGTTCTCGCCCGCGCTCGACCTCTGCGTGGTGCACAACGGCAGCTTCTCGAACCACTATTCGGTACGACGCGACCTCGAGCAGCAGGGCGTGAGCTTCGTGACCGACAACGACACCGAGGTGGCCGCCCGGCTGCTCGCCTTCGAGATGGCCCGGGGCGCCGATCTGGGCGACGCGCTGCGGGCTCTCATGAAGGTGATGGACGGGTTCTACACGCTGCTCGTCTCGACCCGCGATCAATTCGCCGTGGTGCGCGACGCCTTCGCCTGCAAGCCCGCAGCCATCGCCGTCACGCCGCAGTACATCGCCATGGCGTCGGAGTACCGGGCCCTGGCCGAGCTGCCCGGTGTCGAGGCGGCCGAGGTCTTCGAACCCATGCCCGAGGAGATCCACCTCTGGACCCGGGGCGGCGGTCGGTCGATTCGGGAGGCGGCATGAGCGTTGCCGATCAGACCGTCTCGCAGTCGAGCTCCGCGGCGTCGACCGTCCTCGACTGTGCCGTGCTGAGCACCCGCGAGATCAACGTGGCGCTCCGGGCGCTCCCCGAGGGTTCCCGGGTCACGATCACCAACCCCAAGGGGCGGCACAACCTCGCCGTGGGGCTCATGCACCACCTCGACATCACGATCGACGGCAACGCCGGCTACTACATCGGCGGTCTGTGCGACGGTCCCGACGTCACGGTCAACGGTTTCGTCGGATGGTCGGTGGGCGAGAACCTCATGCGCGGGACGGTCAGGGTCCACGGCAACGCCAGCGAGTGCGCCGGAGCCACCGCCCACGGCGGCCACATCGTGATCGAGGGCAGCGCGTCGAGCAGGGCTGCCATCTCGCTCAAGGGCGGGACGATCGCGGTGGCCGGCGACGTGGGCCACATGAGCGCCTTCATGGCCCAAGCCGGCGTGCTGCTCGTGGGTGGCGATGCCGGGGAGGCGCTCGGCGACTCCCTGTACGAGGCCGTGGTCTACGTGGCCGGGAAGGTCCGCTCGCTGGGCAGCGACGCCCGCGTGAGCGAACTCACCGGGGCCGATGTGGAGTTCGCCCGTGCGCTCGTCGCCCTCGCCGGTTTCGACCACGTCGAGCCTGAGAACCTCACCAAGGTGGTCTCGGCCAAGGAGCTCTACAACTTCGACGCCCTCAAGGCCCACCACTACTGATCCAACCCCACGCCCAACCCCACGCCCAACCCCACGCCCAACCCGGAGTTCTGAGAGGACCCGCTGGTGTCTGAGACACCGTCCCATCGCCGCCGCATCCCGTTGCGAGCCAGCCACACGTTCTCGCCGCAGGTGATCGACCAGATCCACACCATGGCCGAGGAGGGGCGCTACGAGATCAGGGGTTGGGGCGCCAAGCGGGTGCTGCCCACGTTCGACGATCTCGTCTTCATCTCGGCCTCGGCCTCGCGCTACCCGCTCGAGGGCTATCGGGAGAAGTGCGAGACCCGCACCGTGCTGGGGTCGCGTTTCGCATCGAAGCCCATCGTGCTCGACATCCCGATCACCATCGCGGGCATGTCGTTCGGCTCGCTGTCGGCCAATGCCAAGGAGGCCCTGGGACGCGCCGCGACGATGGTCGGCACCTCCACCACCACTGGCGACGGCGGCATGACCCCCGAGGAGCGCCGCGCCTCGAAGCAGCTCGTCTACCAGTGCCTCCCGTCGCGCTACGGCTTCAACCCGGCCGACCTGCACCGAGCCGACGCCATCGAGGTCGTGATCGGCCAGGGGGCCAAGCCCGGCGGCGGAGGGATGCTGCTGGGCCAGAAGGTGAGCGAGCGCGTCGCCGCCATGCGCACCTTGCCGGCGGGAATCGACCAGCGCTCGGCCTCGAGGCATCCCGACTGGGTGGGTCCCGACGACCTGTGCATCAAGATCGAGGAGCTGCGCGAGGCGACCAACTGGGAGAAGCCGATCTACGTGAAGGTGGGGGCGACCCGTACCGAGCACGACGTGAAGCTGGCGGTCGCGGCGGGCGCCGACGTCGTCGTGGTCGACGGCCTCCAGGGCGGGACGGGCGCGACGCAGGACGTCTTCATCGAGCACGCGGGCATCCCCACGCTGCCCGCGGTGCGCATCGCCGCGGAGGCCTTGCGCGACATCGGCAAGCAGCACGAGGTTCAGCTCATCGTCTCGGGTGGGATCCGCTCGGGTGCCGACGTGGCCAAGGCCATCGCCCTGGGCGCCACGGCGGTGTCGATCGGTGTCGCGTCGCTCATCGGGCTGGGTTGCAACCGCTCGGAGTGGTTCTCGCCCGGCGACGGCGCCTGGCACGACGTCACCGGTGAGTACGAGGCGCTCGGCGCTGCTCCCGGCTACTGCCACCACTGCCACACCGGTCGGTGCCCGGTCGGCATCACCACGCAGGACCCCGAGCTCGAGCGGCGGCTCGACCCCGAGGTCGGGGCCCGCTGGATGGCCAACTACCTCCGCGCGATGACGATGGAGCTCACGACCCTGGCCCGGGCCTGCGGGAAGTCGGATGTGCACAACCTCGAACGCGAAGACCTCGTCGCCCTCACGATCGAGGCCGCGGCCATGGCCGGGGTGCCTCTGGCCGGCACCAGCTGGATCCCGGGGAGGATCTGACGCTCGACATCGTCTCAGGCCGAGGGGGGTTTCCTGGGAGGGTTCGAGTGTTTCTCCAGAGTGGACGAGGTAGCGGGTCGTCGGTAGGCTGGCCAGGTCAGGGATGGCCGCTGAGGGAGGCATCGATCGCATGGCCGACCAGCCATCGGGCACGGGGCATCCCGCCGGTAACGCTCCCGCTCCCAACGCTCCCGCTCCCAACGCTCCCGCTCCCAAGCCCACGGTGAGAGCCAACGGGAGCAGCGGGAAGGCCCGCTACCCGGCCAAGTATTCGGCCCTGAGCCTGTTCACCCACGGACTGCGGGGACGTGATTGGCCCCGCATGTGGCGCCGGCACGAGATGCGCCCGTCCTACGACGTCGTCATCATCGGTGCCGGAGTGCACGGGCTGGCCACCGCCTACTACCTGGCGGCCAACTGGGGTGTCACCAACGTCGCCGTGCTCGACAAGGGCTATCTCGGCGGCGGCGGTTCGGGGCGCAACACCGCGATCGTGAGAGCCAACTACCTCACCCCCGAGGGCGTGCGCTTCTACGACCGGTCGGTGAAGCTCTACGAGAACCTCGCCGCCGACCTCAACTTCAACGTCATGTACTCGCAGCGCGGCCATCTCACCTTGGCCCACAACGACTCGTCGCTGCGCACGATGCGCTGGCGGGCCGAGGTGAACAAGCTCGAAGGTGTCGACTCCGAGGTCATCGGGCCCGACGAGATCAAGGAGCTCGTGCCCTACATGGACACGAGCGAGAACACCCGCTATCCCATCCTCGGCGCCCTGTATCACCCGCCTGGAGGGATCATCCGCCACGACGCGGTCAACTGGGGGTATGCCCGCGGCGCCGACATCCGCGGCGTGCACATCCACCAGGAGACCGAGGTGGTGGGCATCGACGTCGAGGCCGGGAAGGTCACCGGCGTTCAGACCAGCCGCGGTCGCATCGCGACGCCGGTCGTCGTCAACTGTACTGCCGGATGGGCGTCGCTGATCTCCGACATGGCCGGCGTGAAGATGCCGATCATCACCCACCCGCTGCAGGCCGCAGTCACCGAGCCGGTCAAGGTCTTCCTGAACGCGGTCGTCGTATCGGGCACGCTGCACGTCTACGTGTCGCAGACCGACCGGGGCGAGCTCGTCTTCGGCGCCAGCACCGACCCCTACGCGTCGTACTCGACCCGGGGCTCGCTCGAGTTCACCGAGGAGCTCGCCGGTCACATCCTCGAGCTCATGCCCTCGATCTCGAAGATGCGGGTGCTCAGGCAATGGGCCGGCCTGTGCGACATCACCCCCGATTTCTCGCCGATCATGGGTGTGACGCCCGTCGAGGGATTTCTGGCCGATGTCGGCTGGGGCACCTACGGATTCAAGGCTGGCCCGGTGGCGGGTGAGTCCATGGCTGAGCTCATCGCCACCGGTGTCACGCCCGAGCTCATCGCCTCGTTCGACCTGGCCCGCTTCGCCGAAGGTCGGCTGGTGGGCGAGAAGGGCGCAGCGGCCGTCGGCCACTGAGACGCGAGCAAGTGTCGAGAGACTGCGAGGGAGTCACGTGATCCTGGTGTCGTGTCCGTGGTGCGGGCCGCGCAACTCGTCGGAGTTCCGGTATGTCGGCGAGTCGAAGGGCCGGCCCGACCCCAACGCGGCCACGCCCGAGGAGTGGCGGCGCTACCTCTACGTGAAGTCGAACCCGGCCGACTGGGCCACCGAGACCTGGTACCACCGGGCCGGGTGTCGCCGGTTCTTCGCGGTCGAGCGCCACACCGTCACCAACGAGATCCGCGAGACACGCCGGCCGGCGGCGCAGCTCCGCCTGGAGGGTGGCGGGTCATGAGCGCTGCGAAGGTGTCGTCGCGTACCGCGACCAAGGCTTCAAGCGGCAGCGCGGCCGCCGCGCCCATGCGGCTGGGCCCCCAGCCGGCTGAGGTGCTCGATCGCAGCCGGGTCTTGGCGTTCACCTGGAACGGCCAGCCGGTGGAGGGCTTCGATGGCGACACGATCGCCTCGGCGCTGGCGGCGGCCGGCGTGCGGGTGTTCTCCCGCAGCCTCAAGTACCACCGGCCCCGTGGATTGCTGTCGGCCACGTACCACGATCCCAACTGCACGCTCCAGGTGGGTGACGAGCCCAACGTGCGGGCGGCGCACCGGCGCCTCAGTGCCGGGATTCACGTGCAGGCCGAGAACGCCTGGCCGTCGCTGGCGTTCGACGTGCGCTCGGCCAACCGGCTCGTCGGCCGATTTCTCGGCGCCGGCTTCTACTACAAGACGTTCATCAAGCCCCAGCGATTGTGGCCGGCCTACGAGAAGGTGTTGGCCCGCTTCGCGGCGGGAGGCGTCGTCGAGGCCGACAGCCCGCACGGGCACTTCGACAAGCGGTACGTCCACGTCGAGGTCTGTGTGGCCGGTGGCGGTCCGGCCGGGATGGCCGCGGCGATCGCCGCCGCTCAGGCCGGAGCCCGCGTTCTGCTCGTGGAGGAGGAGCACGACCTCGGCGGCCACCTCCGTTTTGGCACCGACGCCGAACGGGCCGCGATGGTCGAGCTCCGTGCCGCTGTGGCCGCCGAGCCCGGTGTCGAGGTGATGACCAACTCGGTGGTCACCGGCCGCTACGACGACAACTGGGTCGCCGTGGTTCAGCGTGGCCTTCCCGGCGTCTTCGAGCGGCTGTGCAAGGTGCGGGCTCGCACGCTCGTCGTCGCACCCGGTCTCATCGAGCGCCCGTATGTCTTCGAGGGCAACGACCTCCCGGGCGTCATGCTCTCGACTGCGGTGCGGCGCCTGGTGAACCTCCATGCGGTCAAGCCCGGTTCGAGGGCCGTCGTGCTCAGCGCCAACGCCGATGGAGACGCGGCAGCCGACGATCTGCGTCGCGTCGGGGTCGACGTGGCCCGGGTCGTCGACGCCCGTACGGGCGGCAACGTCGTGCGCGCCGACGGTGGACGGGTGCTGCGGCGAGTCGAGCTGGGCGACGGCACCAAGGTCGACTGCGACCTCCTCGTCACTGCCGTCGGCTGGACCGCCCCCACGTCGTTGCTCAACTTCGCCGGTGACCGTCCGGTCTACGACGCGGGAGCGGCCCGGTTCTTCCCCGGCGGCGCAGGTTCCGACAACGTCGTCGCCGCCGGAGGCCTGTGCGGCGACGGAACGCTCGACGAGCTGATCGCCCACGGACGTGCGGTCGGTGCCGCGGCCGCGGCCGCGGGCGAGAATGCTCGTCCGGCGATATCGGCCCTCGGGCGCGCGCCCCATCCCGAGCTGTACCGCAGCACCACGCACGGGATCGTCGACTGGAGCGAGGACGTGTCGTCGAAGGACCTCCTGGCTGCGGCCAAGGAGGGCTACGACTCGATTGAGCTCGTGAAGCGCTTCACGACCGTCACCATGGGGCCGTCGCAGGGCAAGCTCGAATCGGTCAACGCGGTCGCGATCATGAGCGAGGCTCTCCATCAGACGATTGCCGAGACCGGTACCACCGTCTGGCGGCCGCCGTACGTGCCGATCACCTTGGGAGCCTTGGCCGGACGGGGTTTCGAGAACACGCGGCTGTCTCCCATGCACGGCTGGCACGTCGCCCGCGGCGCCCGTCCCCTCGTGGCTGGCGACTGGATCCGTCCCGACCATTACGGCGATCCCGCGGCCGAGGTGAACAACGTCCGCAGCAACGTGGGTCTCATCGACGTGACCCCGCTGGGCAAGCTCGACCTGCGCGGACCAGACGTCCCGAAGCTGCTCAACCTGGTGTACGTCAACAAGTGGTCGAAGTTGCCGCTCGGCGCGGTCCGGTACGGCGTGATGTGCGCCGAGGACGGTGTGGTGCTCGACGACGGGGTCACCGGCCGGTTGGGCGACGAGCACTACTTGATGTCGACCACGTCGTCGGGCGCGGCCACGGTGTGGGAATGGGTCGAGAACTGGCTCCAGACCGAGCATCCCGAATGGCGGGTGCACGTCACGCCGGTCACGACGGCCTACGCGTCGATGAACATCGCCGGTCCCAAGAGCCGCGAGCTGCTGGGGCGCATCCTCGAAGGTGTCGACCTGTCGCCCGAGGCGTTCCCCTACATGCACGTCCGCCAGGGGCGAATGGCCGGGGTCGACGGCTGCTTCTTGTGGCGTATCGGTTTCACCGGCGAGCTCTCGTATGAGGTGCACGTCCCGGCGGCTTACGGGCTCCACGTCTGGGAGGCCTGTTTCTCGGCCGGCGCCGATCTGGGTGTCGGGGCCTTCGGCGTGGAGGCCCAACGCATCATGCGCCTCGAGAAGGGCCATTTCATCGTGGGTCAGGACACCGACGGTCTGACCCAGGCCTACGGTGCCGACCTCGACTGGCTGGTGAAGCTCGACAAGGACGATTTCGCCGGCAAGCCCGAGCTGCGTTGGCAGCAGGAGTCTGGCGGATATCAGCGCCTCGTGGGGCTGCAACCCGTCGACCCGCGTGAGGTACCGGCCGAGGCCAGCCAGCTCGTCGAGGGGGCCAAGCACATCGTGGGCCGCATCACGTCCAGCCGGATGTCGCCCACCCTCGGACGGGCGATCTGCCTCGGGTTCGTCGCCCCGCACCTCACCGAGCCGGGGACGCTGATCACCTGCCAGCTCCCCGACCGTCGCCGTATCCAGGTTCGGGTCACCGAGCACCTGGCTCAGTTCGACCCCGACGGGGAGCGACTCCGTGGCTGAGAGCACGATCGCCGATGCCGACGCCGCGGGCACCCCGCCCGTGGCCCGCAGCTCGATCAGCCAAGCACCGCCCGTTGCCGTCGTCGACGGCTGGGAGGTGTCGCAGCGCACGAGCGATGCCGTGCTGACGCTGTCGGACGAGAGCGCGCTGGCCAAGGTCGTCGTCCACGGGCCCGAGGCGGGAGCCTTCGCCGGTGCGATGGGGGTGGCTTTCGGACGGGCTACCCGGCGAGACGACGGCGTGCTCGTCGTCGGGTCGTCGCCTGGAGAATGGCTGCTGATCGGGGCCCCCGGCACCGGCGCGGCTCTGGAGGCCGCCGTCGCGGCCGGAGTCGACCCGGCCGGCGACCCGGCCGGCGACTTCGTGACGATGGTCGACATCACCCACGGGCGGGCGCTCATACGGCTCACCGGGGCCGCGGCGCCGAGCCTCATGGCCAAGATCTGCGCCGTCGACCTCGACGATCGGGTCACCCCCAACGCCACGGCGCTGCGCACCTCGGTGGCCAAGCTGGTGACCGACGTGGTGCGCGACGATCGGCCCGACGGCACGAGGTCGTACCTGTTGCACTGCGACCGGTCGTCGGGGCAGGTGTTGTTCGATGCCGTGCTCGACGCCGGTATCGAACACGGCATCGACATCGCGGGTTTCACTGCCAGATGAGATGAACGACGGTTCCCAGGGGGAAAACGATGGTATTTCCGACCGATCTGCAAATTGCCCGCGAGGCGACGCTCAAGCCGCTGCCCGAGATCGCGCACAGCATGGGTATCGGCGAGCATTTGCTCGAAGCCCACGGCGAGAGCGTGGCCAAGATCAAGCTGGAGGCCATCGAGGAGCTCTCGTCGCGACCCGATGCCAAGTACGTGGTCGTCACGGCGATCACGCCGACCCCACTGGGTGAGGGCAAGACGACGACCACCGTGGGTCTTGGCCAGGCCATGGCCCGCATCGGTCGGCAGGCGACGATCTCGTTGCGCCAACCGTCGATGGGGCCGACGTTCGGGATCAAGGGCGGAGCGGCCGGCGGCGGGTACAGCCAGGTCGTGCCCATGGAGCTGTTGAACCTCCATCTCACCGGCGACTTCCACGCCGTGACCGCAGCGCACAACTTGCTGGCTGCGATGCTCGACAACCATCTGCACCAGGGCAACGAGCTCGGCTTCGACCTGCACAACATCACCTGGCGACGCGCGCTCGACGTCAACGATCGGGCGCTGCGCAACATCATCATCGGCATGGGCACCAAGGAGGACGGGGTCGTCCGTCAGAGCGGTTTCGACATCACCGCGGCGTCGGAGGTGATGGCCGTCCTCGGCCTGGCGAGCTCGATCACCGATCTCAGGGCCCGGCTGGGGCGCATCGTTGTGGGGTACACGAAACAGGGTGAGCCGATCACCGCCGAGCAGCTGCACGGCGCCGGATCGATGGCCGTGATGCTGCGCGAGGCGATCAAGCCCAACCTGTTGCAGACGCTCGAGAACACCCCGGTGATCGTGCACACCGGACCGTTCGGCAACATCGCGCACGGGAACTCGTCGATCATCGGCGACCTCGTCGGCATCAAGACGGGTGAGTACCTCATCACCGAGGCCGGCTTCGGCGCCGACATGGGCGCCGAGCGCTTCTTCAACATCAAGTGCCGCTACTCGGGCCTCACGCCCCACGCGGCTGTGCTCGTGGCGACGGTCCGGGCGCTCAAGGCCCATTCGGGACGGCACCGGATCGTGGCCGGCAAGGCGTTGCCTGAGGCGCTGCTGGCCGAGAACCCCGATGAGGTGCACATGGGCGGGGCGAACCTGCGCAAGCAGATCGAGAACGTGATGATCCACGGCGTCGCCCCTGTCGTGGCGATCAACGCCTTCCCCACCGATCACCCGTCCGAGCACGACGCCATCCGAGAGATCGCCGAGGCGATGGGGGCGCGCGTCGCGGTGTGCACCCATTTCTCCGAGGGTGGTGCTGGGGCGGTTGATCTGGCCCACGCCGTGGTCGCCGCGGCCGACGAGAAGACCAGCTTCGCTCCGCTGTATCCCGACTCGGCCAGCCTCCGCGAGAAGATCGAGATCGTGGCCACCAAGGTCTATGGGGCCGCCGACGTGAGTTACTCGGCGCAGGCGGCCAAGCAGCTCGACACCTACGAGCGCAACGGCTTTGGGAACCTGCCTGTCTGCATCGCCAAGACCCACCTGTCGATCTCGTCGGATGCCACGCTCAAGGGCGCCCCCACGGGCTGGACGCTGCCGGTGCGCGAGGTGCGTGCCTCGGTCGGCGCCGGCTTCGTCTACCCGATCTGCGGCGACATGCGGACGATGCCCGGGCTGGGCTCGGCGCCGGCGGCGGCGATCATCGACTTCGACGACGACGGCGAGATCGTGGGCCTGTCGTGACGCCGCCACCCCTGGACCTCCCGAAATGTGCGCGGAATTGCTCACGGGGTGAGCTTTTCCGCGCACATTTGGGGAGGGGAGGGCCTCCGGGGCCGGGTACCGAGGCGTTTGTCAACTGTGGCGAGACGGTGTTGAATGTGGGGAAACACGGCAACGACAACCTGGGGGAATCGTGACCACTGATCTCGAACGCTTTCTGGGGCAGGACGCACGGGACGCCGCGGTCGCCGAGGTACGGCGTCAGATCGACGCCGCCGGCGTGCAGTACATCTACTACCAGTTCGTCTCGGTGACGGGCCGGGTGATGGGCAAGGGCATCCCGGCCAAGCACTGGGAACGCACCGCCCGCAGCGGGTTCCAGCTCGTGTATGGGGCCACCGCCAACCTGTTCGTCGACCGGAAGGGCAACTACATCGGCTACGGCCCCGAGGCCCGTGAGCTCGTCGGCCTGCCCGAGCCCGAGACGTTCTGCGTGCTCCCGTGGGACACCAAGACGGCCCGGGTGTTCTGCACGCTGTTCCGGGGCCGGGAGGAAGAGGTGGACCCGGGCGCGTTCCTCACGTCCGACTGCCGGGGGAACTTGAAGCGCATCCACCGGTCGTTCGAGGAGGAGACCGGGCACCACATGCGGGTGGGCTGTGAGCCCGAGATGATGTGGCTCAAGACCAATCCCGACGGGACCCCGTCGGTCGAGGGCATGACCAAGCCCTACTGCTATCACATCGACCAGTTCTCCGAGCTCCAACCCATCATCCACAAGGTGTTGGAGTACGCCGAGGCGATGGGCCTCGACATGATCCAGGGCGACCACGAGGACGCGCCGGGCCAGCTCGAGCTGAACTTCCAGTTCGACCGGGCCGAGCTCACGGCCGACCGCCTCACCACCTACCGCCAGATCTGCCGGCAGGTCGGTCGTGAGATGGGAGCCTTCCCGTGCTTCATGCCCAAGCCGTTCATGGGCGTCTCGGCCAATGGCTGCCACCACAACTTCTCGCTGTGGCAGGGCGAAACCAACACGTTCATGCCCGACACGAGCAATCCCCGCATGCCCGGCAAGATGGGCATGCCCGCGCTCGGAGGAATCCTCGCCCACTTGCGGGCATTGACGGCCATCAGCGCTTCCACAGTGAACTCCTACCGCCGCTTCGCCGACGCCGGCTTCTGGGCTCCGATCTTCGCCGACTGGGGATTCCAGAACCGCACCACGGCCATTCGGGTCTCGGCCCCGGGACGCTTCGAGTACCGCTCGGTCGACTCGGCCGTGAACCAGTACCTGTGCATGGCCGGCATGCTCGTGTGCATGCGCGACGGCATCCGCAACAACATCGATCCCGGTGAGCCCGAGGAACGCAACATCTACCAGGCCATCGAGGGCGGTAAGCAGGTCAAGCGGATTCCCGCCACCTTCGGCGAGGCGCTCGACGAGCTCGAACGCGACGAAGTCGTCAAGGAAGCTTTGCCCGGCGACATGTACACGGTATTCATGCACTACAAGCGCGACGAGTGGGAACGCTTCATCTCGACTGTCACTGAGTGGGACATCAAGGAGTACCTCGACGTGCTGCCCTGACGGGTCGCCGGTGGGCGGGGTTCGTCACAGGAGTACGCCGAAGGTGAGACGGTCGAGGGAGGACTGGTATGTGCGGGATCGCCGGGGTGATCCATCGCGATGGCGAGGCCGACATCGGCCAGGAGATGGTCCAGATGCTCCAGGCCATGAAGCATCGGGGGCCTGACTCGACGGGATATGCGCTCTACGCGCCGCCGACCGAGGGGATCGTCATCCGCTTCAAGCTGGCCGATGCGAACGACGCGCGCGACTTCGAGTTCGGCGAGCGGCTCGAACGGCACCGGAACGAGGTCGAGGCGCGACTGGGCAAGATCGGGGCCACGGTCGAGCGGATGGAGGGCGACACCGAGTACGCCTTCCGGGCCCGGGTGCGCTACACGGGCGACATCAAGGCGCTCGCCGACTACCTCGAGGACGTGCCGGGCTGTGAGGTGCTCTCGATCGGAACGTCGCTCGAGATCGTCAAAGACATCGGCGACGCCGAGACCGTCGCTGGTATGTATCACCTTGGCGGCTTTCGCGGCACACACGCGATCGGTCACGTGCGCATGGCCACCGAGTCCGATGTCGACATCTCCGGAGCCCACCCCTACTGGGCGTATCCGTTCAGCGACGTCGCCGTGGTGCACAACGGTCAGCTCACGAACTACTTCCACTGGAAGCGCCGCCTCGAACGTTCGGGCCACCGCTTCCAGAGCGAGTGCGACTCAGAGATCATCGCGGTGTACCTCGCCGAGAAGATGGCCGCTGGCGCGTCGCTCGAAAGCGCGATGAAGCAGAGCCTCGACGATTTGGACGGGGTCTTCACCTATGTCGCGGTCACCAGCGACTCGCTCGGTGTGGCCAAGGACGAGATGGCAGCCAAGCCGTTGGTGCTGTTCGAATCCGAGAACCTCGTGGTGTTGGCGTCGGAGGAGATGGCGATCCGGGCCATCATCGATCACGAGATCGACACCTATGACCCCTACGAGGGTCAGGTGCTGGTGTGGTCACGGTGAAACGGTCCCGTCGAAACGGGGAGGGCTGATGGCCGAAGGTTCGAGCCAGCGTGTCACCTATGACGCTCGGGGTCTGTCTGAACCGACCGTCGAGACACCGAAGGTGTCGCAGATCGACGGCGATCGTGCCGTCTTCGATGCCGGACCGTTGACAACGCGTCAGATCAACCGTGAGCTGCGGTGGCTCGTCTACGAGGAGGGCGTGCACGACGTGACGATCACCAACCCCGGGGCCAAGCACTCCCTCGGCGTGGCGATCCTCACTCGTTGCACGATCACGTTCGAGGGAAGCCTGGGGTACTTCGGATGCGGGCTCATCGACGGCCCCGAGATCCATATCACCGGGCGGGTGGGATGGTCGTTCGGCGAGAACATGATGAGTGGTGTCGTCGTGATCGACAAGAACGCCGGTTCGCTCACCGGGGCGGCGTTTCGTGGCGGCGACCTCGTCGTCAAGGGAGACGTCGGGGCCCGCACCGGGATCGACCAGAAGGGCGGGACCATCCTCGTGGGCGGTAACGGCGGCATGAACATCGGGTTCATGATGCAGCGAGGACGACAGATCTACTGCGGCAACGTGGGGCCCGGTCTCGGCGACTCGATGTACGACGGGTCGATCTATGTGGCCGGTTCGGTGAAGTCGCTCGGGATCGACTGTGTCGAAGCCGAGTTCACCCCGGCCGACAAGGAGATGATCGACCGCAAGTTCGCCATCTACGACTTCGGGACGCCGCCGGCTTTCCGGAAGTTCACCTGCGGTCGCCAGCTCTGGAACTACGACAACCTCGAGCCCAGCGAACGCAAGCTCGTTTTGTAGCTGTAGCCGGCACGCGCTGCACCGCGCTCGGACGCCCCGATCCACTGTGGAAGGACGCTGACATGGCCGTCGAGGATTCGACATCGAACAAGAACATCCTCGGGACGAGTCGCATCTTCACGCCCGAGGTCATCAACGACATCCACGTGAAATCCGAGCTGGGCCGGTATCGGATGCGGGGCTTCTCGATGTTCAAGAAGATCCCCCACTGGGACGAGCTGATGTTCCTTCCCGGCACCCTCACCCGTTTCGTGATCGAGGGATACCGTGAGAAGTGCTCGACCAAGACGGTGCTCGGAGCGCGCTTCGCCAAGAACCCCATCGAGCTCGACATCCCCATCTACATCACGGGGATGAGCTTCGGAGCCCTGTCGCTCGAGGCCAAGATGGCTCTGGCCAAAGGAGCCTCGATGGCGGGGACGGCGACGTGCTCGGGCGAGGGCGGCATGATCCCGCCCGAGCGCGATTACTCGACCAAGTGGTATTACCAGTGTATCCAGAGTCGGTACGGCTTCAACCCGCATCACCTGATGCTCGCCGACGCCTGTGAGTTCTTCATTGGCCAGGGTTGCAAGGTCGGCCTCGGTGGTCACCTGATGGGCCAGAAGGTCACCGAGCAGGTGGCCGAGATGCGTTCGCTGCCCGCCGGTATCGACCAGCGTTCACCGGCTCGTCATCCCGACTGGCTGGGGCCTGACGACCTCTCGCTCAAGATCCAAGAGATCCGCGAAGCCACCGATTACCGGATACCCATCCAGCTCAAGCTCGGTGCGGCCCGGGTGTACGACGACGTGCGCATGGCGGCCAAGTGCGGCCCCGACATCATCTATCTCGACGGGGCCGAGGGGGGGACCGGCGCCGGTCCGCACATCGCCACCGAGGAGACCGGTATCCCGTTGATGGCGGCGATCCCCGAGGCCCGTCGGGCGCTCGAGGACGTCGGGCTGGCCGACGAGATCGACCTGGTCGTCGCCGGCGGCATTCGCAACGGCGCTGACGTGGCCAAGTGCATCAGCCTGGGGGCCAAGGCGGTGGCGATCGGTCATGCGAGCCTGATGGCGCTCAACTGCAACAAGGAGTTACCGGGGATCACCGATTACGAGGGCACGATCGGCGTGCCGGCTGGGAGCTGTTATCACTGTCACACCGGGCGCTGCCCCGTGGGGGTGGCGACACAAGACCCCGAGCTGCGCAAGCGCCTGAACGTTGAGGAAGGGGCGACGCGGGTCTACAACTTCCTGCACACCCTCACCCTCGAGCTCCAGATGCTGGCCCGGGCCTGCGGGAAGACCGATGTCCACTCGCTCGAGCCTGAAGACCTCTGTGCGCTCACGGTGGAGGCCTCGGCCATGGCCCGGGTGCCCCTTGCGGGAACCAGTTGGATCCCCGGAACCACCGAGGACCGTACGCTGGCCCGCATCGAGAGTCTCCTCGAGAAGTATCTCGCCGACCGGGGCGGTGTGTCGTGAGCGACGCGAGCGGCAACAGTCCGATCGTGCATCATCTCTCGACCCGGACCGGTATTGACGCCGAGGAGCTCGCCGGGCGGAGCTTCCCCTACCAGCACGACCTCGCGCTGGTTGAGAACGTCGATCTCATCGCGTCCACGCCGGGGAAGGACCTGAACTGGCTGGAGGACGTGTCGTTGCTGGTCGAGGACGGCGTTCCTGCGGTGTTCGACCGGTACTCCAACTCGTTCCTCAAGATCCACTTCCCGATCCCGCCCGGACGGGAGGACGAGATCGCCCGCAAGGTCCTCATCACGCACCTCCAGTCGGGGAACTCGTACGGGATCATCCTCAAGCGCAAGCACGCCAAGTTCCCCCAGCCCGAGCTCGGACCATGGGTTGACGGATCCGATTTGGTCGGCCAGGACTGGAAACCGTCCGTGCTCGAAGGCTGGGAAAGCCCCAGCGGCCACTGAGCCATCGACGTCGTGATCGAGCGGGCGCTCGTCCTCCAGCACATCGCCTGTGAACCTCCGGGCGTGTACGAGGACGTGCTCGTCGAGCGGGGCGTTGAGCTGGTGCGCGTCGAGCTCGACGCGGGCGAGTCGTTGCCGCCGTGGCGCGACTCCGACCTGATGGTGGTCATGGGCGGCCCCATGGGCGCCTACGAGGTGGAGGCCCACCCCTGGCTCGAGGGCGAGATCGCGGCCGTCGGCGACGCTGCTCGGGCCGGCCATCCCGTCTGGGGCGTGTGCCTGGGCGCTCAGATCCTCGCCGCGGCGCTGGGGGCTCCGGTGTATGCCGGCCCGGCACCTGAGGTCGGGGTGCTGCCGGTCACGCTCACCGACGCAGGTCGGACCGATCCGGTGCTCCGCGAGCTCGACCGGGCGCCGGCCGGCGACGCGGCTGGTGACGCGGCCGGCGATGCGCTGACGCTCCAGTGGCACGGCGACACGTTCGATCTCCCGGCTGGAGCCGAACTGCTCGCATCCTCGGGCGCGTACCCTCAGCAGGCGTTCCGCTACGGGCGTTCGTACGGCCTCCAGTTCCACCTCGAGGTGTCACGCTCGATGGCCGCGGAGTGGGCCCTGGTCCCGGCCTACCGGGCCGCGCTCGACAGCGTCCTTGGCCCGGATTCGTGGCCGGCGCTGCAGCGTGACTTCGAGGCCCAGGTCGACGAGATGCGCGCACATGCTCGCTCGATGTTCACCCACTGGCTCGACGTGGTCGTCGGCTGATGACTGCGTCTCTGGAGCTCGTGATCGACGCCGTCGATGCTGAGGCGGTCGCTCACTTCTGGGCGCAGGCCCTACCGGCCGAGGTGCTGTATCGGCGCCCGCCTTATCTGGTGCTGGGCCTGGAGAGCGGGATACGGGTGCTCATCCAGCAGGTTGGGGATCCTCGGGAGCCGGAGCCGTCGGGTCCGGTCCTAAGCAGCGCTCCGGAGAGGATCGGAAGTGTTCACATCGACCTGCGCGTCGACGACCCCACGGCGACCGTCGAGCGCATCGTGGCCTTGGGAGCCCGCGTGTTGCGACACGTCGACGAGCGTGAGGACGGCGGTACGACCTGGACGGTTCTCGAAGATCCCTGGGGAATGGCGTTCTGCATCGCCCCGGCCCGGGACACCGCCGCAGCCAGCGCAGGATGTGATAAGCCGACCCTCGGGCGCGACAGGCGCCGCTCGAACGACCAAGACATGGGGGGCCCGTGAAGACGATCGTGGTTGGTACCGACGGCTCGGAGAGTTCGCTGGGCGCGGTACGTGAGGCCGCCAAGATGGCGGTGGCCCTCGATGCGACCCTCAACATTGCCTGCGTTGCCCGTCAGGCGATCGACTTCTCGGCGGCCGCGATGGCGCCGATGCCTGCGATGTTCGACACGAGCGCGAGCAGTGATGCCGAAGCGTCCGTCGCCAGTGCTGCGGATGCGGCTGCGGAGCTCGGCGCGGTCGTGGAGCGCCATGTGGTGCACGGAGAGCCGTCGGCCGCGCTGATCGAGCTGTGCGAGAAGCTCGACGCCGACCTGCTGGTCGTCGGCAGCCGCGGCATGACGGGCGCCGCGCGGTTCCTGCTCGGTAGCGTCCCCAACCGCTGCGCCCACCACGCGCCGTGCTCCGTGCTGATCGTCCGCACGACCTGACGGCCGGTGCGGGGGCTGACGCGTCGGAGATCACGGCTCGGAGGAGCACCTGCTGGGGCGCCTGTCGGAGCCGGCCCGCCTGTCTCGATGATGGCCGCCCCGTGCGGCGGGTGGGGGGCTTGTGGGAGGCTGCGGGGTGTGGAGGGCTTGCCGGCGGGGACGGTGACGTTTGTGTTCAGTGATGTGGAGGGTTCGACGCGTCGGTGGCAGGACGAGCCGGAGGCGATGCGGGCGTTGCTTTCCGAGCACGACGCGATCTTGCGGGACGTGATCGACAAGCATCACGGTCATCTGTTCAAGCACATGGGTGACGGGGTGGCCGCGGTGTTCGCGTCGGCGCATGACGCGGTGTCCGCGGCGGTGGATGGGCAGGCTCGGCTGCATGGCGTCTTGCCGGTGCGGATGGGGTTGCATACGGGTGAGGCGGAGGTGCGGGACGGGGATTATTTCGGTTCGACGTTGAACCGGTGTGCCCGGCTGATGGGGATCGCGCATGGCGACCAGATCGTGTGCAGCGCAGCGACCGCCGAGCTCGTCCGGGACCGTGACGATCTCCGGGATCTGGGTGAGCATCGGTTGCGGGATCTGTCGCGGGCTGAGCATGTCTGGCAGGTCGGTGGCGGCGAGTTTCCGGCGTTGCGGTCGTTGGAGAATGCGCCGACGAACCTTCC
>VFJJ01000092.1 GCA_009886115.1 Actinomycetota bacterium
GGCCCGGCCGTATACTCGCCGCGGGGCTTGGCCTGATCAGTTGACATTCAGGGCTCGCTGTTGCCGACCAGACGGAGGCTCGATGGACATCCAGATCCGCGGCAAGAACGTCCATGTGTCGGAGGCCCTCAAGGACACGACCCGGGAGAAGCTGGCCAAGCTCGATCGCTTCGCCAACGGGTGGGGTCGCATCGAGGTCGACTTCTACGAGGTTCGCAACCGTCGGGTCCACGACAACCAGGTGTGCGAGGTTCTCGTGCATCTCAAGGGCAGCCTCGTCAAGGCCCACGCATCCTCGACCGATCTCACCGCCTCGCTCGATCTCGTCATCGACAAGGTCGAGCACCAGGTCAAGAAGCTCAAGGAGAAGCGGGTCGACCGTCACCATCCCCGCAAGAGCCGTCTCCATCCCGAGCTCCCGCCCGAGGCGTTCATGCCCGAGCCCGAGTCCGAGGAGGGGCTGCGAGCACCCCGCATCGTCAAGAACAAGCGGGTCGACCTGAAGCCCATGACCCCCGAGGAGGCCTCGCTCCAGATGGATCTCCTGGGTCACGACTTCTTCATGTTCGTGAACGCCGAGAACCAGCACGCCTCGGTGCTCTACCGCCGCAACGACGGCGACTTCGGCCTCATCGAGGCCGCCCGCTAGGTATCGCTAGGTGCCGTCCTCGATGGGTGCCCATCTGGCGACGACGATGTCATCCTCGTCGAGCACGACCCGCCAGCCCGGTTGGGCGAGGACGGCGTCGAGGAGCGCGCCGTCAGCAACCTGGTCCTCGAATTGGAGACGGTCGACCGCGATCCAGCGCACCACCGCCGGATCGTGCTGGTTCTCGCCGCTCACGCCCCAGTACCGCTCCTGGAACGGGTTGGGGAAGAAGTAGATCCGCTCCCGGTGCGTGAGGTGGGGGAGAAAGCGCGACGTGGCCATCACGGCCACGTCGTCGGGCACCAGCGCCAGGGCCCTCTCGTACAGCGGGCGGCGGGGATCGTCGTCGGCCGGCCAGTAACCCTGCGAGTAGCGCTCGCCCAGCTCCGTGTAGCCCTTCGCCCGTGTGGCGCCGATCGCGCTCACCACGACGACGGCGCACAGCAGCGCCAAGGCCGGCCGTCCCCACGACCGGCGCCGACGGGCGACGATCGCCACGAGCAGCGCCGTGCCCTCGATCGAGGCGATGGTGGTGGCCGTGATCGGCAGCGCCACGTAGTGGTACTTGAGGTCGTACACGAACGACTGCGACGCCAAGAGGTTCACGAGCGTCTGGGGAGCGCCGAGCAGCAGCAGGGCCGGTGCGGCCAACCCCGTGTACCCGAACGGCCCGACGATACCCCGTACGTAGTCGAGACCCTGGGCCTCGTCGAGCTTGTCGACCACGAGCTCGGGATCGGTGATGACGGTCTTGGCGATCTCCGTCGGTGAGTCGCCGAGTTCGCCGAAGAACTCGTCATAGAACGGGCCCACGTCGTTGAACGCCGGGATGACGACTCGCGTCGCCACCACGAACCAGACGGCCGCCGTCACGGCCAGGACGAGGCCGTTGCGCCGCTCGCGCCGTTCGGATGCGGGCGGGGCGGCCGATGCCGGGGGCAGGCCGACCGCCACGGCGCGACGGAGCCGCCACTGAGCGTGCGCCGCCCAGAGCAGCCCGAGCATGACCACGAACAGGGCGACGTCCTCCTTCCAGGCCATGGCGTAGACGAGGAACCCCGTCGCCCATCCCCAACGCCGGGTGCGGAGCGCGTACCACGCGCACAGCAGCGGCGTGATCGCCAGCGCATCGGGGTGGAAGAGCTCCCATGCCATCGACTGCACCGACGGATGGGCCAGGAACGCCAACGAGAAGCACAGCGCCGGCCAACCGCTGTCGAAGCGACGACGGGCCAACAGGAACACGGGAACCGCGCCGAGGCCGAGCGACACGACGTGGAAGATGTTGAGGAACCCGGGCCCGGCGCCCAGGCGGGAGAACGGTGCCAGCAGGATCAGGTTCAGGTTGACGTGATGGCCCAGGACAGGAAGGCCACGGACCGTGTCGAAGTCCTGAAAGCGTCCGAGGAGCCACACCGCCTGGTCGTAGATGCCCATGTCGAACGCGAACGATCCGAAGCGGTCGTGGCGTCGATACACCAGCTGCGAGAAGGTGACCGTCCACCACACCACGAGAACGATCAGCGCCATCCAGGCGCGATCGTTGCCGGCGAAGGCCACGGCGCGGCGACGGATCGCGCCACGAACGCGAGCGCCCCGCGTCACCTTGGTTCCGAAGATCAGCGGTCGCGCCATTCGAGCGACGATGCTAAGGGCCCGGGTGCGCAGGCTTCGCGCTTTCGCCTCGGGCGTGCTCGAACGCGCGGAAATTGGCCCGGGCCGAGCGCGAACGAGCCCGGGAGGAGCCATCGGTAGACTGGCCTCATGGGCCTGTTCCAGAAAATTCTCCGCGCCGGCGAAGGCCGCAAGGTCAAGGTCCTCGAGACCGTCGTCCCCGAGGTCAACGCCTTCGAGGCCGAGACGTCGAAGCTGTCCGACGACGCCCTCCGAGCCATGACGGCTGAGTTCCGATCCCGCCTCGAGCGCGGTGAAGATCTCGACGATCTCCTTCCCGAGGCCTTCGCGGTGGTGCGTGAGGCCGCCCGGCGGGTGCTCGGACAGCGGCACTACGACGTGCAGCTCATGGGAGGCACAGCGCTGCACTTCGGTTGGGTGGCCGAGATGAAGACCGGAGAGGGCAAGACCCTCGTGTCGACCCTGCCCGCCTATCTCAACGGCCTCTCGGCCAATGGCGTGCACCTCGTCACCGTCAACGACTACCTGGCCACACGCGACGCCGAGTGGATGGGACGGGTGCACCGCTGGCTGGGCTTGAGCGTGGGGCTCGTCGTCCCCGGTCTCTCCGACTCGGCCGCCAAGCGGGCGGCGTACGCCTGCGACATCACCTACGGCACCAACAACGAGTTCGGTTTCGACTACCTGCGCGACAACATGGCCGTCACCGTGGCCGACATGGTGCAGCGCGGGCACAACTTCGCCATCGTCGACGAGGTCGACTCGATCCTCATCGACGAGGCCCGTACCCCGCTCATCATCAGTGGGCGCATGGAGGATGCGGCGCAGCTGTACCACCAGTTCGCCGCCATCGTGCGAGAGCTCAAGGTCGAGGTCCACTACGAGCTCGACGAGAAGAAGCGCCAGGTCAGTCCGACCGAAGCCGGTATCACCATGGTCGAGAAGGCGCTCGGGGTCGAGAACCTGTACGAGAACATCAACCAGAACTACGTGCACCAGCTCCAGGCGGCCCTCAAGGCCAAGGAGCTCTTCAAGCGCAACGTCGACTACATCATCCAAGACGGCGAGATCAAGATCGTCGACGAGTTCACGGGTCGCATTCTCGAGGGTCGCCGCTGGAGCGAGGGTCTGCACCAGGCGGTCGAGGCCAAGGAGAAGGTGAACATCAAGGCCGAGAACCAGACGCTGGCCACCATCACGCTCCAGAACTACTTCCGGCTCTACGAGAAGCTCTCGGGGATGACCGGGACGGCCATCACCGAGGCCGGTGAGTTCGCGCACACGTACAACCTCGAATGTGTGCCGATCCCCACCAACCAAACGGTCGTTCGAGACGACCAGATCGACCTGATCTACAAGAGCGAGGAAGCCAAGTTCCTCGCCTGCGTCGACGACATCGTCGAGCGTCACGAGCTGGGCCAGCCGATCTTGGTGGGCACGGTGTCGGTCGAGAAGTCGGAGTACCTCTCGCATCTGCTCACCGAGCGCGGCGTCACCCACAACGTGCTCAACGCCAAGCAGCACTCACGCGAGGCCGAGATCGTCGTGCAGGCGGGCCGCGTCAGCGGCGTCACCGTCGCCACCAACATGGCCGGTCGTGGTGTCGACATCGTCCTGGGCGGCAACCCTGAGGGCATGGCCAAGCAGGAGTTGATGCGCCAGGGCGTGCTGCCCGAGGGCGAGACGGCCGAGGAGTACGCCCAGCGGTACCCGGAGCTCCTGGCGAAGTTCAGCGTCGAGTGCAAGGCCGAAGGCGAGACGGTCCGTGAGCTCGGTGGGCTCTACGTGCTCGGCACCGAGCGCCACGAGTCGCGGCGCATCGACA
>VFJJ01000140.1 GCA_009886115.1 Actinomycetota bacterium
ACGAGACCGGTCGATGCCATCCCCTCGGGTGTGGTGATCCGCCAACGGTTGGCGGGGGTGCAACCGACCGCGATCGTTGATCAGCTCGTGGCCGGCCCGCTCCCCGAGGTCTCGGGCCCTCGCGACACCAGACAGATCGCCGGCCGCCCGGTGATCGTCGATCTGTTCGACCAACGGCGGCACCACCTGGGCACCATCGGGCCTGGGCACCTGGGAACAACTCGGCGGGATCTTGTACTCCGACCCCGACGCCGTCTCCGATAGAGCCCCGTGGGGTGGTGGGGATTGGTAGGTCCACCTGTGGGTGAGCCATCGGCGTGATCCTTGGTGTGTTCCTGGAAGAACGTACCGAGGAGAACACACCGATGGCTCTGTCTGAGTCTGCCCTGTCCGAGCTTCTTGTCGCGCTCACCGATCGTGATCGCGGCGTCGACCTGGTGCGTGAGCTGGCCGAGTGGCTGGCCCAGCAGCTGATCGAGGTGCAAGCCACCCAGGCGATCGGCGCCGGCCGCTACGAGCGCAGCGACGAACGGGTGACCGAACGTAACGGGCACCGGCCACGCACACTGACGACCAAGGCCGGTGATCTCGAGTTGGCGATCCCGAAGCTGCGTAAGGGCAGCTTCTTCCCGTCGATCTTGGAGCCGCGCCGTCGCATCGACCAGGCCCTGTACGCGGTGGTGACGGTCCGAGCGACGCTGGTCACCCACCGTCGAGAAATGGGTGTCCAAGCCGAGCTGGCCGAACATGGCGTGCACCGCGGCGACCGCACCGAACCCGGGGGCACCATCAGCAGCCAGATCATCCACGCTGAGCCAGGTCCCAGCCGCATGCGCCTGCAGGGAGGCGATGATCCGATCCAGCTGACCGCTCGTGCGGAGCTCGGTCACCTCACCCAACCGCAACAGCGTCCGGTGCGTCACCCTCCCCTCCACCCGAACCGCTTCCACCAACGCCAGATACGTGTATTCCTTGTCGCCACGACGCCGAACCGTTGTCTTCACGTACATGCCAGCGACTATACGCCACACAGACCAACAAGTCACGCGCGTGTCGCCCCTACACCATCACAACGAAAACCTACCCTCAGGCAAGAAACACCAGGTCACAGCCCCACCCACCCCCAACACCAAGCAAGTACCGCCGAAGTCCGGACCGACAACGACGACGCGCTCCCCGGATGGGCCTGGGCCCTCGGCTCGATCACCCTCGCCGCCATCATCGTCACCCGCGCCAGCGTCCTTCCGGCATTCTCCTCAGGGCCGAGATACTGGCGATGACGTCATCGATACCACGTCCGATTCACTCCAGGGCCCGGAAGAGCCGATCCCAGAGAGCTTGGTCGCGAACGTAACGGTCGGTCTCTCTCCACGCGGTCTCGTTGCCGATGTCGTGGAAGCGCTCGACAACCTCGAACGCTCCGAGTTGACCCCGCGAGATGAGCGAGCCCACGACCAAGGACAGGTCGAACGAACGCAGGCCGTCGCTCGACGCCTCGAACGCCGCCCGGCGAAACCACAGCATTCCGTAATCGATGTAATGGTGGGTCCCCGGGCCGGCCCCCTTGTGGTACTCGACAACCCGATGATGATCCACGCTGACGTTGCTCGTCTCCCAACGGTCGTCGTTGTGCAGCACGGTCATCATCCCGTCGAGTCCAAGCTCGTCGCCACGACCCTGGACTTCCGTTAGGGGGACCGCGAGGAGGGTGTCGCCGTACGTCACCCAGAACGACCCCGGTGCCTGCGAGCTAGCAAGGGCGGCAACGATGGCACCCCCGGTTCCCAGGAGGTCGGGCCCGTCTTCTACAAACTCGACATGGAGCCCGAGGCGGGAACCGTCGCCCACGTGCTCTCTCAGTGGATCGGCGCCATGGCCGATGAGCATCACCACGTGGCGGGCACCCTGGCTCCGTAGCTGGAGCAGCTTGAGGTCGATGAAGGGATGGCCCCCGACCGGCAGGAGCGCCTTGGGGACGTCGCCACCGGTCAGGTGCGCGACGCGCGTTCCCAGTCCCCCGGCGAGCACGAAGACCGGGTCGACGGGGCGAGACGACGGCCCCGACGTCACGAGACGACCGTCGTGGTGCCTTCGTAGTCGAAACCGAAGCGGACCTCCTCGAGGCCCAACTCGCCCATGGCGACCCGGAGGTCGGCCTTGGCCTCGGCCATGAAGAGGAGGAACCCTCCCCCGCCTGCGCCCACCAGCTTGCCGCCAGCAGCACCCGCCTCGATCCCGGCCCGGATCCACCTGTCGACCTGGTGGTGGACGGGGCTCGGGGCTCGCTCGTGTTTCAGCTCCCATTGCCGCGTCATCAGCCAGGCGAAACGCTTGAGATCGCCGTCGGTGAGCGCCTCGAAGCTCTCGCGCCCGATCTGCTTGACGGCGTCGAGGTTCGCCAGCACATCGGAGCTCGGTACGCCGGCGACGCCTTCGATGGCAGCGAGCTCCTCCGACGCCGAACGCCGGAGCCCGGTGTAGAACAGCAGGAGGTTCTCCTCGAAGTGCAGCTGCGCATCGTGGGGCATGACGACGGGCACCACCTCGACCGAATCGTCGGTGCCGAACTCGAAGGCGGTGACTCCTCCGATGGCGGCGATGAACTGGTCCTGCTTGCCGACCGGCTCGCCGAGCCGGTCGATCTCGATGTGGCACGCGAGCTGGGCGAGCTCGTAGCCCGAGCAGACCCGCCGCTGATAGGCCCGTAGCGCCTTGAGCAGGCCCACCGTGAACGAGCCCGACGAGCCGAGCCCGGTGCCGGCGGGGATGTCGGCCATCGACGAGATCTCGACGCCGCTGGTGATGCCCTCGACGAGCAGCGCCTCCCGGATGATCGGGTGTTGCACCTCGTGTGGGTGGGACACCCGTTCGATGGCCGAGTACTTGAGGAGCAGGTCGTCGCCGAAGTTGCGGTGCACCGCGAGGTAGACGTACTTGGTGATCGCCGCGGCCACGAGGAACCCGCCGCCCGAGCGCCGGTAGTACGCAGGGAGGTCGGTCCCGCCGCCCCCGAGCGAGATGCGCAAGGGGGTTCTGGTGATGATCATCGGGAGTACGCCTCCTTGACGATGGCCAGCGCAGCGATCCCGTCGTCGATCGATGCGCCGACCGTTGGCTGGCCGTCGAGCGCGCCGAGCACGTCGTCGACCTCGCGGGCCCACGATTCGTCGGGCCTCGGCCATTCCCATGCCCTGGTGACCGGCGGTCCGAGCTCGGGAAGCATCTCGTGCACGGTCAACCGCTCGGTGCCGTACGACCCCCCGAGCCCCTCGATCTCGAGCTTGGCCCGCTCGAGCGCGATCTCGAACGAGAACAGGTTCTTCCATTCGGTCCACGACGCGTGGAGCCACGCGAAAGCCCCGCTCTCTGCACGCAGAGCGAGGAACGCGTTGTCCTCAACCTGGGTGGCCCAGAACGAAGTCGCTAGCTCCGAGAACGCGAGCGAGACATCACCCACCAGCGACCGGGTGAGGTCGATCAGGTGGACGCCCTGGTCGAGGAGCTCGCCCCCGCCACTCAGCGCCCGGTCAGCACGCCATTCCTGCTCGTAACCAAGCCGTCCCCCATGACCGTAACGGGCCCGAATGTTCATGACGCGCCCGAAATCCCCCGATGCGATCACGCGGTGCGCTTCGAGAAACGAGGGGTGGAAGCGATGGTTGTACCCCATCCGAACTTGGCGGCCGTCCCGGACGGCGAGCGCAGCCACACCTCGGAGCTCGTCGACGTCGCACGCCCCCGGCTTCTCGAGCAACACGTGGCTCCCAGCCTCGATGGCCTCTATCGCCGATGGAGCCAACGCCCGGTGGGTCGTCGCGACGACGGCGATGTCGACCCCATGAGCGCACGCAGCCCCGGCTGAGTCGGCAACGAGAACAGCCGGCCCGATGCTCTCGGCCAGTGCCTTGGCCCGGCCGGCGTCGACATCGTGGACCGCTACAACCTCTGCTCCCGCCCCGGTGAGAGCTCGGGCCCGTTTGGTGCCGATCAGGCCGCACCCAATGATCGCCGCACGAACAGTCACGGAGCATCCTGCAGATCGACGACCCAAGGGTGCTCGACGAGGTAATCGACGGTACGTTCAACCGCCTCGCGAATCGAGAAGTGGGTCTCCCATCCCGCTGCGCGAGCCTTGGCCGTATCGAGGAAGATGAACGGGTTGTCACCCACCCATCCCCGATCGCCGCCGCTGTACACCAGCTCGGGGTCCACCCCGAGCCGCGCACAGATCCAACCGGCCGATTCCGCGATCGAGCAGTAGTCGTCGACCCCAAGATTGAAGACCTCGCACCGATGATCACGATCGAGCTGTGCGGTGACGGCTGCGATGCAGTCGCTGACATCCATGTAGCTCTTGCGCTGGCTGCCGTCGCCCAGGATCTCCAGCTTCGACGGGTCACGGCGAAGCTTCCTCACGAAGTCGACGACGTGCCCGTGCGTGTAGCGGGCCCCCATCACCGAGACGAAACGGAAGATCGTCACCTCGAAGCCGGCCCCCTCGGCATAGGCCTGCAGCAGCCCCTCTGCGGCCAGCTTCGACGCGCCGTAGAGCGACGTCTGCACGGGGAACGGGGCATCCTCCGGCGTCGGGATCACCGACGCTTCACCATAGACGGACCCGGTCGACGAGAACAAGATACGGCGCACTCCAGTAGTCCGCATTGCTTCGAGAACATTATGAGTGGCCACGACGTTCTGTTCGAGATCGCGCCCGGGATGGTCCCAACCGAAGCGGACATCGGCGTTGGCCGCAAGATGAACGACGATGTCTGTCCCGTGGATCACATCGAGCAAACACTCACTTTGAGTGAACAGGTCGAGCTCGAAGAGGTCGCAGTTCGGGTGGGAGCTTGCCTCGGAAAGAAACGGCCTCTGTCCGGTTGAAAAGTTGTCGATGATTCGCACCTGATGTCCGCTAGCCAATAGATCATCCGTGAGGTTCGAACCAATGAAACCGGCACCGCCTGTTACGACCACGTTCACTGCACCAACCTCCAATGACATACTTGACCTGATAATCGGGAATCTCGGCCTCTTACTTCGGCGCTTCGAGCTCGGAATAGAGAACCTCGTCGACCCGACGCATTTGATACCGAGACATTTGCTCGATCCTGCCTCGATCGCGTTCGAGCACATCCGGACTCTCCCAACGCGCCGAAAGCAGACGTCCCGTCAGCCACGAAGACTCAGGACTGGCGAGATAGACGAGCAGAGCCCCGAATCGGTCAGGAGGGTCGGGTTGGGCACGTTGGCGAAGGGTCTGATCGTACAACTCATCACCGGCAATGCTCGGCCCAGCGACGATCACCGCTTCGGTGAAGCCCGAGGCAATGGCACCGGGGGCTACAGCATTGACCCGGATCCCGCATGGTCGAAGTTCCTGAGCAAGTACCTCCGTCATCACCGCGACCGCAGCCTTCGACGTGACATAGGCGCTGATGTGCGACGCCAGAGTGGGGCCTCCGAGGCCGCCACCCGAGATGTTGACGATGCTCCCCGATCCGCGCTGGCCCATGCCGGTCACGAACTCAGCGATGACCGTCGCGGAACCCACGACATTGATGGAAAGGGTAGTGGCCCACTCCGCGAGGTCAATAGAACCCAATCTTCCCACCGGTCCAAGAACGCCGGCGCAGTTGATAACCATGCTGGGGACACCAAGTGAATTCGTGACATCACTGGCAAACGAGGCGACCGAGATTGGGGACGACACATCAACTTGCCGAGCAAGAACGGACACACCGTGGAGCGCTCGAATCTGCTCGGCACAATCGTGAATCTCTGCACCACGGGCGCACATGCCGATCGAAGCCCCGAGCCCAGCCATCAGATCAGCAGCGTAGAAACCGAGCCCTCGACTCGAGCCCGTGACGATCGCAAGTTGGCCTTCCAACGGCCGATCCATGTGGCCTCACCTGGGTCTGTGTTCGCCCTCCCGTCGCAGTCCGCGACGGGAGGCAGACCGTGATGATACGGTGCCTTCTGTGCGCTCAGAGTATCGCGCCGCAGCTCGGGCTCGACGCCTTCGCAGCTGCGAGCGTTGCTGCTCGGGCGACATGTTTGACTGCGCGAGGTGCTTCCTCCTGCACCCATCCCGGCAGCTTGTTGGGTAGACTCGATAAATGACGACGGAGTGCCTCATCGCATGGCAATCTCAGTACGGCCAATAATGGACTACCCCATCACTGACCGGCTTCCTGTTCCTACACCCAGGGCTGCGGAGTGAGCTGTCCGATCTGCGAGAAGCCCCTTGATCCAAAAGGGAACGTTTGGTCGCCGTACAGTCTTCGCGATTTTCAACTCGGGCGTTGCGCAGCCTGCGGGTTCGCCCGTATCGTCGACCCCCGCACTGACTTCGCGACCCTCTACGGCGAGCAGTACTACTGCGGTCTTGGCGCCGATACGTTGGTTGATTACGCACGCGAGCTTGTCGATAGCGAGACCGTTCGATTCTATGAGTGGCGGGGAGTGAGCCGAGCCGTCAACACGCTCATGAACGGTAGGCGCGAACTTGCGTGGCTCGACTACGGATGCGGTCTCGGAGGATTGGTCAGACACCTGCGCTCAACGGGGTCGACGACGGTCTTCGGGTTTGAAGAAGGGTACGCAGCCGAGCAGTTGAGCGCGCACGGCCTCCCGTCCATCGACCGAAGCGAGTTCCCTGATCGAGCGGGTACCTTTGACGTCGTAACGGCGATCGAAGTGCTCGAGCATGTGATCGACCCCCTCGAACCACTTCGAGAGATCGCGGAACTCTTGCGCCCCGGCGGGGTGTTGTTCCTAACTACGGGGAATGCCGCACGGCACCGTCATGCCTTGCAACGATGGTCATACGTGTTACCCGACGTTCACGTCAGCTTCTTCGAACCCGCAACGATGGCGAAGGCGATGAGCCTGGTCGGACTCGACCCTCAGACTCACCGTTGGCTTCCCGGCTACGACGATATCATCCGTTACAAGGTATTGAAAAACCTCAAGGTCCATCAGCGGCGTCGATGGGAGCGAGCAATACCCTGGAGTATCGTCGCTCGTGGTATCAAGATTGCCACCGGCCTCCTCGCTCATCCCGTGGGCGTGAAGCTGGCCTGATCGAGCTTTGCGCCGACACTGCCTCGATCGTTCTGATCTATGACCGCGGCGGAAGGCACGCGTCCGATAGCCGAAGGGACCGGATCGAGCCGCTCGAGCCGGAAGCGCACCAACGCCACGAACCATGTCAGCGGATCGCGAATGAACCGGACCTTCTTACCCTCATCAAACCCCCGCGATTGGTAGAATACTTGGATCTCGCGGGGCTTGTAACCGCGCCTGACCAACTTGGCAACGATCTCGTAGTCAAAGTCGAAGCGATCGGCGTAGAACTCGAGACCGTCCAAGCATTCAACCCGAAAGACCTTGTACATCGTGAACGGATCACGGAGCCGGGTGCCGTAGATAACGTTGAAGAGCGTCGTGAAGAGCCAATGAGCAATGTTCATGAGCCGGCTGGTCATGCTGTGGTCGCCGAAGTCGCGCATCGGTTGCCCTTTGACGTGGCGACAACCGAGCACGAAGTCGACCTCGCGAGCCATGATTGGAGCGATCAGCGCCGGATAGTCGTCGACCCGGTACTCGAGGTCACCGTCTTGAATCAAGACGATGTCACCCGACACGTGACGGAGGCCCTCCCGAACGGCATTGCCCTTCCCCCGGGGTCGATCCTGGAGGACGAGGGTCACCCGGTCGTCGACGTCGTACTTCGAGACGAGGTCTCGCGTCGTGTCGGAGGAGTTGCTCTCGACGATGACCAGCTGGAGGCGGACGCTGTCGGGGAGACCGACGTTCAGAACACCATCGATCACCTCGGCAATGGTGGCTTCCTCGTTGAACACGGGTAAGACGACCGACAGTGTCGTGACCGCCCGCCCGCCCGTTCGATCGCTCGGAGCTCCCGGGCTCGGTTCGTCATGCGCCAACGGTGGCCTCCCACTTCGGGGTCGACATCGCCAGGTCGGGGTGGGTCACGAGCACGTGCCAGAACACGGCTTGGAGGCCCTCAGCCTGGGCGGTCACGTTCGCGGCGTCGACCGTCGGGACCACCACACAGGCATCGGCCCAGCGCCGGAGGGTCCCGCCATCGCGGCCCACGATCCCGACCAAGCACGCCCCCACCTCCCGGGCGAGCTTCATGGCGTTGACGAGGTTGACCGAGATGTTGCGCTCGACGTCGCCCCCACCCACCGAGAACACGAACAGGCAGTCACCCCGCCTGATCCGACTGCCGCGGAGCCACTCGGCGTAGGACGTGTCCCAGCCGTCGTCATTGATGCGAGCGGTGAGCTCGGAGACGTTGTCGGTGACCGAGTACGCCTCGATGCCAACCAGCTTGCGGAAATCACAAGCTGCATGCGAAGCGTGCCCGGCACCACCACCCGATCCGCACAGGAAGAGTCGCCCGTCACGGTCGCGGGTCTCGCGGATGATGCGGGCCATGTCGTCGATGCCCGAGGCGTCGAGCTGCTGCAGAACTTGGACGGTCTCGTCGAGAAACCGTCGAGCGAACGAGTCCATCGGCGCCGCTGGCCTCCCCATGGTGCCGGCGGCACCGCTCGTGGGCAGACACTGTACCCGCCGATGTCGAGATCGACGGGATCCTCGGGAGTTGTCACCCTCGTATCTCACGCCCGACACCGCTGCCTGATGTGCGTATCGCCGCCCGGTGGCCGCTCTTGTCGAGTCGGACAGCTCGTGCGATGATGATCTGATCGAGTCCCTCGGCTCGGCGCCCATGCTCCCGCGTTCGCGGTCTCGGGCGCCATCGAGCTTCC
>VFJJ01000066.1 GCA_009886115.1 Actinomycetota bacterium
CACGACCACGACCACGACCACGACCACGACCACGACCACGACCACGCTCGCCTGAGCGTCGGCGATCGGTCAGATCGAGGGGAACCGCCAACTCGCCGGCAGCGAAGCGGCCAACGGGCGCCCGGTCGAAGTCCCACGCGAGCCCGGCTGGCGGACCGGTCTCGTAGCCGGGGGGTGCCAGCTCGGTGGGATACGGATCGGCCACGCCGACCAGCAGGCTGCCCACAGGGATGGGCTCCGGATCGGGGAGCCGACGGGCGGCCCCGGCGAGCATCCTCGCCATGGACGCGGCATCGGGGAGCCGGTCGTCGGGCCGGATCCGGCCGACCCGGTCGATCACCTCGGCCAACGCCCCGAGCGCCGCCGGGACCGGGATGGGTTGCTCGCGACGCGCCGCGATCATCCGAGCCGGGTCATCAGCGTCGAAGGGCACCGCCCCGGTGACCGACTCCACGAGCACCAGCGCCAACGCGTACAGGTCGGAGCGGGGGTCGGCGCCGTCGCGGCCGACCTGCTCGGGAGCTGCGTAGCGAAGGGTGCCGAACACGGCGTCGCGTCGGGCCGTGGGGCTGGCGCTGGCCATGGCGCGGGCCAGCCCGAAGTCGGCCAGGCGCACATCACCGCGCTCGTCGAACAGCAGGTTGGCGGGCTTCACGTCGCGGTGGACGATGCCGTGGGTGTGCGCGGCGGCGAGCGCCTCGGCGACGTCGTGACCCATCCGAGCCGCCTGCTCGGGGCTCAGGCGTACGCCCCGGGCGAGCAGTGTCGCCAGGCTCCCTCCGCCCACGAGCTCGGTCACGAGGTACGGCCCCGGCTCGGCGCCCCAATCGAAGACTCGCACCATGTGGGGGTGCGTGAGCTGACTCGCCGTCAGGACCTCGCGGTGGAAGCGCTCGACGAAGATCGGGTCGGCGGCCAGGGAGTCGTCGAGGATCTTGACGGCCACCACCCGGTCGAGCCGGAGGTCGTGCGCGGCGTACACGCGGCCGCTGGCCCCCATGCCAATGGGGGCATCGAGGCGGTAGCGCCCCGCCAGGACCTGACCCAACCGACCGTCACGCACCATCGGAGCTCACGCTAGTCGCAACATGAGCAACATTGGTAGTCATCCACAACTTTGTTCACAGGCTGTTGACAACCGCCGGGGTAGGGTCGACGTGTCCCCGGGGAGCAGGAGCCGCTGCGATGAGCCGAACGCCCAAGGTGATCACCGACCGGGGCTTCGCTGTGCGCATCGGGATCGTCAGCGCGATCTTCGCCCTCGGCATCTCGCTGGCGGTCATCGCCATGGGCTTCGACAGCGTGCAGGTCACGCTGCCCGACGAGGTGCAGCAGGTGTTCCCGACGCCCAACTCGATCGCACTCCCCCAAGCGGCGATCGGCGTCGACCTCGACGACGCCTACACCGGCGTCCTCATCCTCGACGGGGTCGAGCTCCCCGAAGACCAGTACGTGCGCATCCTGGAGCTCGGACAGCTGCAGTGGATGCCCGGTGACGGCCAGGAGTTCGACGAGCTCGACGCCGTGAACCATTCCGTGACGGTCGTGTACTGGCTTCGAACCGAGACCCGCGAGGCCGGCAACGAACGCTTCCGCTGGACCTTCCAGACCAAGGCCTGACGACGCGACGGGGCGTCTCCACGGTCCCGCACCACCGTTCAGGCCGGCGGACCCTCCTCGAGCAGGCGCACGAACGCGGCCTCGTCGAGCACCGGGATCCCGAGGCTCTCGGCCTTGGCGAGCTTCGAACCGGGGCTCTCACCAGCGACCACGTAACTCGTCTTCTTCGACACGCCGCTGGTCACCTTGGCGCCTCGGAGCTCGACCGCCTCCTGGGCCTGCTCCCTGGTGAACGCCTCGAGGGAGCCGGTGAGGACGAGCGTGCGGCCCCGGAGCGGGAGCTCGCCTGGATGGCCGTCGGGACGGGCCGGTCCGACGAGGTTGAGCCCGGCGGCTCGGAGCTTGGCGATCAGCGCCTGGTTCGGTTCCTCGGCGAACCACGCGCGCAGGCTCTGAGCGATCGTGGAGCCGATCCCGTCGACGGTCACGAGCGCCTCGGGCGAAGCGTCGATGATGGCGTCGAGCGAGCCCAGCTCGGTGGCCAACGCCGACGCAGCGGTGGGACCGACATGGCGAATCCCCAGTCCCACCAAGAGCTTCGCCAGCGGACGGGAGCGGGATCGATCGATCGCGTCGAGCAGGTTGGCGATCTTCTTCTCACCGAACAGCGGCAGCCCGGCGAGCTGCTCGGCGCCCAGGAAGTACACATCGGCCGGATCGGCGACGAGGCCCTGCCGGACGAGCTGGACGGCCGTCTCCTCGCCGAGCACCTCGATGTCCATGGCGCCCCGACCAGCGAAGAACACCAGTCCCTGCACGACCCGGGCCTCGCATCCCGGGTTCACGCAGTACGTGTCGGCCTCATCGGGGAGACGCACCAGCGGATGGCCGCAGGCGGGGCACTCGCGAGGGAACTCCCAGGGGCGGGAGTCGGGCCGGCGCTGGGCCAGCACCGGCCCGAGGACCTCGGGGATCACATCACCGGCGCGGCGCACGATCACCGTGTCACCGGGACGCACGTCCTTGCGGGCGACCTCGCTCTCGTTGTGCAGCGTGGCGCTCTCGACGGTGACCCCGCCCACGAAGACCGGCTCCAGCACGGCGTAGGGCGTCGCTCGTCCGGTGCGCCCGATGCCGACGAGGATGTCGCGCAGGAGCGTCGTGCGCTCCTCGGGCGGGAACTTGTAGGCCATGGCCCAGCGGGGGGCCTTGCTGGTGGCACCCAGCCGGGCCCTCGTCGAGAGCCGATCGACCTTGAGGACGGCACCGTCGATCTCGTACTCGAGGCTGTGGCGGCCGGACTGCATGCGCTCGCAGAAGTCGACCGCGGCGTCGAGGCCGTCGAGACGTTCGATGGTGGGGTTGACGGGAAGGCCGATCGATCGCATCCACTGGAGGGTCTCCCAGTGCGTCTCGAGCTCGGGTCCACCGACCATGGCGCCGAGTTGGTAGCAGACCATGTCGAGCCCCCGAGCCGCCGTGAGCGCGGGGTCCTTCTGCCGCAGCCCTCCCGCCGCGGTGTTGCGGGGGTTCACGAATCGGGGCTTGCCCTCGGCGTCCTGCTTGGCGTTGAGCGCCGCGAACGTGGCCAGCGTCATCGAGATCTCGCCCCGCACCTCGACCAGCGCGGGAGGATCGGCCGTGGCGAGCCGGTGCGGCAACGAAGCGATCGTGAGCACGTTCGGGGTGACGTCCTCGCCGGCCACGCCGTCGCCCCTCGTCGCCGCCAGCGTGAGGCGCCCGTGCTCGTAGGTGACGGCGCACGCGAGCCCGTCGAGCTTGGGCTCGCCCACGAACGTCAGCTGCTCATCGGTCAATCGGGTCAGACGATCGAACCAGGCCGCGAGCTCGTCACGGTTGAACGCGTTGTCGAGCGAGAGCATGGGTGTGCGGTGGATGACGGTGGCGAACGTGGTGACCAGCGCGGCGCCGGGACGCATGGTCGGCGAGTCGGCGGTGACGGTCTGCGGATACCTGGTCTCGAGGCTGCGCAGCTCGCGGACGAGATCGTCGTACTCGGCGTCGGACACCGTGATGTCGCCATCGGAGTAGTAGCGCTGGTCGTGACCGCGGATCTCGGCTCGCAGCCCCTCGATACGGGCGATCACGTCGCCGGGGACGCTGGCGAGCGCCGCCTCGTGCCCGTCGGTGCCGTACGTGCTCATCGGACCGGGATCGTACCGGTGCGGCCGGCCACGGACGCGCCCAACGCCGTCGCGGAGGCGAGGATGTGCTCGGCTCCGGCGGCCGTGTGACCCGCGAGCCCACAGGCGGGAGTTATCAACGCCCGCTCAGCCAAGCGCCCCATGGGGATTCCCGTCCCTTCCCAGAGGGCGAGCAGGCTCTCGAGGAGTCGGTCGACCGCTCGTGGGTCGGTCGGGGCCTCGCCCGGAGCGGCCCGGGCTCGGGGAACATCGGTCGGTACCGCGCCCCAGGCGATCCAGCCGTCGTCGTCGAGGTGCGCCGCGAGGTGCACCATGTCATGCTCGTCGAGTCGGCGGGCGGCATCGAGCTGCACGATCGTCGGCCCTGCTGCACAGGCGATCGCGAGGTCGCCGGCGCCGCACACGTGCACACCCGTGATCGAACGCGACGCGGCCAGCACGGTTCGCAGGTGCGCCGCGGCCTCGTCAGCGGGGAGCGGCCCGGGCTCCGAGCGCCAGAGGACCAGCGCCGGCTCGTCGACGAACAGCACGGTCTCGAGCCCGGGGAGGGCGTCGCGCACGGTGTCCTCGAGGCACCCGATCCAGGCCCGGCACGAGACGACCGCTGCATCGACATCGCCCAGGGCCTGCCCGAGCGTGAGCGGGCCGGTCACCTGGAGCTTGATGGCCCGGGGGCGGACGGCCATCGCTCCCACGGCCGCGACGAGAGCGTCGAGCTCAGCCGGGGCCGCCTCCGGCGCAGCGGCGAACCGGCGGATCATCGACTCCGACGGGGCTCGGTTCGGGAGCTGGGGCAGGAACGGGAAATCGGGGGTGATCGTGAGCACCAGCCTGACCGCGGCGTCGACGTCGACGTGCGGGAGGCTGCCGATCCCCGTGGCCGCGCCCGGCTGGAGCGCGACGCCTGCCGTGCCGCGAACCGTCATGCGAGCGGCGCAAGCCACGAGGTCGAGGGCGCTTCGGGGCACGGCTGGAGCCCTCCGTAGGATGATCGCATGCGTCGAGACCCCCTGCTGTGGGCTGCCCGGGTGGTCTGGGCGCTCCAGCCGGTCACGATGGGCTCGGCCCTGAGCGACGCCATCGCCGACTGGGGCGACTGCCCGCGGGCGACGGCCGCCGTGCTCGTCTGGGCGGCCTGGGTGGTGGGCCTGATCGGGGTGCTCCGCCCGTCGCCGGCAGGACTCACCGTCGCTCGCACCGGCTCCGGGCTGGCACTGGTGGTCGCGGCGATCGTCGCGTTCGGCGACGTGAGCACCGGTGCTGCCGCGCTCGGCCTCGCCGGAGCGGCACTGGCCTTGGCCGTGGTGGCCCAGCCCGGTTTCGCCGATCGTTGCATCGACGCCGCGTCGTACGGCGACGAGCGCCGGTTCTGCCTGCGGATGCCCCCGGCGCTGATGCTCGGACCCGTGCCCGTGGCCGTGCTCGTGGTCGGTGCCGGGATCGCCAGCGGACCGCTGCTGCTCGCCGATCGCCGGTGGATCGCTGGGGCCGTCGTCACGGTCGTCGGCGCCACGCTGGCCGTCGGTGCTTCGCGTTCGCTGCACTCCCTCGCCCAGCGGTTCGTGGTGCTCGTCCCCAATGGGCTCGCCATCCACGATCCGACCGGGCTGGGCGATACGACGCTCTTCCTGCGCCAGGTGATCCTCCGCCTCGGGCCCGCCGATCTCCACGACACGGGAACCGACCTCAGGGCCGGCGCGGTGTCGGGCGCACTGCTGCTGGAGCTCCGTGAGCCCTTGCGGCTCTTGAGGTCGACGGGGCGACGCCGCAGCGAGGTGACCGAGACCGACCGCATCCTGTTCACGCCCACGCTGGCCGGGACGTTGCTCGCCCGCGCCGGCGAGCGCAAGATCACCGTGGCTTGAACGCTCACAGCGGGGGCGGGCTCCCGTGGTGGCGGTGCAGGAAGTCGAGAACGACCTCGACCTGACGGATCGACTCGTCGACCACCAACGAGCCGTGGCCCGCGTCGTAGCGGTACACCTCGTACGCCTTTGCCTTGTCGCGCAAGGCTTCGAGGTAGTTGCCGATCTGACGGATCGGGCAGCGGGGATCGTTCTCGCCCGCGAGCACCAGCACCGGCACGGTGACGTCGTCGACGAACGTGATCGGCGAACGCGCTCGGTACGCGTCGGGGACCTCAGCGGGCGAACCGCCGAACAGGGCCCGGTCGTAGGCCTTGAGCGGCTCCATCTCGTCCTCGAACGCGGCGACGTAGTCGGCGACCGGCACCACGGCGACTCCCAGCGACCACGCCGCGGGCTGCGTCCCGAGACCGAGCAGCGTGAGGTAGCCGCCCCACGACCGGCCCGACAGCACCAGCCGCTCGGGGTCGGCCACGCCCGCCGTCACGAGGTGGTCGCGCAGCGCGAGCAGGTCTTCGAGCTCGGTGAGGCCGGGATTGCCGACGATCGCGTCGCGCCAGGCCTTGCCGTAGCCGTCGCTGCCCCGGTAGTTGACGAGCACCACCGTCCAGCCGTGGTCGACCCAGGCCTGCGCTCGCGGATGGAAGGCGTCGACGTCGTGGGCCTCGGGTCCGCCGTGGATGTCGAAGATCGTCGGCTGGGGTCCGGCGCCGTCGGAGTGCGGCGACGGCTCGAGCACGAAGGCCTGGATCGACCCGGCGGGGCCCTCCACCGTGACCGACCGACACGGCACGCCCCGGGGCGCGGCCTGGCCGTCCGGCTCGATCAGCGTCGTATCGGACACCCCGCCAGCCGCGTCGAACGAGGCGATCGCCCTGATCTGCCAAGGGTTCGCGGCATCCGACCACTGGTACCAGAGCTCCCCGTCGGGCCTCACGGCTGCCGCGGTCACCGAGCCGGCCGGGGTGGCGATCGGCTCGAGAGGACGGCCTCCGCGACCTCCGCGACCGGGCCCGGTCGGGTCGTCGAGGGGCAGGCGGTAGAGCTCGCTGCGCCCGAGATGGTCGTGGGTCACCAGCAGCGCCGCACCGTCGGGGAACCACGACACCCACACCTCACCCGGGAGATCGACCTGAATCTCCGTGACGGCGCCCGTCCGCGGGTGCCACAGCAGCGGACGGGGCTGGTCGCTCCGATCGTGCACGACCAGCAGGCGCTCGTCTCCGGGGACGGGTGACCATTCGACGGGCGCCAAGCCCCGGCCGGGACCGTCCCACAGCTCACCCACGATCGCGCCCGGCTCGGCCGTGGTGCGCCCGTCATCGCCGCGGTCGCCGCCGACGCTCACGACGCGCAGCGCGCGGTTGCGGGCGTCGCCGTGCTCGGAATGGGCGATGACCACCAGGCGCTCGGCGCGATCGAGGGGACCCACGTGGGCATCCTGGGGATGCCGATAAAGCTCGGTGGTCGCGCCGTCTGACGAGTGACCCTCGATCAGGACGACCGTCGACCCGCTCTTGGTCGAGGTCCCGACGACCGTTCGGTTGGCCCCGAGCGCCAGACCCGCCTGGTAGCCCACGGGCACGGCGTCGGGCACGGCAGGGGCCGGGGCTCCACCCGAGAACGGCTCGACCCGCCAGCGACCGAGCTCGTTACCGTGATCGTCGTCGAACCACCAGACGAGCGTGCCGGACGGGTCGAGCTCGCCCGAGGTGGTCCCGAACCGGCGGCTCGTGACCTGGCGGTGGGTTCCCGCACGCCGGTCCCAGGCGTAGAGCTCGGTCACGCCGCTGCCGTTCGAGCGATACAGGCACCGCTCGGGCTCGTCGCGCGCCCAGATCGGAAGCGAGATCCGGGTGGCCCGGAAGCGCCGTCGCCAGGGTGCCTCGTCCACGGATGCCTGGTTCACGGGCGCGACCCCGTGAACGACAGGGCCACACGGGTGTGCAGCGCCGCTCCGGTGATCATCGCCCGCTCGTCCATCACCATGCGGTTGCTGTGGATCGGGGCGGGATCGCTCACCCCCGGAGGCGCCGCGCCCAGGAACACCATCGCCCCGGGGACCCGTTGCAGAACGTAGGAGAAGTCCTCGGCGCCCATGACCGGGTTGCGCATCAGGTGCGAACGGTCGGGCCCCAACAGCTCGCCGGCCAGGTCGAGGACCCAGGTCGCGAACTCGTCGTCGTTGACCGTGACCGGATAGCCCTGCGGCAGGTCGACCTCGGCCGTCGCCCCGTGCGCCGCGCACACGCCGTCGGCGACGCGCCGGATCCCGTCGAGCATCTTCTCGCGAGTCGACTCCGACAGCGTGCGCAGCGTGCCGAGCAGATGCGCCGCCTCGGGGATCACGTTGTCGGTGGTGCCGCTGGTGATCTTGGCGATCGTGAGCACCGCCGGATCGAAGATGTCGATCCGGCGGGTGACGAGCGACTGCAGGGCCAGCACGAGCTCGCAGGCGACCGGGATCGGGTCGAGGGCGTTGGCCGGCCAGGAGGCATGACCGCCCCGGCCCCGCACGGTGATGTTCACCGTGTTCGTGGACGCGAGCTGGGGGCCGGGCCGGGTGAACACCGATCCGGACGGCATCGAAGGCGTGACGTGGATGGCGAAGGCGCCGTCGATCGGGGGCCCGTCGAGGAGTCCTTCGTCGATCATGAAGCGAGCGCCGTGATGGCCCTCCTCGCCGGGCTGGAACATGAACCTGACCCGGCCCGCCAGCGCGCCGCGGCGGGAGCACAGCATGCGAGCCGCCCCGACGAGCATGGCGACGTGACTGTCGTGTCCGCAGGCATGCATGGCCCCGTCGACCGTCGACGAAAACTCGAGCCCGGTGTCCTCGGGCATCGGGAGCGCGTCCATGTCGCCCCGCAACAAGACGCTCCGACCCGGGTCCGACCCCGCCGAGCGGGCGGAGGCCTCGCCGTGGAGCGTGGCCACCACCGACGTGGTCGAGCGGCCGGTGGTGATCTCGAGCGGCAACCCGTCGAGCGCGTCGAGGATCTTCTCCTGGGTACGCGGCAGCTGGAGGCCCACCTCGGGCTCACGATGGATGCGCCGGCGCAGCTCGACCATGTCGCCGAAGAGCTCCTCGGCCTGGGTCAGCAGCTCGCTCACCGGCTCTCCTGCCGGGCGATCCCGCCGCCGAGCAATCGGTCACCGTCGTAGAAGGCGACGACCTGGCCGGGCGCGATGCGAGGCTGGGGCTCGTCGAAGGACACCACGACATGATCGGCGCCAGTGTCGACAGCGCTGGTGTCCGTGGACGTGTCGACGGCATCGAGGGGTGGGACGTCGATCCGAGCCGGGACCGGCACGCCGTGGGCTCGCGCCTGCACCTCGACGCGGGTGCCGCTGGCGAGCGGTAGCCCGTCGACGAAGCGAAGGGCGCCGACCTTCACCGACGGGACGAGCAAGCGGCGCTTGGGTCCGATGACGACGGTCCGCTCGGCGGGGAGCACGTCGACCACGTACCGACGCTCACCCTGGGCGACGGCGAGACCCCGACGCTGCCCGATGGTGACGGTCGCGATCCCGGCGTGAGTGCCGACCACCGCTCCGGTCTCACCGTCGACCACGGGTCCCGCTTCGAGCACCCCGCGATCGGCCAGGAACCGTTCGCGGCCGCCCTTGGTGATGAAGCAGACATCCATGCTCTCGGCCTTGTCGGCGGTGCGCAGGCCCAGGCGCCGGGCGTGCTCGCGCACGGCGGCCTTGGTGAGGTGACCCACCGGGAAGAGCGTCAGCGCCAGCTCGGCCTGACCCAGCATGTAGAGCACGTAGCTCTGGTCCTTGGCCGCGTCGACGGCCCGGTGCAGCGCGAGCCGTCCCGTGGCGCCGTCGACGATCCGGCGGACGTGATGGCCTGTCGCCACGGCGTCGAATCCCAGTTCCGTGGCTCGCGTGAGCAACCGGTCGAACTTCATGTGGTCGTTGCATGCCACGCAGGGGTTCGGGGTGGTGCCCGCCGCGTACGCGGCCACGTACGGGTCGACGACCCGGGCCTCGAAGTCGTCGGCGAAGTTGAACACGTAGTGGGGCATGCCGAGCTGGGCTGCGACCCGCCGGGCGTCCTCGACATCGGAGACCGAGCAGCAACCCGAGTCGGATGCCCCACCCCAGAGCTTGAGCGTGACCCCGGTGACCTCGTGTCCCGCCTTGACGAGCAGCGCCGCAGCGACCGACGAGTCGACGCCACCGCTCATCGCCACGAGCACGTTCACGACGGGCCCCGGCCCGGCGATCTCGGGGCGCCGCGACCAGCCCGGGCCCGGGACCGCTCCCTCGTCCGGCTCGCCGAGCGCGCTCGCGACCCATCCCGGAGCTGAGCCACCGCAGCCGGGATCGCTTCGAGCGCACGGTCGACGTCGGCGTCGGTCGTCGACCAGCCCAGGCTCAACCGTATGGCCGAGAGCGCCGCCTCCTTGGGGAAACCCATCGCCAGCAAGACGTGCGACGGGTCCATCGAGCCCGACTGGCATGACGAGCCGGCCGACGCGCACACGCCGTCGCGGTCGAGCAGGAGGAGCAGTGACTCGGCCTCGACCTTGGGAAACGTGAGGTGGCATGTACCGGCCACCATGGGAGCGCCCGCGGCCGTGGGCCGGGCGTCGGGGATCGCACTGATCAGGCCGTCGCGAAGGCGATCGCGCAACCCGCCGATGCGGGCCACGTCGTCGGCGCGGCGTTCGACGACGACCCGCAGCGCAGCGGCCATCCCCACGATCCCGGCGACGTTCACCGTGCCGCTGCGGAGGTTGCGCTCCTGCCCGCCGCCGTCGATGACCGCCTGGAGCTGCGTACCCCTGCGCACCACGAGCACCCCGACACCCTTGGGACCCCCGACCTTGTGGGCCGAGATGGCGACCAGGTCAGCGACGGCGGCGTCGCGGGCGACGTCGGCCCAGGCCATCGCCTGCACGGAGTCGGTGTGCAGCACGGCTCGGGGCGAGCGCTCGCGGACGAGAGCGGCGATCTCGGCGAGAGGCGCCACGGTGCCCACCTCGTTGTTGACGAGCATCGTCGAGACGACGACGGTCCGCTCGTCGAGCGCCTCGGCCAGAGCCGCCAGGTCGATCACGCCGTCGGGCGTGACGCTCACCTCGCGGAGGCGGAAGCCGTCGCGCTCGAGTCGAGTGCCGGAGTGCAAGACGGCGTGGTGCTCGAAGGCGGTGACGACCACACCATCTCCGTTGCCGCCCAGACGGGCAGCCAGCGCGGCGCCCTTGACGGCCAGGTTGTCGGCCTCGGTCCCGCCGCCGGTGAAGACGATCTCGGCCGGCTGGCAGCCGAGCGCTGCCGCGGTGATCTCACGGGCCTCTTCGAGCGCTGTCTTGGCCGTCCGGGCGATCGAGTGCATGCCGGAGGCGTTGCCGTGGTGCTCGGCGAGAAAGGGCAGCATCGCCTCGAGCGCCTCGGGCCGCAGGGGCGTGGTCGCAGCATGGTCGAGATAGACGACGGGGCGACCGGAGGGCATCTGGGGAAGTGTACCGACGGGTGCCGGCGGGCCCGACGGCCAGCCTGGTCAACCCTGTCGTGCCAGACTCCTGGCCCGGCCCGGCCAGGTGGGCCGAGGAGGTGCATCGAAGGTTCCCACCGACGTCACCGAGGATGTCGTTCGTGCGGTCGTGCTCCCCCACGGGCTCGTCGACGTAAAGGTCTGTGCAAACGACGACGTGTGGTCGGGCCTCAAGCTGATGTGGCGCAATGAGCGGCGTCGCTGAGCTGCCGCGCTCCCGCGGTCTGCGCGGTCTGACCTGCTGAAATGCCCCGGGGACTCGATCCTCGAGGTGCCGAGCGCCCTGCTCCGGGGGTTTCTGTCGTACCCCCCTGTCATGCTCGATCCATGAGCGCACAGCCTGCACATGCAGCACCCGATCAGGCCCCTTCCGCCGACACCGAGCCCTTCACTGCCAGCCCCGCCGGCCGCCAACTCGTCCTCCTCGAAGGCGGCGAAGCCACGCTGTGGTCGTTGAGCCCTCGCACCCGAGCCGTCGGCAAGCGGGGCATCGCCGAAGCCCGAGCGGTCCTCGCCCGATCGAGCCGGGTCGCTCTGGGCGCCCCGCTCGAAGCTCCCGACGTGGCCGCACGCCCCAGCGAACGCAAGGCCGGCTGAGATGGCCGAGTTCGAGGTACTCGATCTGATCCGGTCCCTCCGTCCACTTGCGTGGCCTGCGTTCGTTCTCGCGGCGGTGGGCGGCTGGGCCTGGCTGCTGCGAACCACGTCAGATCCCATCTCCGACGGAGCCGGCCCGGCTGAGAGCGGCACCCGGGGTGTCCTCTACGCTCGCAGGCAACCACTCGTGGCTCCCTGCACGCCCCCATCCGGCCGGAGGATCCCATGTCCGACCCCACGCTCGATGCCTGGCGGGCGACCGCCAGCAAGGAACTGGGTGGAGCCGATCCCGACTCGCTCACGCGCCTCCGACCCGAGGGCCTGGCCGTCAAGGCGCTGTACACCGAGGCCGACCTCGAAGGCATCGAGTTCGTGGGCTCGCTCCCGGGCCTCGACCCCTTCGTACGCGGCGTCCGAGCGACCATGTACTCGAACCGGCCCTGGACGATCCGGCAGTACGCGGGTTTCTCAACCGCTGAAGAGTCGAACGCGTTCTACCGCAAGAACCTGGCGGCTGGGCAGCAAGGCATCTCGGTGGCGTTCGACCTGGCGACGCATCGCGGCTACGACTCCGATCATCCACGAGTGGTTGGCGATGTCGGCAAGGCCGGCGTCGCGATCGATTCCGTCGAAGACATGCTCGTCCTCTTCGACGGGATCCCGCTCGACACGATGAGCGTGTCGATGACCATGAACGGCGCCGTCCTACCCGTGCTCGCGGGGTACATCGTCGCCGCCGAGGAGCAGGGAGTCAGGCAGGATCAGCTCAACGGGACCATCCAGAACGACATCCTCAAGGAGTTCATGGTCCGCAACACCTACATCTACCCGCCGGCGCCGAGCATGAGGATCGTTGCCGACATCATCGAGTACACCTCGGCCCACATGCCGAAGTTCAACTCGATCTCGATCTCCGGCTACCACATGCAAGAAGCCGGAGCCACCGCGGTCCAGGAGCTGGCCTTCACCCTCGCCGACGGGCTCGAGTACGTACGCACCGCGACGGCACGCGGTTTCGACATCGATGCCTTCGCCGGGCGGCTCTCGTTCTTCTTCGCCATCGGCATGGACTTCTTCATGGAGATCGCCAAGCTGCGGGCGGCCCGGCTCCTGTGGGCACGGATCATCGGCCAGTTCGAGCCGAAGAAGCCCGGGTCATCGATGCTGCGGACCCACTGCCAGACCTCGGGCGTGTCGCTCACCGAGCAGGACCCGTACAACAACGTCGTTCGCACGACCATCGAAGCCCTCGCCGCTGTCCTCGGCGGCACCCAGAGCCTCCACACCAACAGCTTCGACGAGGCCATCGCCCTGCCCACCGAGTTCAGCGCCCGGATCGCCCGCAACACCCAGCTCATCCTGGCCGAGGAGACCGGCGTCACCCACGTCGTCGACCCGTTGGGCGGCAGCTACTACGTCGAAGCGCTCACCGACTCGCTCGCCGCGGCCGCCTGGGCGCTCATCCAGGAGGTCGAGGAGCTCGGCGGCATGACCAAGGCCGTCGAGTCGGGCATGCCCAAGCTGCGGATCGAGGACTCGGCAGCCCGTCGCCAGGCCCGGGTCGACCGCGGTGAAGACGTCATCGTCGGGGTCAACACGTACCGGTTGGCCGAGGAAGCGTCGTTCGACATCCTCGATGTCGACAATGCTTCGGTGCGCGAGCAGCAGATCACCCGGCTGGCGCATCTCCGGGCCAACCGCGACGAAGCTGCCTGTCAAGCAGCGCTCCAACGCCTCACCGAGGGCGCGGCGGGCACCGCGAACCTCTTGGAGCTCTCGGTCGAGGCCACCCGGGCCCGGGCCACCGTGGGCGAGATCTCCGACGCCCTCGAGCAGGTCTTCACCCGCCACAAGGCGGTCATCCGCTCGATCGCCGGCGTGTACGGATCGGCGTACGAGGACGACGCCAACTTCCAGCGCATCGTGGCCGACATCGAGGTCTTCGCCAAGGAGGAAGGGCGCCGACCCCGCATCCTCGTGGCCAAGATGGGCCAGGACGGCCACGACCGCGGCGGCAAGGTCATCGCCACAGCCTTCGCCGACCTCGGCTTCGATGTCGACATCGGCCCCCTGTTCCAGACCCCCGGCGAAACCGCTCGCATGGCCATCGAGCACGACGTCCACGTCGTCGGGGTCTCGAGCCAGGCGGCGGGGCACAAGACCCTGGTGCCCGAGCTCATCGGCGAGTTGGCCCGCCTCGGCGCCGGCGACGTGATCGTCGTGTGCGGCGGGGTGATCCCTGCGCAGGACTACGAGTTCCTCCGGCAAGCGGGCGTGGCCGCGATCTACGGTCCGGGCACGAACATCCCGGCAGCGGCCGGCGAGATCCTCGCGATCCTCCGGCAGCAGCGTCGACCGGCGGCGTGAGCGACCCCGACCCCGAGGTGCCGGCCCTGGTCGCCGGCGTCCGCGCCGGCGACCGGCGCTCGATCGGGCGCGCCATCACCCTGGTCGAGTCGACGCGCCCCGACCATCGCCCCCTCGCCGAGGCCCTGCTCGCCGAGCTGCTCCCCCACACGGGGAGCTCGATCCGCATCGGGATCTCGGGGCCTCCCGGGGTCGGCAAGTCGACCTTCATCGAGACCTTCGGGCTGCACGTCATCGAGCGAGGTCATCGGATCGCGGTCCTCGCGGTCGATCCTTCCTCAGCACGCACCGGTGGCTCGATCCTCGGTGACCAGACCCGGATGGAGGAGCTGTCGCGCGACGAACGGGCGTTCATCCGGCCCTCGCCCAGCGGCGGAACCCTCGGAGGGGTGACTCGCCGAACCCGCGAGGTCCTCCTCGTCTGCGAGGCGGCCGGCTTCGACGTGGTCATCGTCGAGACCGTCGGCGTGGGCCAATCCGAGTTCGCGGTGGCGGACATGGTCGACGTGTTCGTCCTCCTGCTCTCACCCGGGGGCGGCGACGAGCTCCAGGGCATCAAGCGGGGGATCATGGAGCTCGCCGACGTGCTGATCGTCACCAAGGACGACGGCGACCTGGCGCCGGCGGCCCGTCGAACCGCCGCCGAGTACGCCAGCGCGCTGGCGCGGATGCGGGCCCGCTCACCCCACTGGAAGCCCCGGGTCCAGACGGTGTCGGCGATCGTGGGTATCGGCGTCGCCGAGGTCTGGAACACGATCGAGCAGTTCCGGACCGGGCTCTCGACCTTCGGCGCACTCGAAGAACGCCGCCGCGACCAGGCCCACGACTGGCTGATGGCCGAGCTCGTCGACGGCCTCGTCGATGCGCTCCACGACGACCCCGCGACCGCCGAGCAGGTGGCCGAGCTCGACGACGAGGTCCGAGCCGGACGGCTCGCGGCCCCGGTCGCGGCTCGCACGCTCCTCGCCACCTTCCTCGGTCGCTCGCGCCCGACGCCGATACCCGCACCCGCATCGGGCGCCGACGGAGGCCCTCCGCTACCTCCGATGTAGTTACACGATCTTTCATTGACTTTCATGATTCCCCGTGCGATCGTGTGATCAAGTGATCACGGAGAGCGCGAGGCTCCGTGCCCGATCGACGGTGCCGCCGACCCGGCGCCGTCCCCCCACGGAGGTCTGCTCCCCATGCCCGTCACGCTGCGCGTCCTGCCCTGGCCCGATCCGATCATCGACACCCTGGGGCACGATCCCCGCTCGCTCTACGTCGAGACGTTCCTGCTGCCGACCCTGGGTCCGACCTGCGTGCTGCTCGGACGTCACCTGGCCCAGCGCTTCGAGCACGAGCCCGACGGCTTCGAGCTCGACGTGGCCGAGACCTCGGTCGTGCTCGGGCTCGGCCCCCGGGAGGGCAACCAGTCGCCCGTCATGCGGACCCTGCTCCGACTGGCCCAGTTCGACCTGGCCGCCCCGCAGACCCCGGGCCCTCCCACGCCGATGCCGCCCACACCCGGCCCGCCCACCCCGACGCCCAGCCCTCCGCATCCGCCCTCGCCAACGGTCCGGCCGGCCGACGTCACGTCGTGGCTCGTCCGGCGGGCGTTCCCGCCGGTGAACCGCCGTCACGTGGGCAGGCTCACTCCCCGGCTCCAGGTCGCGCTCCAGGCGTGGAACGATCCACAGGCGGGAGCCACCGGGCTCGAGCAGGCCCGGCGCCGGGCCCGCCAAAGTGCTTTCGTGCTGCTCGAGGCGGGATCCGATGTCGACGTGACCGAACGCCGCTTGGTCGGCATGGGGTTCCATCCCGCCCTGTGCCGCCCGGCGGTCGAGTGGGCAGCAGCTCGCCACCGAGGGGCCGACGAGCTGCTGAGCGCTGCGAAGGGCTGACCGAGATACTGCTCGCAGAGGCCGGATATCGTCGCGCTGATGAACGACGAACGCGAGACCGTCGCCCAGATCGCGGGCTTGCTCCGCGGCGCCCGATCGGTCGTGGCCCTCACCGGCGCCGGGATCTCGACCGAGTCCGGTATTCCCGACTTCCGCGGGCCCGACGGCGTGTGGACCAAGAATCCCGAGGCCGAGAAGACGGCGAACCTGCAGCACTACCTCGCCGAGCGCGAGGTCAGGATCCGATCCTGGCGCCAACGCATCGACACCGACATGTGGACCAAGACGCCGAATGCCGGCCATCGGGCCCTGGTCGATCTCGAACGACGCGACCGTCTCGACACGCTCGTCACCCAGAACGTCGACTCGCTCCACCACAAGGCGGGATCGTCACCGGCGCGGGTGATCGAGATCCACGGCACGGTCCGCGACTACGAGTGCCTCACCTGTCACGACCGGGGGCCCATCGAGATCGTGCTCGACCGGGTGCGCGCTGGAGACCCCGATCCGGCGTGTCTGGCCTGCGAGGGCATCCTCAAGTCGGCGACGATCAGCTTCGGTCAGAACTTGGTCCCCGCCGATCTCGACCGGGCCCAGAGCGCGGCCGAGCGCTGCGACGTGTTCATGGCCATCGGCACGTCGCTCACGGTCCATCCGGTCGCGCTCCTCCCGGAGATGGCCCTGCGCTCGGGCGCCCATCTCGTGATCGTGAACGCCCAGGCCACCCCGTTCGACCGCGCGGCCACCGCCGTCACCCGGGGTCAGATCGGGTCCGTGCTCCCGGCCATCGTCGCCGAGCTCTGAGGCGGGCACGACCCGAGAAGGGCGGGAAACGCGCCCGTCGGCGCCGAAACAGACGACCCGGCCTCGCCGGAATACCCGACAGATTGGTAGGGTTTCCGTCGCGTCGTGCGTCCCTCGGGCGCGCGCATCCGCAATCACCTCCGGAGGGCCCAACGATGGCCAGCTTCCGCGATCTTCTCGCCCGCACCAAGGCCGAGATCAGCGAGATCCAACCCTCGGACGCCGAGCCTCTCATGGGCGACGGCACCGTGTTCCTCGACGTCCGCGAGGGCGACGAGTTCGAGCAGGGAACGATCCCGGGAGCGCTGTTCATCCCCCGGGGCCACCTCGAGGCGCAGATCGAGAACAAGCTTCCCGACAAGGAGACCTCGATCGTCGTCTACTGCGCCGGCGGTGTCCGCTCGGCGTTCGCGGCGAAGACCCTGGGTGAGTTGGGCTACGAGTCGGTCAGATCTCTCGTCGGCGGCTTCGGGAAGTGGAAGAACGAGGGCCGGCCGTGGATCACGCCGGCGGTGCTCTCGGGGGAGCAGCGCAACCGCTACCACCGTCACATCCTGTTGCCCGAGGTGGGCGAGGCCGGTCAGCAGAAGCTGCTCGAGGCCAAGGTGCTCATGCTCGGCGCCGGCGGGTTGGGATCGCCCTCGGCGTTGTACCTCGCCGCCGCCGGGGTGGGCACGCTGGGGATCGTCGACATGGACGTCGTCGACGCCTCGAACCTCCAGCGACAGATCCTCCACAACATGGACCGCATCGGTGACCGGAAGGTCGACTCGGCGAAGAAGACCCTCACCGCGCTCAACCCCGACGTCAACGTCGTCACCTACGACACCCGCTTCGGCGCCGACAACGTGCTCGACATCATCGACGGCTACGACGTGATCGTCGACGGCACCGACAACTTCCCCACCCGCTACCTGCTCAACGACGCCGCGCTGCTCAAGAGGATCCCCGTGGTGCACGGCTCGATCTTCCGCTTCGAGGGCCAGGTCTCGGTGTTCAAGCCCTACGAGGGCCCGTGCTACCGCTGCCTGCTGCCCGAGCCCCCGCCGCCGGAGCTCGCCCCGTCGTGTGCCGAGGCCGGCGTGCTCGGCGTGCTGCCCGGCATCGTCGGCTCGCTCCAGGCGCTCGAGGCCATCAAGCTCATCCTCGGTCTCGGCGATCCCCTCGTGGGCCGGCTCTTGGCCTACGACGCCCTCGAGGTGTCGTTCCGGTCGTTCAAGGTGCGGCGCGACCCGCACTGCCCGGCCTGTGGCGAAGGGGCCCAGATCGTCATCGGCGAGTACGACGACCACTGCCTCCCGCACGCCGTGCTGGCCGACGGGACCGTCCTGGGCCACTGAGGCCGCGAGGCCCGGCCACTCTGTGCGTCACGCGTCGAGGGGCGGCTCACCAGCCGCCCCTCGTGCGCATCTCACCGACGCCGGTGGCGCCGCCCGTGTCCGAATGCGCGAGCGCTACACGCCGGGCTGGGGCACGTAGCGCAGGTAGGGCTTCACCGCGTTCCAGCCGTTGGGGAACTTCTCCTTGGCCATCTCGTCGGTGACCGACGACGCGATGATCACGTCCTCGCCGTGCTTCCAGTTCACCGGGGTGGCAACGGAGTACTTGGCCGTGAGCTGCAGCGAGTCGACAACCCGGAGGATCTCGTCGAAGTTCCGGCCCGTCGACGCCGGATACGTGATGATCAGCTTGATCTTCTTGTCGGCGCCGATCACGAACACCGACCGCACCGTGAGCGTGTCGTTGGCGTTCGGGTGGATCATGTCGTAGAGGTCCGACACCACACGATCGGAATCGGCGATCAGCGGGTAGTTGAGCGCCGTGCCCTGGGTTTCCTCGATGTCGCCGACCCAGCCCCGGTGCGACTCGATCGGGTCGACCGACAGGCCCAGCACCTTCACGTTGCGCTTGTCGAACTCGGGCTTGAGCTTGGCCACGTAGCCCAGCTCGGTCGTGCAGACCGGCGTGAAGTCCTTGGGGTGCGAGAACAGGATCCCCCAGCCATCGCCGAGGTAGTCGTAGAGGTTGATCTTTCCATCGGTGGTCTCGACGGTGAAGTCGGGTGCAGCGTCACCCAGGCGAAGGGCCATCGGTGTCTCCTTGGCAGGTTCGGTTGTCCGAAGCCGGCGCGCGGGCTCCGGTGGTCGAACACTACCGAGTCGCCGACACGACATCGACCCCTGAATTGCCGTCCGATACGCTCCCGTGCGTGCCCGGCCGCCCCAGCGTGACCAGACGTTCCGCCCGGTGGTCGTGCGCCTCTGCGGTGGCGCTGTGCGCGGTGCTCGTCGGATGCTCGAGCGCGGCCGGCGATCCAGGCAGCGCACCCACCGACGACACCCGTCCCCTCCCGTCGAGCCCGCCGGCGTCGGCACCCGCACCGGTGGAGATCCTCCCGGCGTCGACCGCCTCGACGGCTCCGCCGAGCACCACCACCACGGCGGCGCCGACCACCACGACCGAACCACCGCCACCGGAGTGGTCGATGCTCATCGCCGGTGACGTGCTGATGGACTGGACGGAGGCCGCCCGGCAGGATCCCTTCGCGGGCGTGGTCCCGGCGCTGTCGAGTGCCGACGTGGCCGTAGTCAACTCCGAGCAGGCGATCGGCGCCGGCGGGGTCGCCGACGCCAAGGAGTTCACGTTCATCGCGCCACCGTCGGCGGCCACGACACTGGCCACAGCCGGGATCGACGTCGTGAGCCTCGGGAACAACCACGCCAAGGACTTCGGCCCCGACGTGTTCGGGCAGACCCGCCAGCTCCTCGCCGACGCCGGCATCGTCAGCATCGGCGGCGGGGCCAACGTGGAGGAGGCCTTCGCTCCGGCGTCGCTCGACGTGAAGGGCGTGAAGGTCGCCATCTTCGCTGCCACCACGATCCTCCCGGGAGGCTTCGCTGCCGGGCGCGAACGACCGGGTGTGGCGTCAGCCGACGACGATGCCGGCAAGGACCGTCTGGTTGCCGCGGTCCGAGCCGCCAAGGCGTTCCACCCGGTCGTGATCGTCTTCCTCCACTGGGGGATCGAGCGCGACGTCTGTCCGAGCCCGGAGCAGACCACGCTCGCCGACCGCCTGGTGGAGGCCGGGGCGACGGTGGTCGTCGGAGCCCATCCCCATGTGCTGCAACCAGTCGTGGCCCGACCGGGCTCGCTCGTCGCCTACTCGCTCGGGAACTTCGTGTTCCACAATCGCACCGGCCCGGCCGGAGAGACGATCGTCCTCGAGCTGCGCTTCACCGGCCCCACCCTCATCGGCTTCGCGGGCCATCCTCACGAGCTCGGGACGGGCGTCCCGCTCCCCGCCAACCCCGACGCCGCCCAGCGCATCGCCGACCGTCTCAACCCACTGGGGTGCAACCTCGCCTGACCCAGCCAGGAGCGACCGACGTCCACCCCACCCCACTCGAACACCTGTCGCTCAACCGCACCAGGCGCCCTTCGAGCGACAGGTGCTCGCCCGGGAAACGGTCAGGGCTTGGAGTACGAGCAGCAGAGCTCGACGAGCGTGCGCACGGCGAATCCCGTGCCGCCCTTGCGGTTGTAGGCGCCGTCGGACGCGGCTCGGGCGGGGCCGGCGATGTCGAGGTGCACCCAGGGAACCGATCCGACGAACTCCCTGAGGAACAGGGCCGCGGTGATGGCCCCGCCGTAACGGCCGGCGCCGGAGTTCTTGATGTCGGCGACGTCGGAGACGATCAGCGGCTTGTAGAACTCGGGCATGGGCATCGGCCACATCGATTCGGCCGTGCGGTCGGCGGCGGCCTTCACCTGTTGGCCCCAACCGTCGTGCGAAGCGAAGAGGCCGGCGATGTCGGAGCCCAGGGCCACCATGCAGGCGCCCGTGAGCGTGGCCAGATCGATGATCGCCTCGGGCTCGTCCTCGACGGCGAGCGAGAGGGCATCCGCGAGAATCAGCCGGCCCTCGGCATCGGTGTTGAGCACCTCGACGGTCTTGCCGTTGCGGATCCGCAACACGTCACCGGGCTTGACCGCGGAACCCGACGGCATGTTGTCGGTGAGCGGGATGTACCCGGTGACCTTGACCCGACAGTCGATGGCCGACAGCACCGACATCGCGGCCAGAACCGCCGCCGCCCCCGACATGTCGGTCTTCATGGTCTCCATGCCGTCGGCCGTCTTGAGCGACAGACCGCCCGAGTCGAAGGTGACGCCTTTACCCACCAGGGCCAGGTTTCCCTTGGCCTGCTTGGGCGGGACGTACTCGAGCTTCACGAACCGGGGCGGTTCGGTGGAGCCCCGGTTGACGCCCAGCAGCCCGCCGAGCTTGAGCCGCTTGATGGCCGCCTCGTCGAGCACGGTCACCTTGAGCCCCGAGGCCTTACCCACCTTGACGGCGTCGGCCGCGAAGTCGACGGCGCTGAGCGAGCCTCCCGGCTCGTTGACGAGGTCCCGGGCCCTGATGACCGCTCCGGCGATGGCGCTACCCCGGGCCAGACCGGCCTTGACCGCCTTGACGACGGCCGCGTTCCCGCCACCGAGGGCAACGACCTTGGTGAGCGACGTCGGCTTGCCCTCGGGCTTGTACCGGAGGAACTCGTAGGCCCCGAGATGCACGCCTTCCGCGACAGCCTGGGCCACCGAACCCGAGTCGGCTCCCTCGGGACCGGCCCCGAGCAGGGTCGTGGCCACCGTGGTCACCTTGTTGGCTCGACGGGCCACGGCTGCCGCGGCGCGACGCAGCGTGTCGAGCGTGACGGCCTCCCTCTTGCCCAAGCCCACGAAGGTGATCGCGGCGGCGGCCACACCCCCGTTCGAGACCGGGACGGTGATCGTGGAGCCGACCTTGCCCTCGAAACCAGCCCCGACCATGAACGCGTCGAGACCGGCGCCGCCGCACGCCGCCCGGGCGAGCTCGCCGCCGACACCGAGCTCGCGCCCTTCATAGACCGGGATGGCCAGCATGTCGGCCTTGACCTTCTCGGGCGCGCTGGTGCTGGATGTGATGCTGATGGTCACGATTCCTCCACGATGGACGGTCAGTTCTCGGGGACGCTGTTCGGCGACCGGGCCGACGCGGGCGCGTCGTGGTCGGCGCGGGCCGGGCGGAACTCGCCCTCTTGCCAGCGCGCCAGGGTCCAGCACAAGTCGGAGAGGCGGTTCAGGTAGCGCACGACGTTGCTCTCAGGCGGGATCCAGCCGTCCCGCACCGCCGTCACCGCCGACCGCTCGGCCCGACGCACGACCGAACGAGCAAGGTCGAGACCCGCAGCACGTCGGTTCTGCCCGGGCAGCACGAACTCCTGCGGCATCTCGAACCGGTCCGTGACGTCGTCGATGATCGGCTCCAGGGCCTCGACCATCCCGGTGGTCACCAGCCACTGACCAGGCTTGAGCTTGTGGCGGTTCTCGGGTGCGGTCGCCAGCTCGGCGCCGACCACGAAGAGCTCCCGCTGCAGCCGGACGAGCAGCTCGTCGAGCTCGGAACCCCGATCGCACTCGGCCCGGGCGATGCCGAGCGCCGAGACGGCCTCGTCGACGTCTCCGTACGAGCGGGGACCGACATCGTCCTTGGAGACCCGTCCGGCGAAGAACAGTCCCGTCGTCCCGTCGTCACCCGTCTTGGTGTACACCTTCATCTCAGACGTCATCGCATCTCAGACGTCATCGCACGACAACCGGGGCCCCATCAGGTCCGAGTCTACGAGGCCCGGCCCGAGAGTCGTGCCCGAAGCAGCCCCTGGGCGCCGTAACCTGTCCGCGGTGCAATCCTCGTTCCTCACATCGCTGCGCGATCGCGTCCTCGTCTTCGACGGCGCCACGGGCACCAACCTCCAGCTCCGCGACCTCACCGCCGACGACTTCGGCGGGCCATCCCTCGAGGGCTGCAACGAGATCCTGGTGGCCACCCGGCCCGACGTCATCACCGACCTGCACGACAGCTTCTTCGCGGTCGGCTGCGATGCCGTCGAGACCGACACGTTCGGCGCGTTCCCCATGGTGCTGGCCGAGTACAACATCCCCGAGCGCGCGTACGAGCTCAACGTCACCGCGGCCCGGATCGCTCGCGAGGTCGCGTCGGGGTACTCGACACCCGACCGTCCCCGCTGGGTCATCGGCTCGATGGGCCCCGGTACCAAGTTGCCGTCCCTGGGGTTCACGACCTTCGCCGAGTTGCGAGACGGCTACGAGCTCCAGACCGAAGGTCTGCTCGCCGGGGGCGCCGACGTGCTCCTCATCGAGACGGTCTTCGACCTCCTCCAGGCCAAGGCAGCCATCGTCGGCGCGCGCCGAGGCATGGCCAAGGCCGGGCGCCGGGTGCCGATCATGGTGCAGGTCACGTTCGAGACCACGGGCCGGATGCTCGTCGGCACCGAGATCGGCGCTGCGCTCACCACGCTCGAGGCCATGAAGCCCGACGTGATCGGGATGAACTGCGCCACGGGCCCCCGCGAGATGATCGAGCACCTCCGCTACCTGTCGCGCCACGCGGGGACGTTCCTCTCGTGTCTGCCCAACGCCGGGCTGCCGTCGGTCGTCGACGGGCACACGCACTACGACCTCACACCCGTTGGCTTGGCCGACGCCCACGAGCGGTTCGTCACCGAGTTCGGGCTCAACATCGTCGGCGGCTGTTGCGGCACGACCCCGGCCCATCTCCGGGCCGTCGTCGAGCGAGTCGGTTCACGACAGCCCGTCATCCGGACGCCCGTCCTCGAGGCGGGTTGCGCTTCGATCTACAGCCACGTGCCGTTCAACCAGGAGCCGTCGTTCATGGTGATCGGTGAGCGCACGAACGCCAATGGTTCCAAGGCTTTCCGCGACGCGATGCTCGAGGGCGACTGGGACTCCTGCATGCTCGTGGCGTCGAACCAGGTGAAGGAAGGGGCCCATGTCCTCGACCTGTGCGTCGACTACGTGGGCCGCGACGGAGCCGTCGACATGCACGACCTGACCTCGCGCATGGCCACCCAGGTGCCGCTGCCCCTGGTCATCGATTCCACCGAGCCGCCCGTCATGGAAGCGGCGCTGCAGCTCATCGGCGGCAAGCCCATCCTCAACTCGGCCAACCTCGAGGAAGGCGTTGGCGAGGGCAAGCGCTTCGACCGGGTGATGAGCCTGGCGGCCGAGTACGGGGCGGCGGTCATCTGCCTGGCGATCGACGAGGTGGGCCAGGCCCGCACGGCCGACTGGAAGTTCGACGTCTGCAAGCGGCTGTACGACCTCGCCACGCAGAAGTACGGCATCGCGCCCACCGACCTGATCTTCGACGCGCTCACCTTCCCGCTCGGCACCGGTCAGGACGATCTCCGCAACGACGCCGTCGAGACCATCGAGGCCATCCGGCGAATCAAGGCCGAGCTCCCCGGCGCCTGGACCACCTTGGGTGTCTCGAACGTGAGCTTCGGGTTGAAGCCCGCCATCCGCCACGCGCTCAACAGCGTCTTCCTCCACGAGTGCCAACAAGCGGGCCTCGATTCGGCCATCGTGCACGCGGCGCGCATCATGCCGCTCAACAAGATCGACCCGCAGGCGCTCGAGGTCTGCCTCGACCTCATCTACGACCGGCGCCGCCCCGACGACGGCTACGACCCGCTGCACGCGCTCCTCGGGCTCTTCGAAGGGGTCGAGGCCGCCTCGGTCGTGAAGGAAGATCGCAGCGACTGGCCGATCGAACGTTTGTTGGAAGCCCGCATCGTCGACGGCGACCGCAACGGGCTCGAAGCCGACATCGAGCGGGCCCTGGCCGAAGGGCGCACGCCGCTGTCGATCATCAACGACGTGTTGCTCGAGGGGATGAAGACCGTCGGCGAGCTCTTCGGGTCGGGCCAGATGCAGCTGCCGTTCGTGCTCCAGTCGGCCGAGACGATGAAGACGTCGGTCGCCTACCTCGAGCCCCTCATGGAGAAGGCCGACGCCGGCGGCAAGGGCGTGGTCGTGCTGGGCACGGTGAAGGGCGACGTGCACGACATCGGCAAGAACCTCGTCGACATCATCCTCACCAACAACGGCTACGAGGTCCACAACATCGGGATCAAGGTGCCCGTCACCGAGTTCATCGACAAGGCGCGCGAGGTGAACGCCGACGCCATCGGCATGAGCGGCCTGCTCGTCAAGAGCACGCTGATCATGCGCGAGAACCTGCAGGAGTTCAACGAGCTGGGCCTGTCGGACTGGCCCGTCATGCTCGGCGGCGCCGCGCTCACCCGCACCTATGTCGAGCGCGACCTGCGCGGCGTCTACGAGGGACGGGTGTTCTACGGACGCGATGCCTTCGAGGGCCTGCGCACCATGGACACGCTCATGGCGGGCAAGCGCTCGGGCACGCTCGATCCGGCGTTCGGGCGTGAGATCACCGAGCGGGTGCTCCCGGCATCGGCATCGAGCCGCGCTGCGGCTGCCGAAGCCGCGGGCGAGATTCCCGGGCTCGACGACACGACACGATCCGACGTCGCGGTCGACAACCCGGTCTTCGTCCCTCCGTTCCTCGGAGCCAGGCACGCCAAGGGAATTCCGCTCGCCGAGATCGCCGAGTACGTGAACGAGACGGCACTGTTCCGCAACCAGTGGCAGTTCCGACCCGAGGACGGCGAGACCGACGTCGAGTTCAAGACCCGTATCCGGCCCATCCTGCGCCAGAAGCTGGCCGAGGCCGCGCGCGGCGGATGGCTCGTGCCCGCCGTCGCGTACGGGTACTTCGCCGTGAACAGCGAGGGCAACGACCTCGTGGTGTGGAAGGACGACGACCGCACGTCCGAGTGGCTGCGCTTCAACTTCCCGCGCCAGCGCACCGACCGCCGTCTGTGCATCGCCGACTTCTTCCGCCCGGCCGACTCGGGCCAGGCCGACTACGCCGCGTTCCACGTCTGCACCATGGGCTCCGCGGTCTCCGAGCACGAGCGTTCGCTCTTTGCCGAGAACCGCTACCAGGAGTACGTGCTGACCCACGGCATCGGCGTCGAGATGACCGAAGCCCTGGCCGAGCACTGGCACCACCGCATCCGCGAGGAGTGGGGTTTCGTGGCCGACGACGGTCCGTCGCTCGCGGGCCTGTTCCGCCAGCAGTACCGGGGTGGGCGCTACTCGTGGGGCTACCCGGCCTGCCCCGATCTCGAGGATCAGGCCAAGCTCATCGACCTCCTCGGCGTCGAGACCATCGGTGTCACGCTCACCGAGGAGTTCCACCTCGAGCCCGAGCAATCGACCTCGGCGATCATCTGCCACCACCCCGACGCCAAGTACTTCATCGCGAGGTAGCAACTCCAGACCCGAGCGCGCGGCCGACCGTGCCGGTCAGAGGCCGGCCCGACGCGCAACCGCGGCTCGGTCGATGACGTGGATGGCGCCGCGCTCGAGGGCGAGCAGGCCGTCACGCACACCGGCCTGCAGCACCCGGCTGGCCGTCTCACGAATGGTGCCGGCCCCTTGGGCCAGCTCGACCTGCGACATGCGGATGGGTTGGTCGCCATACGCCGCAGCCAATCGGGCCAGGCGCCGCCACACCCGGTGCTCTGGGCGATGGTGGTGACGTGCACGTCGAGGCGACCCGACTGCACGATTACACACGATTCGTTTATGGTTGCCTCGAGTTGCCCACCAGCAGCCACGACCAACAACGAGGGGAAATCACATGTTGCTCTTCTCACGTATCGTCACCTTGAACGGTGGCCCTCGACGAATCATGCCATGGGTCGGCGAGATCACGGCCTACGTCAACGCCAACAGCTCGCTGGAGGTGACCGCCTGGGCGGGAACGTTCGGGCATCCGATCGGCACCGTGGCGTGGAGCGCCATCGTCGACTCCGAAGCCTCCCTGTCGGCCGCGACGGGAGCACTGCTCGGTCAGGGCGCGTACCTCGACCTGGTCGAGGGCGCCGCTGACATGATCACGGTTCCGGGCCATGACCTCCTGCGCCAGATCGTCCACGGCGAGCCCTCTGATCCGCCGCCGCTCGGCGCCGTGGCGAGGATCGTCACCGCAACCGCCGTGCTCTCGCGATTCGGCGACGCGATCACCTGGGGGCTCGACATGGCCCAGTACATGGAGAAGCTCAACGCGGTCCCCACCGCCGTGCTGACCGACGTGTTCGGCACCATGGGCGCGATCACCTTCATCACCATCGCCACCGACTCGGCGACCTCCGACACCCAGCGCGAGCGTCGCGGCGACGACGGCTACATGAGCCGCCTCGCCGTCACGAAGGACCTGTTCCTCGAAGGCTCGGTTCAGGTCCAACAAGCAACCCGCGTCGCCTGAGACTGAGCCTGAGCTGAGCCGATCGCAGCATCTCAACCCTCGTAAATGGAGCGTGGACATGGCAACAGTTTTGATCGTGCACGAGGTGGACGATGTAGAGCACTGGGTGCAATCGCCCAAGCGCAGCGAGGTCTTCGGGCCGATGGGTGTCACGGTGCAGACGTTTGTCAACTCGGCCGGGGCGAATCGGGTTGGGCTGATCGCGGACATCCCCGATATGGACGCATTCAACGCGATGCTGGAGTCGCCGGTGGGTGTGGCGGCCATGCAGTTCGATGGCGTTCGTCCAGAGACCATCCAGATCTATGTCCGGTCGGCCTGAGTAGGGTCGAGGCCACGACGGGCTACATGAACCGCCTCGCCGCCTCGGCTGGGCTCTTCCTCGAGGGGACGCTCAGGTCCACGAGGCGGCCCACCCTCGCCTGAACCTGAGCGTGGCCCGAGCCTCGGTCTGATACTTCCCACGGTCCGCCGCCTGAGCGGGGCGGTAGTAACACGGTGCTACCATCCCGGCATGGCTGTGAAGAAGCTGTCGGTGTCGTTGGAGGTCTCAGTTGCCACGGCCGCCATGCGAGCGGCCGAGCGTCGGGGTGTGAGCGTGTCGGCGTGGCTGAATGCGGCCGCAGAGCGGGCACTCGTCGTGGAGGAAGGGCTCGCCGCGGTGCGGGAGTGGGAGGCGGAGCACGGTGCACTCACCGTAGGCGAGTTGGCCTGGGCCGACGCGGTGCTCGATGCGTTCGGCGATCGATTGGCGTCGTGACCGGTGGCGGGCCTGACGTATGACGCGGGTGCGCTCATCGCCGCGGAGCGCAACGACCGTCGGTTGTGGGCGCTGCATCGGCGGGCGCTCGATCGGGCGATCGTGCCGACGGTACCTGCCGGGGTTCTTGGGCAAGCCTGGCGGGGTGGTCCCCAGCCGCAGATTTCGCGTGTGCTCGCGGGTTGTCGGATCGAGGCTCTCGACGAGTCCCGGGCCCGTTCTGCCGGCGCAGCCTGCGCTGCCGCGGGAACCTCCGATGTGGTCGACGCGTCCGTCGTCGTCGGTGCTGCGGCGCGATCGGATCTCGTGATCACCAGCGACGAAATCGACCTCCGCAGGCTCGGCGACGCGCTCGGAGTCGACGTCCGTCTCCAACCCATCTGAGATCGACGAGCTGAGCTCCGGGGGGAGATCGAGGTGGATCAGCGGCTGCGTGCCCGGCTCGCGTTGCACGGGTTGGCGATCGTGGTGGCGAGCCTGGTGATCGCCATCCCGTTCGCGATGGTCTTCACCAAGGGCGACGACGAGCCCAGTAGGGTTCTGGCAGCTCATCTCCATGAGAGATCGTCGTCGGGAGGGTGCGCTTGGGTACCGACAACGATGAGGTAGTCGGCGGATCGGCGCCGCTTCGCCTCGCCGTGATCATCGCCGTGCGCAACGGCGGTTGGTGCATCGGTGAGCAGCTCGACGCTCTGGCTGCACAGAGCGTCGACGCCGACCTCGTCGAGTCGTGGGAGGTGATCGTGGCCGACAACGGCTCCACAGACGACACCCGTCGCGTGGTCGAGGGCCGGATGGCCTCGTTCCCCGAGCTCCGTCTGATCGACGCATCGGGCCAGCGCGGGGCGTCGTTCGCCCGCAACCGCGCCGTCGACGCCGCCACCGGTTCGCACGTGGCGATCGTCGATGCCGATGATGTCGTCGGCGAAGGCTGGATCAACGGCATGGCCCGGGAACTGGGCGTCCACCCTGTGGTGGCGGGCTGCCTCGAGTACTCCAGGCTCAACGCGCGAGTCGACGCCACCCTGAAGGCGACGACGGCCCTGTTCGCGAGTGAGGGTTTCCTCCCGTTTGCCGGCAGCGGGAACCTGGCGATGGACATCGGTATCTACCGTTCGCTCGGCGGCTTCGACGAGCGGTTCCGCAACGCCGGCAACGACGTCGACCTCTCGTGGCGCATCCAGCTCACAGGCCACGAGATCTGGTTCGCTCCCGACGTGATCGTGCACGTGCGCGAACGATCGTCACTCTGGTCGTCGTTTCGGCAGCACCGCATGTACGGCACGCAGGATCCCAGGCTGTACCGGATGTACCGCCAGCACGGAATGCCCAGAGCAACGCTCAAAGTGTCCGTGGCGCGGCTCGTCATGATGTTCGTGACGGCCCCCCGGGCGTTGAGGAGCCCATCGCATCGCCTGGCCTGGGTAAGACAGTTCGGCAACCGCGTCGGCTGCGTGATCGGCAGCGTCAGATACCGGACCTGGTACGTCAAGTGACCACCCGGACGCCTGAACCCGGGGCGATCCCCCTCTCAGCGGCACCGAGCGTCGCCCGGATGTGCGCCTGGCCTGGTCCAGGGTTCGCGCCATGCCCGTTATGCTGATTCGATGCCTCAGCCGTCGCGCTCCTTCACCGCACTGGCGCATGGTGTTTCCCGCCGAGCCGCTCGCTACAGCGGGATCTCGGCGGTGGAGCGCCGCGTGCTCGGGTCGATCATGCGGGTCACGGATTCCCCGTCGGTGAGCCTGACCTTCGACGATGGGCCGCACCCCGACATCACCCCGGCTGTACTCGAGATCCTCGCCCGGCATGGTGCTCGAGCCACGTTCTTCGTCCTGACCGAACCCGCTGCTCGGCACCGGTCGCTCCTCGCCGAGACCGTCGCCGCGGGGCATGAGATCGCGCTGCACGGGGCGAGCCATGCCCGCCTCACCGGTTCGAGCGATGTCGTGCGGCGGGAGGTCGTCGACGGCAAGGCCGAACTCGAGGATCTCCTCGGATCGTCGGTGCGCTGGTTCAGACCGTCTTTCGGCGAGCAGACCAAGGCCAGCTTCGCACTCGCCCGTCGCGCCGGGCTCCAGGTGGTGCTGTGGAGCGTCGACACCAAGGACTACCTCGACGGCGACGTCGACGAGCGCCGGGAACGGCTCCAGGGCGGTTTCACGCCGGGCGCGATCGTCCTGGCCCACGACGTGCCCACCGGGGGTCACGAGCGGAGCGGCCCCGACGAGGCCAAGCTCCGCTACCTCGAGTGGGTGCTGGACGCGATCGGGGAGGTCACCTCGACGATCGTCACCGTCACCGACCTGGTGAGCGCCGGACATCCGAAGCGCTCGACCCACTTCCACCGCCCGCGATGATCGGCGCAGCGTGATCACCGTCGTCATTCCGGTACGCAACGGCGCCGAGACGATCGGGGAGCAACTCGTCTCGCTGGCTGCGCAGGAGCATGCCGGCGAGTGGGAGGTGGTCGTGGCCGACAACGGCTCGACCGACGCGACGCGCAGCGTCGTCGAGCAGTATCGCGACCAACTCCCGGCGCTCCAGCTCGTCGACGCCAGCCGGCGCCGGGGCCCGGCCCACGCCCGGAACACGGGCGCGGCAGCAGCAGGTGGCGAGATCGTCGCCTTCGTCGACGCCGACGACCGGGTCGAGCCCGGCTGGCTCGCGGCGATGCAACGGGCAATGGCCGACGAGTCGGTCGGCGCCGTCGGCGGCGCCTTGATCCGGGAGATCGCGGGGAATCCCGTGGGCACCGAAGGTCGGGCGCTCGGCGACGACCTCGGACGGTGGAGCGGCTTCCTGCCGTACGCGGGGAGCGGGAACCTCGCCGTGAGGCGATCGTTGTTCGAGGAGCTCCACGGGTTCGACGAGGACTACCTGGCCGACGAGGACGTCGACTTCTCGTGGCGACTCCAGCTCGCCGGCCATCGCCTGGTGTTCGCGCCCGACGCCGTGCTCACCTACAAGGAGCGCTCCGACTTCAGGGGCTTGTACCGCCAGTACTACCGGTATGCCCATGAGCATCCCCGCCTTTACCGGCGATTCCGCGGCGACGGCATGACCCGTCACGGTCCGAAGCAGGTGCTGAAGAACTGGGCCTCCATCTGCTGGAGGTTCGCTCCGTCGATGACCTCGTACGAGAGCCGACGGCGCTGGGTCCGCCGCGTCGCCAACGCAACGGGAAGCCTGGCCGGCAGCGTCAAGCACAGAACCTGGTATCTCGATTGACCACCGAGGATGGCACGACGGCGCATGAGCCGAACGACCGACCGACCGTCTCGATCGTCATCCCCACCCACCAGCGGGCCCAGCTGATCGGACGGGCTCTCAGGAGCATCCTGGCCCAGGACATGGTCAGCTGGGAGGCCTTGGTGGTCGACGACGGCTCGACCGACGGAACCGACGACGCGGTCGCGGCCTTCGCCGATCCGAGGATCCGCTACATCTCCCGCCCGGTGTGTGGCGGCGTTTCGGCGGCGCGCAACACCGGGCTCGACCACGTCACCGGCGATGTCATCAGCTTCCTCGACTCCGACGACGAGTACCTCCCCGGTGCGCTCACGGCGCTGGTCGACGGGCTGCGGGCCTCGCCCGAGGCCTCGGGGGTCAAGGGCCTCATCGAGGGTGACGTCCCGACGCGGGGCCATCCGATGGCGAGCCTCGCCCGCGTCGAGATGCTCGATCAGCGGACCCACCCAGGGTTGCAGTCGTTCGCGTACCGGCGCTCCCGGGCCGGGCACCTGCGCTTCGACTCGAGCCTCAGCCGCTCCGAGGACCGGCACTTCATGCTCGAGCTGATGGCCACCGGTCCTGTGGTGACGACCGGGCAGTTCATCGCCCGGCTCCACCACACCTCGGGGAGCCTCATGTCGTCGCCGTGCTACCAGCCGTGGGCCCGGTTCCTCGCGCTCAACCTCGACGAGATCGCCGCATCGCCGCGCCTGCACAGCTCCTGGGAGCTCAGGCTGACACGCGTCGCCATCGCCGAAGGCCACGCCCCCGAAGCACGCCGCCACGCCCGTGCCGCGCTCCGCGCCGATCGTCGCAATCCCGAGGCCTGGCTCGTCGCCGGAGCTGCGGTGTTGGGAGTTGCCCCGCTGCGCTGGGCCGGGGCCCTGATCCGACGCCTGTCGACGAGGCGGGCGCCCGGCAGGCACGGCGACGGTTCACGCGCACCACACTGATCGCCCGTCATCACCTCGGGCTCGGTTGATCGCCCGATTACCCTCAGCGGCGCCATGACCAAGACTCCCGACCCGACCGCGACCGCCCCTGGCGCCGGCGCCGGCGCCGTTGCCGCCGTGCCCGAAACGGGTACCGAACGCGCGGGACCGTCCAGACACGAGCCGACTGCGCGCGATCTGTTCCGCAACGGTCTGGCACCGTTGACGATCGGCGTGTGCCTCGTCATGACGATCAGCGCCTTCGAGGTGCTGGGCACGGCGACGGCGATGCCCGCCGTGAAGGACGATCTCGGCGGCCTCAGCTTCTACGGCCTGGCCTTGGCCGCTCCGCTCATCGCTTCGATCGCCGTGATCCCCTACGGCGGAAGGGCCATCGACCGGTACGGGCCGGCGCGTCCGCTGGGCGGGGCCCTGGCGCTGTTCGCGGTCGGGGTGCTCTTCGCCGGGGCAGCAACCGAGATGTGGATGGTGGCCGCCTTCCGGGGTGTGCAGGGCCTCGGTGGAGGCACCCTGTTCGTGCTCCAGCTCGGGATCGTGGGCAAGGCGTACCCGGGGCCGCTGAAGGCCCGGATGCTGGCACTGCTGTCAGCCGTGTGGGTCATGCCCGCCCTCATCGGCCCGGGGGTGGCCGGCCTGGTCGCCGATCACCTGAGTTGGCGCTGGGTGTTCTGGGGCGTGCTCCCCCTGATCGTCGTGTCGGCGGTGCTGTCGATTCCGCCGGTGCGGGCATTGGGCGGCGGGCGTAACCGAGAGGTCCGCACCACCGCCGACGATGCCGCGCACGCTGGTCTGTTCAGCTGGTGGGGCCCGCCGTTGCTCGCGCTCGGCGTCCTGGCCGTGTCGTCGAGCCTGCGCTCCGACGACGAACGGTTGCTGCCATTGGCCGTGGCGGGGACGGTCGCCGGGGCCATCGCGCTCGCCAAGAGCGTGCCCGCGGGGACCCTCGTGGCCCGACCGGGGATCCCGGCCACGGTCGCCATGGCCCTGACGGCTGCCCTGTCGTATCTCACCGTCGAGAACTTCGTGCCGCTCGCGCTCACCGACGTGCGGGGACGGTCGAACTCCGAGGCGGGGATTCCGCTCACCGTCGCCGCGCTGGCCTGGACCGTCGGGTCCGCCGTGGTCGCGAGAACCGCGCCCGAACGCCGTCCGGCTCGCGCCAGCGCCGCCGCGCTGCTCATCGGCGCCGGCATCACCGCCACCGCAGCCGTCGTCCTGAGCGACGCCCCCTACTGGCTCGTGTACGCGACCCTCGGGATCGCCGCGTTCGGGATGGGCATCGTGTTCACGACGGGACAGGTCGTCGCCGTCGAGGCGGCGCCGGCGGGACAGGAGGCCACGGCCGGAGGTGCTGTGCAGCTCGCCAACGAGCTCGGCATCGCCGTGGGGGTCGGGATCTCGGGCATCTTCGTCGCCCGCTTCGCCGACGACCTCGAGCGAGGTTTCGTCTGGGCGTTCGCGATGACCATCGCCGCTGCCGTCACCTGTGCCTGGACGGCCCGGCGCATCCCCACGGGGTCCGGCTCGCGCGAGCGCTAGCCGATCGAAGGGCTCAGGGCGACAGCACGGCCCGGGCGATCAGATCGGTCCCGAAGGCTGTGAGGATCGCCAGGTACAACAAGCCCGTGGCGCTCATGACCGCCGAGTAGTACTTCTCCCGCAAGGCGATGCGGACCACGACCACGAGCGCGATGGTCGTGAGCGCGCACGTCGCCCACGTGTAGCCGAGCACGCCCGACCAGCCGTCGTCGACCTCGCCGCTGAAGACCTGCAGCATCCCGGTCGGCCACAGCAGCGCCGCGATCTCGACGGGCCAGGTGTAGCCCACCCAACGGTTGATCTCCTCGAGCAGCGATCGCGGCAACCCGGGCTGGGTGAGATACCAATGGCCGAGCAGCATGGCGTCGGTGACCGCGCCGAGGAAGGCTGCACCGGCGACGAGACGCACCAGGGCCAGGGCGTAGGGGCCGCCAACGGCATGGGCTGCGAAGGCCAGACCCACCAGGCCCAGGATGGGAGCCACCAGATCGAGCCCGGGAGCGAACTCGGCGCCGGCGCCGCGGCGGGATGCAGGAGCCCCCGCCGCCCCGGTGACGACCGAGGAGGCGCGACGTTGGGCTTCGGCCACGGCCACGGGCACGGCTTCGGCCACGGCCACGGGCACGGCTACGGGCTCGGCCACGGGCTCGGCCACGGCCTCGGCTTCGGCGTCGGCTTCCCGATCCGACGGTCGGTCACGGCCGGCCATGGCCGCGATCGTCTGTCTGCGTTGGGCGCGGAGGGTTTCACGCCCCGACATCTCGACCGTGCGGCGAGTGATCGAGATGATCAACGCCACGCTCGCCGCCGCGCCCAGGGCGAGCGCCGACACGTCACGACCGGCCGCTCCGGCCCCCTCGTGGCCCAGCACGCGACCGAGCACGACACCGAGGAGGGCCATCACGAGGTAGACCGCACGCAGGAGCCAGCCGTAGCCGATCCCGGCGATCCGGTGCCGGGTCGTGACCCAGCAAAACGCCAGGCCTCCCGTGGCCCATTGCAGCATCACGGTGGCGGCGTCGAGCTCCATGCTCCTGCCACGATGCCCCGCACGCCCTCACCGGGACGAAACGGGGCACGGGCACCCTCACCCCCGTGCGAGCACCTGTCGCTCAAGGGCACCCCACGCCCCTGAGCGACAGGTGCTGCAGCGAGGCGCGCTCCGCGACCGGCACGAGCCGCGCGCCGCGGGGCTGTCGCCAGGCGGCGGCTTCAGGTCACGATCACGGGTTCGCGGGCGGCGACGTTGAGGCGATCGGGACCGTCGGGGGTGGCGACGACGATGTCCTCAAGGCGCATCCCCCAGCGCCCGGGCACATAGATGCCCGGCTCGATGCTGAACGCGTGCCCCGGAGCCACCACCAGCTGGTTGCCCTGCACCATGTAGGGATCTTCGTGGGCCTCGAGGCCGATCCCGTGACCGGTGCGGTGGATGAAGAACTCGCCATATCCGTGCTGGGCGATCACGGCCCGGGCCGCGGCGTCGACCGTCTCGCAGGGCACGCCGGCACGGGCGGCCTGCACACCGGCCTCCTGAGCCGCCGTGAGCACCTCGTAGGCGTCTGCCCACCCGTCGGGCGGACGGCCGACGACGAACATGCGGGTGATGTCGGAGCAATAACCGTGCATGGTGCCGCCGAAGTCGCACACCACGGCCTCACCCTGCTCGATCACGCGCTCCGACGCCTCGTGGTGGGGGCTGGCGCCGTTGGGGCCACTGGCGACGATGGCGAAGTTCACGACGTGGTGACCGTGCTCGAGGATGCGCCGGGCGAACTCGCGGCTCACGTCGGCCTCGGTGCGACCGGCGAACGGGCGATCGCGCATCTCCTCGACGATGGCGTCGACCGCGTGGGCGGCGGCGCGAAGCGCCTCGACCTCCACGGGATCCTTGATGCGACGCAACGGGCCCACGACCTCGTTGGCGGCGCTGAAGCGGGTGTGGGGCAGCGCCTGCTGGAGTTCGAGCACGAACCGACCCCACGTCCGGTCGCCGATGGCCGCCGTCGCCGGTCCGCCCCCGGGCATCGCCTCGTGGCACAGACGGGCAACGAGGCGCACCGGGTCGTCGGTCTCGTTCCAGGGCACGATCGTGAAGGCATCGGGTCGTTCGACGACCCGCGGCGCCTCGAGCCTCGGGACCACGAGCACGGCCTCGCCCTCGCGGGGCAGGACGAGCATCGTGAGCCGCTCGAGCGGCATCGCCTCGTAGCCGGTGAGCCACGGCAGGTCGGCGCCGACCGACAACAACGCGACGTCGATGCCGAGCTCGACCATGCGGGCACGCACCCGGGTCATCCGGTCGACGAACGGTGCATGCTCCGAGCGTTCCATCCCCCAGAGGGTAGCCCTGCCCGCGATCGGCCCCGACTACCGTTCCCTCGGTCGCGGCGACATCCGTCGGACGCGACACCGCTCCGAGACGGACCACGCCCACCCATGTCATACCGACGGCTCCAACCCGTGATCGCCATGGCCCGCAAGGGTCTGCGTGCCGCGGCGTTCAAGGTCCCCGTCGCCCGACGAGGCATGGAGGCCACCCGTCGAGAGCTCACCAGCGCCCTGGCCGACGGGGTGTACGGAGGCAGCTACTTCGGCGACGACCGCGACCCGAACGACCGGATGGGGCTCTCGGGCTACGAGCGTTACGACCGGCTCTCGAGCAACGCCGATGTCGCCGCGTACCTGCTCTGGAGGTTCTTCCCGATCACGCGCTCGCTCGATGTGGGCTGTGCGATGGGTTTCGTGGTGGAAGCCTTGCGGGAGCTCGGGATCGACGCCGCCGGCTCCGACGTGAGCCAGTACGCCGTCGACCACGCCGCCCCGGGTGCCGTCGGACACCTGCGCCGAGGCGACCTGCTCTCACGCCTGCCGTACTCACGCAACCAGTTCGACGTGGTCTCGGCCCTCGAGGTGCTCGAGCACATCGCTCCCGATGACGTACCCCGGGCGCTCCGGGAGCTGCGCCGCATCTGCAGCGGTTGGCTCGTCTGTACGATCCCGTCCGCAGGGACCAACGAGCACGGGCCCGGCGGGTGGTTCAACGTCAAGGTCCGCGACGAGGCGCTGGAGCGCTACCAGACGCTCGGCGACGACTACGACGGACCCGTTCCCTTCGACGACCTGTACCGCGACGCGTCGGGCGAGCCGATCGAGGGTCACCTCACCGTGGCCTCGTTCCGTTGGTGGACGCGGCGCTTCGAGGAGGCGGGATTCGAGCGGTGTGGCGACGTCGAACGTCGAATGCACCCGCTGCTCGCCCGGTTCGGGCTCACCAAGTACTGGAACCTCTACGTGCTCCGGGTTCCCGGCACGCCCGTCCCCGACCTCGACCCCGAGCGACTCCGCACGCCCGACGAGCTCACCGCTCTGGAGCAGCGCTGGCACCTCGACGAACGGGTGGCCGATCCCGCCGACATCGAGGCCGTGCGTTCGGCCCTCGACCTTCCCGCCGACGCGCCCCTGTGGTGACGCGCACGACCCGGACACTCAAGTGAGTGCCCGGGTCGCTTCGAGTACGGCTGATCTGCGGTCTCGCTGAGCTGCTGAGCTGCTGAGTGACGGGCCGAGGTGTGCGGACGGGACGGGAGACGGGAGTCCCCGCGACGGCGAGCGTCAGGCTGCTGACTTCTCGAGGATGTGCAGTCCGCACGCCGAGCCCAGGCCGATGACATGGGCCAGTCCGACCTTGGCGCCCTCGATCTGGCGGGGCCCGGCCTCGCCACGCAGGTGGGTCGCGATCTCCCAGAGGTTCGCGATGCCGGTGGCGGCGATGGGGTGGCCCTTCGACTCGAGCCCTCCCGATACGTTCACGGGCGTCGAGCCGTCACGCCACGTTGCACCGGAGTTGAAGAAGTCGACGGCGCCACCCTCGGGGCAGAGCATCAGGTTGTCGTAGTGCACCAACTCGGCGGTGGCGAAGCAGTCGTGCAGCTCGACGAGATCGAGGTCGGAGGGGCCGATCCCGGCCTTCTCGTAGGCCTGCTTGGCGGCGTTGCGGGTGAGCGTGTTGACGTTCGGGAGCACCTGGCAGGCCTCCTCGTAGGGGTCGGTGGTGAGGATCGACGCCGAGATCTTCACGGCCCGTCGACGCTGCTCGACCGAGAGGGTCTTGAGCTTGGCGTCGCTCACGACCACAGCCGCCGCAGCGCCGTCGCAGTTCGCCGAGCACATCGGACGGGTGTTCGGGTACGAGATCATCACGTCGTTCATGATCTCCTCGAGGCTCATCCGCTTGGTGTAGGCCGCGAGCGGGTTGAGCGTGGAGTGGGCATGGTTCTTCTCGGAGATCTTGGCGAAGAGCTCGAAGGTGGCGCCGCCGTAGCGGTGGCCGTACTCCATGCCGATCTGGGCGAAGGTGCCCGGCATGGTCTCGGTGCCGATCCGCCCGTCGATCGCGGCGATGGCGCCGTAACGCCCCGCCGGCGTCCAGGTCTTGGAGTCTTCCTTGCGTGATCCCCCGGCGAGCAGGCCCGCGCCGGCGAGCTTCTCGACACCCACCGCGAGGCCCATGTCGCACTCGCCCGCCTTGACGGCCATGTAAGCGACGCGAACCGCAGTGGCGCCGGTGGCGCAGGCATTGGCCACGTTGTAGACGGGGATGCCGGTCTGACCCACCTGCTTCTGGAGCTGCTGGCCGATCCCGCCGCCCAGCAGGTTCCCAGCGGCGAGCACGCCCATCTCACGCATGCTGACACCGCCGTCTGCGAGCGCACCCATGGTGGCTTCAGCTGCGAGGTCGACGGTGTCCTTGTCGGGGTGCTTGCCGAACTTGGTCATGTGGATCCCGAGGATCCAGATGTCGTCACTGGCCATGGTGTGCTCCTCCGCTGTGCTGCTCGGCTGTCGGGCTGTCGGGCTACGTGGGGCCACGTGGGCTACGTGTGCTACTCGGACGGTTCGGGGACCTCGACCTGGGAGTCGACCGGCACGTCAGGCCGGTTCGTAGCCGAAGCCGATGGCCTCGGTGCCGGCCTCGTCGACGCCCATCGACGAGGTCGTGAGGCGGACCTTCATGCCCAGCGTCACGTGCTCGGGGTCGGGGGTGACGTTGAGGAGGTTGGCGCGAACGCTCGTGCCGCCACAGTCGACGATGGCCGACACGAACGGGACGGCGATACCCGGAGCGGCGAAGGCCACGATGGTGAAGGCCCTGACCTCCCCGGACGAGTCGACGTCGACCTTGCGGAAGTCGGTGGCGAAGCAGCCGGCGCAGGCGTTGCGGCGGTCGAAGAACCGGGCGCCACACGAGGTGCACTCGTTGGCGACGAGATGGGGCTCGTCACCCAGCACGAGGTAGTCGACGAGCGGGATCGGTGCGGCCATCGAGGTCTCCAGGGAAGAGCGGTCGTCCCCCGAAGCTAACGCGCCGAGCGACGCCCCGCCCCGATCGAGACATTCGCGTCCGGTCTTCACGCCCACCACCATCGCTCGGCGGCGCTATCTCACAGCGACAAGACGCCCTGCTCGATTCGATGGACAGCGTTCAGATCGATCTCGTCGTCGGCCAGAGCAGGCGTCCCGAAGATGAGACCCTGCGCGCAATCGCAGCCGAGGCGTCGCAGGACCTCGCGCTGGGCGTCCGACTCGACTCCTTCGGCGATGGACACCATCTCGAAGGAACGCGCGAGATCGATGATCGCCTTGATCGCCCGCTGTGCGCTCGAAGAGCTCCCGGGGACGAGGAGTTGGGCCACCAGCGCGGGATCGATCTTGAGCGCATCGGCGGGATCCGCGATCAGGGCAGCCAGCGGGAGCGCGGTACCGAACCCGTCGATCGCCACGTTGACGCCGTGACGTCGAAGCTCGGCGATGGTGGCTCGGATGGTCTCGTTCCCGCCAGCCACGACTCGCTCCGGAACCTCCAGGCACAGCCAGGAGGGCTCGACCCCGGTTTCCTCGAGCGCGTCCATGACGATCGCCGGGTAGTCGAACTGCTGGAGCGTCCGGTCGGAGACGTTGACACACACCGTGAGTGGCCAGTCCTCACGCGACTGCTCATGCCAGCACCGGAGCTGCGCACAGGCTTCCCTGAGCACCCACCGGTCGATGGGCACGATGAGATCGCACGACTCCGCGACGCCGATGAACTCGGCCGCGGCGATCAACCCTCGCTCCGGGTGCGACCAGCGGACGAGGGCTTCCATCCCGGCGAGCTCACCGCTGGCCAGTGACACGATCGGCTGGAAGGCGAGCGCGAGATGGTGGTCGTTCTTCGACCCGCAGGGGGAAGCAGGATGGCATGTGCTGCAGATCACCGCCCGGCGGAGCTGCTGCTCGACCAGCCGGCGCTGGTTGGTGCCGGAGCGGTCGTCGCCGTAGAGCTCCCATCCGCTCCGTCCGTTCACCTTGGCCCGGTACATCGCGGTGTCGGCGGCTCGCAACAGGTCGTCGGCCGCGCTCAGGTCGGGGGCGACGATGGCGATGCCGATGCTCGCGCCGATCCTGACCTCCTGCCCGCGCAGATGGAACGGCGTGGCGAAGGCCTGGCTGAGACGCCCGGCGATCCGACCGGCGTCGATCTGCTCGTTGAGCCCGTCGCACAACACGACGAACTCGTCGCCGCCGAAGCGGGCGACGGTGTCACTGGGCCGGATGGCCCGCCGGAGTCGATCGGCGGCACAGATCAGGAGCTCGTCGCCGGCCTCGTGACCGAGCGTGTCGTTGACGTCCTTGAACTTGTCGAGGTCGAGGAACAGCACGGCGACGGTCCCGTCGAGCGTGGCGCCGGGGTGCGATGCTCGGCGCTTGGCCCGGGCCAACGCCAACGCCAGACGGTCCATGAACAGGTTCCGGTTGGGTAGGCCGGTCAGGGCGTCGTGCAGCGCAGCATGCGAGAGCTGTTGTTGGATGTGGAAGCGCTCGAGGGCGATGGCGACGAGGTGGGCGGCCTGATCGACCAGCCGCTGCTCGTCAAGGGCCGGGCGGCGCGGCTCGCTGAAGTAGACGGTGAGAGCGCCCAGCACGTGGTCGCCCTCCGGCGCCAGGATGGGCATCGCCCACGCGGCGCGGAAGCCGTGCGCCAGGGCGGCGGCCCGGTCGGCCTCCCACACGTCGTCGGTCGCGATGTCGGCCGCGATCACCGCCTGATGCCGGTGCAGGCAGGCGCCCGGGCCGGCCGTCGGGCCGATCACCGAGCCCTCGACACCACTCAGGTACGCCGGCGGCAGGCTCGGCGCCGCCCCGACCTTGAGCGTGCGCCCGTCGTCGGTGAGATACACCCCGCACAGCATCCCGCCGCCGTGGCGTTCGACGAGCCCAACGATCTCGGTGAGCGTGGTCGAGAGCCCGGCGCCGCGGGCGATCATCTCGAGCACCCGGGCCTGGTCGGAACGGAACGCCTCGGCCCCGTTGCGCTCGATGGCGTAACGGATCGAGCGGGACAGCGAACGGGCATCGGCAAAACGCCGCGAGAGGAAGTCCTGAGCCCCGGCGTGGACCGCGTCGGTTGCGAGCTGGTCGTCATCGAGATCGGTGAGCACGACGATCGGGAGGTTGTACCCGGTGTTGCGCAGCTTCAAGATGGCGGCGAGGCCGGCCGCGTCGGGGAGCGCCAGATCCAGGATCAGGCAGTCGGGCTGCATCGTCTCGAGCATCTCGACGGCCTCGGTGAGCCGACCGGCCCGATGGACGATCACCGGACCGTCCCACCCCTCCTCGAGGAGATGGTCGACGTCCGGCGCCAGCACGTCGAGCCCGAGATCGGCTTCGACGACCAGCAATTCGAGTCGACTGCCCGCCCGTTCCATGCCCGTGACCACCAGTCCCCACCGGTCGGCCCAGCACCCCTGGACGAGATGCACAGCTGGCCTGACGGCAAGTATCGGCACGCCGCCCGGCGACCTTGAGGCCTACCTGGCGGGCCCACGATCCTTCGCGTCGGTCGCGTGTTCCGTGACCGTGACGGTGGTATCGGTGGTAGCGGTGGTATCGGTGGTAGCGGCGGGGCGGCTGGCCGATGCCACGGCCGCCTTCGCGTGATAGCTCGATCGCACGAGCGGCCCGGACTCGACGTGGGCGAACCCCAGCGTGGCCGCGAGCTCACCGAGCGCCGCGAACTCGTCGGGGTGCCACCAGCGAACGACGGGCAGGTGGGCGGCGGTGGGCTGGAGGTACTGGCCGACGGTGAGGAGCCCGACGCCGACGCCACGCAGGTCGACCAGGGCGGCGTGGACCTCGGCGACCGTCTCGCCCATGCCCACGATGAGCCCCGACTTGGTCGGGAGCCCGGCGTCGGCGGCCCGGGCCAGCACCACGAGCGAACGGGCGTACCCGGCCGACGGGCGAGCCGCCCGCTGGAGCCGGGCGACGGTCTCCAGGTTGTGGTTGAGCACGTCGGGCCGGGCCTCGAAGATCGTGGCCAGCGCAGCCTCGTCGCCCTTCACATCGGAGATCAGCACCTCGACCGTCGTGGCCGGCGAGCGCTCGCGAACAGCGGCGATGGTGGCGGCGAAATGGGCGGCGCCCCCGTCGGGCAGGTCGTCACGAGCCACGCAGGTGATGACCACGTGCGCCAGCCCGAGGCGGACCACGGCCTCGGCAACCTGATGGGGTTCGCCCGCATCGGGCGGCCCGGGCCGGCGGGTGTCGACGAGGCAGAACCCGCAGGCCCGGGTGCAGCGCTGGCCCAGGATCATGAAGGTGGCCGTGCGGTGCTCGCCCCAGCACTCGTAGATGTTCGGGCATCCCGCTTCCTCGCACACCGTCGTGAGGCCCAGATCGCCCACCAGCCGTTTCATCTCCGCATAGCCACCGTCCAGCCGGGCTCGAACCCGCATCCACTCGGGCCGCTCGGTGCGCGCCGGTCGGCCCTCGTCGGGCTCGACGACACCGGCCTCGGCCAGCCGTCCGAGCAGGCGAACGGGCTGGGCTCGGGACGAGGGCCGAGCTCGGGATCCGGGCTCGGCCAGCGGTGTCGCGTCGGCCCGACCGCGAGTGGGGTGCGACTCGTTCGCTCGCCCGTGATCGCGGTCGTGCTCGCGGACACCGTCGGCCACGCGGACGCCGTCGGCCTCGCGGCCGCCGCGGTCGCCGCCGTGCTCGTGGGCGCGGTCGTGCTCGCGGGCGCGGTCGTGCTCGCGGAGGCCGTCATGCTCACGGGCGCCGTCAAGCTCGCGAGCGCGGTCGTGCTCGCGGACGCCGTCGGCCTCGCGGCCGCCGTCAAGCTCGCGGACACCGTCGGCGTCGACGACGCCGGGGCCGCCAGCCTCGGCGCCCGCCGGGGTCTGGGCCAGGCGGCTGAAGGCGCTGAGATCCTCGGGACGGATCCGCCACGCGACATCGTGGCGGGCGACCTCGGTGTGACCGAATCGCTCGGCGAATCGGTGCGCGAACGCATCGGCCACCGCCCGCATCTCGACCGGACGGCCCAGCTCGGCCTCGAGCGACGTGACGCCGCGGTCGCGGATGCCGCAGGGGACGATGTGGTCGAACATCGCCAGGTCGGTGCTCACGTTGAGAGCGATGCCGTGCATCGAACGCCCCCGGCTCACCTTCACCCCGATCGCCGCGATCTTCCTCGGGCGCTCGGGGGCACCCGGGACACCGGTTCCGGGGGCCGGGTTACCGGCCGCGGCCGCGGGGACACCCGTTCCGGCTGCCGGGTTACCGGCCACGGCTGCGGGGGCACCGGCTCTGGCTGCGACTGCGGCTGGGCGCCCGTCGACCCAGACGCCGGTGAAGCCGGGCTCGGTGAACGCCGTCTGGCCGAGATCAGCCAGCGCGGCGATCAGCACCGCTTCGAGATCGCGGACGTAGCGCACCACGTCGGTCATCCCGCCCCGCCACTCGGGGAGCGTGATGATCGGGTAGGCCACGAGCTGCCCGGGCCCGTGGTAGGTGATGTCGCCGCCGCGGTCGACCTCGACGCACTCCGCTCCCACCAGGGCCGGATCGACCAGCAGGTGCTCTCGCGACGAGCGCGACCCCAGCGTGTACACGTGCGGATGCTCGAGGAGCAGGAGGTGGTCGACGGGCGAACGCTGGTGCAGCGCTCGCTGGAGCGCCCAGGCCTCCCGGTAGGGCACCCGGCCCAGCCAGCGAGCGTGCAGCGTGGTCATGGTGACGATTGTGCCCCGCTCGGGCCCCCGTCCCCCACCCGTCAGCGTTCTTTGTGGCCACGACCGCGCCGGGAGCGGCCCTGGACACAAAGAACGCGCTGGCTACGCCAGCTCGGTCTCCCAGTCGCGGGTCTCGAGGATCTCCTTCAGGCGCCGCAGGAACGCCGCCGAGTAGGCCCCGTCGAACGCCCGATGATCGAACGTCTGGCTCACGTAGCCGATGTGGCGCACCGCGATGGAGTCGCCGTCGGGACCCTCGACCACCACGGGACGCTTCTTCACGCCGTCGGTCGTGAGGATGGCCACCTGGGGCTGGTTGATCACCGCGGTCGAGATGTGGGTGCCGAAGGGCCCGGGGTTGGTGATCGTGTAGGTCCCGCCGGCGATGTCGTCGGGGCCGAGCTGACGGGAGCGGGCCTTCTCGGCGAGCTCGCGGATCTCACGGGCGATCTGGCGCAGCCGCTTGCCGTCGGCGTTCCTGATCACCGGCACGATGAGCCCGGTGAAGTCGAGGTCGACGGCGACGCCGAGGTTCACAGTCGACCGAACGACGAGGGAGTCGCCCTCGATGCTGGCGTTCACCTGGGGGTACTCGGTGATCGTGTCGACGAGGGCCCGGCTCACGAACGGGAGGTAGGTGAGGCTGAACCCTTCCCGGGCCCGCCATTCGGCCTGTGCCGCCCGCCGGACCCGTTCGATGCGCTCGAAGTCGATCTCCATCGACATCGAGACGTGGGCGCTCGTGTCGAGGGACCGGACCATGTGCTCGGCCGTCCGGCGTCGCATCGACGTGAACGGCACCACCTGATCGCGGGGCCCCACCTGGACCGCAGCCCGCACGACCGGCACCGATGGGGCGGCGGCCGGAGCGGCCGGTGGGGGCGCAGCAACCGGCTGCGGGGCCGGCGACGGCGAGGGCGTGGCGACGGGCTGCGGTGCCGCGGCTGCCGGGGCCGGAGCAGCAGGGGCAGGGGGCGGAGGCGGGGCCTGTGCAGCAGGTACCGGGGCCACCTCGGGGGGCGGGGGTTGTGGAGCGGACGAGGCGGCCGGGGCTGGCTGGGTGCCGGCGGCGCGATCGTCGATGTAGTCGAGGACGTCGTTGCGGGTGATCCGACCGCCGGCGCCGGTTCCCGGGATCTGCGCCGAATCGAGACCGTGCTCGACGATCAGGCGCCTGACCACGGGAGACAGCACCATCGCGTCGGGGCGGTCGCCACCGGACGCGTCTGCGGGCACAGCAGCGGGCGCTGGCGCGCTCTGAGCAACCGGAGCGGTCTGAGCAACCGGGGCGGCCGGGGCGGCAGCTGGCGGCACACCAGCCGGCACCGGCGGCGGAGGCGGGGGAGCCGGCGCAACCTCGACCACCGGAGCCGGAGGCGGCGGTGGCGGTGGCGCAAGTACCGCCTCAGGGGGAGCTGGCGGCGGCGTCGGGGGGTCGACGGCCGCAGCGTCGCCGATCACGGCGAGCGGAGTCCCGACGGGGACCGTCTCGCCCTCGGCCACGAGGATCGCACTGAGCACCCCGGCCTCAGACGACGGGACCTCGGAGTCGACCTTGTCGGTCGAGACCTCGAACAGGAGCTCGTCGCGTTCGACCCGATCGCCGACCTGCTTGAGCCACTTGGTGATGGTGCCCTCGGTGACTGTCTCGCCCAACTGCGGCATGGTGATCTGACCCACGAACTCTCCTCGGTACCGTTGTGCTGCTCTCGCCAGCCTTGCGTTCTCAGCCGTGCAGGCCCCGGCCGGTGAGGGCCATGGCCGTCTCGCCGAACAGCTCGCTGAGGGTGGGGTGCGCGTGCACGAGCGCTCCGACGTCGGCTGCGGTCGCCTCCCAGTTGACGGCCAGGTAGCCCTCGGCGATCAGCTCGGTCGCCCACGGTCCGGTGATGTGGACGCCCACGATGGGGCCGTTCTTCTCGGCCACGATCTTCACGATGCCGTCGGGCTCGCCGATGATCAACGCCCGTCCGTTACCCACGAAATGGTGGATCGACACGTCGATGTCGAGCCCGGCCTCGCGGGCCTGGGCCTCGGTCATGCCGCAGAACGCGACCTCGGGATGGCAGTAGATGCCCCAGGGCACCTTGGCGTAGTCGACGGGGACGGCATCCTCGCCGAGGATGTCCTTGATGGCCACGATCGCCTCGGCGAAGGCCACGTGAGCCAGTTGCGGCGTGGCCACCAGGTCGCCGACGGCGTAGACGCCCTCGAGCGAGGTGCGCATGTACGGATCGACGGTCACGAAGCCCCGCTGGTCGACGGCCACGCCCGAGCCGTCGAGACCGACCGCGTCGGTGCGCGGTCGGCGCCCCACGCTCACCACCACCGCGTCGACCGTCAACACCTGCTCGGCCCCCGAGGCGTCGACGTAGCGGACGGCCGTCGCGTTGTCGGCCGCGTCGCCATCGGCACGCGAGTGCCCGAGCACGCGCACCCCGGTGTGGGTCGTGATGCGGCGCTTCTTGAAGGCCCGCACGGCCGCGTTGGCGGCGTCGACATCGACGCCCGTGAGGATCTGCGGGAGCGCCTCGAGGATGGTGACGCTCGCTCCGACGTCGGTGAAGAACGAGGCGAACTCGCAGCCGATGGCGCCGCCACCGATCACCGCCACCCGGCCCGGAACATGGTCGAGCGCCAGCACCTCGTCCGACGAGAGGATGCTCGTCTTGTCGAAGTCGAAGCCGGGCAACGCACGGGGCGTCGAGCCCATCGCCAGCACCAGCGCGTCGCCCGAGATCTCGGAGCCGTCGGCCAGGCGCACCCGACGATCAGCCGCGTGGGCAATCGTCCCCCGCGAGTTGAAGACCGTGACCTTGCGCCCCTTCAGCAAGCTCTCGAGCCCCTTGGTGAGCCGGTCGATGATGCCCTGCTTGCGCGTCTGGCTCACCGCGAGATCGAGCGTCAGCGTGCCCGGCGTGCCCGGCGTGCCCGGCGCGCCCACGTTCACGCCGAAGTCGGCCGCGTGGCCCACCGTCCGGAACACCGTGGCCGTCTCGAGCAGCTCCTTGGCCGGGATGCACCCCACGTGCAGGCACGTCCCGCCCACCCGGCTCTCCTCGACCAGCGCCACGTTCAGCCCCGCCGCCGCCCCGTACAGCGCAGCCGCGTACCCTCCGGGCCCCCCGCCGAGCACCACCACATCGAAGTGCGCCGCACCCTCGCCCACGTCCCTGTCCTCGTCTGTGTCGATCGTCCGCGTCGTCGTCCGTCGGCCAGCAACCCCGACGCCCGCAGCTTACGACGACACC
>VFJJ01000067.1 GCA_009886115.1 Actinomycetota bacterium
CACGGAGTTCCGGTACACGTAATTGTTCACGTAGGCGCCATGCGAGATCCCGTACTTCCCGCAGTGGTAGCCGACGAAGTTGGCGATGACGTGGCTGTTACCGTTGTTCTGCCAGGTCCAGAGGGCGTTGGTGGCGTTGTTGTGCGAGAGACACTGGTCGAACGTCCAGACGCCCTGCGACATCTCGGGCCACGCGAAACCGGACGCGCTCACGTTGCCCTTGACGCCTGTGGCGACACAGTTGAACGCCACCGACCCGGTACCGGCACCGAAGAAGAACCCGGTCAACGTGTAGCCGCGGATCGGGTCGACGCTGGCGGTCCGGGCCGCCACGCACGAGTCGTAGCGCAACCCGTTCGACGGCGGAGCGTTCGGCACCGACCGGTTGTCGGGTGCCGGGTCGTACCAGAACGCATCTTCCTTGGTGCTGTAGGCGATGCAGCTCCGGAGCGTGATGCCATTGCTCTGGTGGGGCACGAACGCGTGCCCGTCGGCGTCACGGACGACGACACCGTCGAGGAGCGAGCCCGCCGAGCCGGCGCCGCACATGTGGAAGTGGTAGCCGTAGCGGCCGAGCTTGCCGACGGGCGACATGTGCCGCAGCGCGGCGAAGGCTGTGTACTGCGCCCTGGTCGAGTTGACCCAGACGTGCGTGCGGGCCGAGGGAGTGCCCTCGATCTGCACGTTCCGTGTGAGGTTCAGGACCTCGGCGCTGAAGACGCGCCCGTCGCCGACGGAGACCGTGGGATGGGCGAAGGCACAGGCGTTCGCCAGGGTGACGGTGTTCCCCGAGATCGCAGCGATGGTCGTGGCGTCGAAGGCGTCGTGGAACCTGGAGGTGGCTGGTGAGCCGGTGGGGGTGATGACGATCTCATCGCCCACGCGCCATCCGACCGGCGTGGTCGCCAGCGTGATCGTGCTGGCGCCGGCGGCCACGGCCCCGGCGACCCGGGTCCAGGCCGTCTTGGGATCACCGGCGATGTCGAGAACACCCGGGTCCATGACCCACAGGCCCACGTCGGTTGCCAGCGGCACCATGCCGCCGCCGACCATGGCCGCGGCGTTGAATCCCGAGAAGACGATGCGGTGCACGACCGCCGACGACGACGGGCGGATCTGGATGAGGCCGGAGCTGACGATGTTGCCGGTGCTGGTGAGCTGACAGCTCTTGTTGGGGTCGAACACGAGCTGTCCGCCGGGCTTGACGACGACGCCGGCAACGGTGGTGTTCGTGTCGAGCATCACCGCGCCCGTGATCGTGACGATGCTGGCCGGACCCGGAACCGCACCACCCCATGTGGTCGGATCGCTCCAGCGCGACGCGGGCGCTGCGTCGGCTGCTTCGCCGCCGAAGTGGGCCAACCGCCCGGCGAAGGTCGCCGCAGCTGCCACTCCCGCGACCTTGAGGAATCCTCGCCGGCTCAGGCCGCGGCCGTCACCGTCGAGGTCGCTCGGAGTGTCCTGAAGTGCCGTCAGCTGTCCGCCCATGCCGGTCCTCCGCCTGCGCCTGCATCCAGATCTGGACGCGCAGCGTGGTATCGGCATCACCATAGACAGCGCTTGAGCCAGAGGGCCCTAAGTGCCCGTTAAATCGACGTTGCCTTTGTGAACATCGTGGAAACCTGGGATAACCAGGATGAATCGCCTTCCCGGCCGATGCCCTACTTACCGGGTTCGGCTCGTCCACCCGTACCGGCCATCGGCACTGGTATCACTCCGAGCGGTCGAACGCCCCAACAGGCTCGGCTGGTGTCACGAGCCAGGCGACGAGCACCGTGCCGAGCGCGAGGATCGGCGCGGCCAGCACCGTCGCCGCCACGAGGCTCTCTTGGAGACCGGCGACACGCGATCCCCACAGGACGAGCCCGGCGTGGAGGCCCAGGAGCACCACGGCCGGACGACGAGCGCAGGCGGCGATCCACCCCGTCGCAACCGCCTCGCCCGGATGGGAGCGTTTCGGCGTCCGGCGAGCCCGGAAGGCGGTGATCTCCCATGCCACCGGCGCGGCGACGAGGACGCCGAAGCTGGCACAGGCCCCGGCGACCGACCCCGTCCGGGCCAAGCCGCCGCTCGTCGCCGCCCAGGCCAGAGCCCCGACCCCGGCGTACGCACCGGCCTGGCCCACCCCCACGAGACGAAGCGGCCATCCGACGAGCCCGATGGGGAAGGTGAGCCCCACCACGGCCCGGGCCTTCTCGGTGTCAGGCACCGTCACGTAGTGACCGAACGCGGTGATCGCCAAGAGCGCAGCCCCGAGGCCCGGCACCGGCGATCGACGCTCGAAGGCCGCGAGCAGCGGACAGGCGACCACGATGGTCAGCATCACGGCCAAGCGGACGTTGGGCTTCATCTCCCGAAAGCCGGAGTCGATGATGATCCACGCACCGGGCACCGCGGCGAGCGCCCCGGTCCAGAGCCTCGGTCGGGTGCTCGAGACCAGCCCGCCGAGGGCCAGGACCGCCAGGCCCAGCCGAAAGCCTCCCGGGTCGTCGCCGCGTTCTCTGACCTCTTCGAGCCGGGCGAAGAGAACGACCAATCCCCCGGCGATGGCCAGGCCGGCCAGCCCCACGAGCCTCGGGAATCGGCGCCTCAGCGGGGTGGCGCGAACGATGAGCCCGACGACGACGAGCGCAGCTGCGATCGCCATCCCCACGGCGAGACCCACGCGGAACTCGTGGGTGTCGGTGAGCTGGGTGAGCTTCTCCACGGATGGCCGTCAGCCAGCGGGCGTCGACGGCGGTGCTGCGGGCCGGAGATCGACCCGCAGCACGAGCACCCCGTCCTCGAGCGCGACCTCGGCGTCGCCGATCATGGCGTAGTCCATGTAGTCGGTCTGCTGCTGCTTGATGAATCGTTGCCGCTCAGGGCCGGCGATCGGAGGCAGCGGCCGGGTCTTGACAGCCTCGGCCCGCTCGCGAAAGCGGGCCACCATGGCATCGGGATCGAACTCGTCGGGCACCTCACGATCCTCGCACACTCGGGGCGCCGCGGCGTGCCACGAGGATCCGAGACCGTCCGGTGAGATCGGCACGGACGACCACCTCGTCGTAGCCGGCGTCGCGCGCCCGACGCGCCAGGACCTCGCCCTGATGGGGCGCCAGCTCGCACACGAGGGTACCGGGAGCGTCGAGCCAACGGCGGCTCTCGTCGACGATCGCGGCGAGCGCTTCCAGACCGGTCGGCCCGGCGACGAGGGCCTCGACCGGCTCCCAGCCGGCTACCTCGTCGTCGATCTCGGTCAGCTCGTGTTCGGCGAGGTACGGAGGGTTCGAGACGATGAGGCGCAACCGCCCCTGCAGCTCACGCGGGAGCGCGTCGAACCACGAGCCTTCGGCGATACGGGCTCGACTGGCCACCACTCCCTGTGCGGCGATGTTCGCCCGGGCCACGGCGATGGCGGCCGCCGACCGATCGGTCGCCCACACCTCGGCCTCCGGGAGCTCACAGAGCAGGGCGATGGCCAGCACGCCCGATCCGGTACCCAGATCGGCAACGGGCACGCGACCCGAGGTCGAGGTCGCGGTGCGCCGCCGGACGAGCCCCAAGCGTGCGGCTTCTTCCAGCGCCACCTCGGCCACGATCTCCGTCTCGGGCCGCGGAATGAGCACGCGACGATCGAGCATCACGTCGTGGCCTCGGAACGACCACTCGCCCATCACGTACTGGAGGGGCTCTCCGGTGATGCGGCGCTCGATCAGACCAGCGAGGCGGGCCGCGAGGCGCTCGGGGACGGGTTCGTCGGCCAACTCGGCGATGGTCGCCCCGCCCACGTGCTCGACGAGCCAGCGCGCCTCCTGGGGCGCGTTGTCGAGCCCGGCGGAGCGAAGCTCGTCGGCCACCTCGCGAACGGCGAGGCGCCAGTTCACTCGTCGTCGCTGTCGTCGAAGATGCCGCCCTCGCCGAGCTGCTCGGCCCGCTCGGCCGCGAGCAGGCCGTCGACGATCTCGTCGAGATCGCCCGAGCCGAGCACGCGGTCGAGGCTGTAGAGCGTGAGCCGGATCCGGTGGTCGGTGATCCGGTTCTCCTTGTAGTTGTAGGTGCGGATCTTCTCGGACCGGCCGCCGCCGCCGACCTGGGAGCGACGGGTGGCCGACAGCTCTGCGCTCACCTTGTCCTGCTCCATCTTGAGCAGGCGCGAACGCAGCACCTGCATGGCCTTGGCGCGGTTTTGGATCTGGCTCTTCTCGTCCTGCATGGCCACGACCAGGCCCGTGGGGACGTGGGTGATGCGCACGGCGGAGTCGGTGGTGTTCACCGATTGCCCGCCAGGCCCGCTCGATCGGTACACGTCGATCCGGAGATCGTTGGGATCGACCTGAACGTCGACCTCGTCGGCCTCGGGCAGCACCGTCACCGTGGCCGACGACGTGTGAATGCGCCCCTGCGACTCGGTCACCGGCACGCGCTGGACCCGATGCGGCCCACCTTCGAGATGCATACGGGTCCACGCTGTCGCCCCCCGGAGCTGGAAGCTGATCTCGTTGAACCCACCCATCGGGGAGACGTCGGAGCCCAGCACCTCCATGCGCCAACCTTGGCGGTCGGCGAGACGCTGGTACATCTGGAAGAGATCACGAGCGAAGAGGTTGGCCTCCTCGCCGCCTTCGGCGCCGCGGATCTCGACGATCACGTTGCGTCCGTCGTTGGGATCGCTCGGGAGCAGCATCTCCTTCAGATCGGTCTCGATCTGGGCCAGCCGGGCCTGCAGCACCTCGACCTCGCCCTTGAGGAAGTCGCGCATCTCCGGGTCGCCCTCGGCGTGCAACAGCTCACGCGCTTCGACGAGGTCGCGTTCGGTCGCGGTGTAGGAGCGGTACGACTCGACGACGGGGGCCAGGTCGGAGTGGCGTTTGCCAGCCTCACGAACAGCGGCCTGATCACCGGCGGCATAGACCTCGGGCAGCCTCGCCTCCAGCTTCTGGAGCTCGGTTTCGAGATCGGCGAGACGTTCGAACATGGATGCCTAGGATTCCAGATCCCGGGCCAGCTCCTCGCGTTGGAGCGCGGAGAGCTCCACGGTCTCCTGGTACTGCGGGTGGTCGACCACCAACCGGGCGGGGCCCCGTCGCAACTCGCTGGCGACGGCACCGGCGCGATCGACGCCGACGCGGAAGTCGAGATAGTGCACGGCCGAGGTCACGTCGTCTCGGGTCAGTCGGTCTTCGTCGAGCGGGGAACCGGGCACCACGTGGACCGTCTGCCGTTCTCCGACCTCGAGCGTGATCGAGCGTTGGATGCCCACGAGCTTCGGCAACCATTCCCGCACCAGTGCTTCCGAGGTGAGCTCGATGAGGAGCGTCCCACACAGCTCACCCGGATCGGGGATGAGCTCGTTGTACACGTCGAGCTCGGCCTGGATCTGCTCGTCACGCAGCATCTTCTCTGCACGAGCCATCTCCTGCACCTGGAAGCGCATGGTGTCGGTGTTCTCGAAGACGATCGTGATCAGCTCGCCCAGGGCGATGCGCCGATGCTCCTTGAGCGCCATCACCCGGGCCCGCATGTCGCCGCGGACCCGCTCGTACGCGCGAAGGTCGAGGATCTCGTCGACGGTCAGCTTCTGCATGGGGCCTCTGCCTGTCGTCGGTGGCGCCGGGTGCATCGGGCGCATCGGGGGCATCGTGGTTGTCGGTCGGGCATCGGTCGCCCCGGTCGAGCGACTGCGATGTGGCCCGGTTCCCCGGTGATACGACGGTGGCCCCGGCCAGAACCGGGGCCACCGTGAGATTCCGTCGGGGAGCGTCGTGCCGAGCGGGCACGGCACCGCTCGGGCTCGACGGTCAGGAGATCGACTTGAGACCCTCGCCGAAACGGCCGGCGTGGCTCTTCTCGGCCCGGGCCAGCGTCTCGAACCATTCCGCGACCTCGCCGAAGCCCTCGTCGCGGGCGGTCTTGGCGAATGCCGGGTACATCTGGGTGTACTCGTAGGTCTCGCCAGCGACGGCCGACTTGAGGTTCAGCTCGGTCGAGCCCACCGGCTCACCCGTGGCCGGGTCGCCGACCTCGGCCATGTGGTCGAAATGGCCGAACGCGTGGCCCGTCTCGCCCTCGGCGGTCGAGCGGAACAGCATGGCGATGTCGGGGTAACCCTCGACGTCGGCCTTCTGGGCGAAGTACAGGTAGCGCCGGTTCGCCTGGCTCTCGCCGGCGAAGGCCTCCTTCAGGTTCTCGAGGGTCTTGCTGCTCTTGAGGTCGGACATCACTGCTCCTTGTGGGGTTGTCGCTGAGAAGGTAGTGCCGGATCGACGGTGGGACCGCAGGCAGGGCAGATGCCGCGGAACACCACCTCGGCCGGACTGAGGTCGAAGCCCTGCCTGTCGGCGTCGTCGAGCTCGAGCCCGGGGAACTCGACCATGAGGTCGCGCACCGCCGAGCACCGCCGACACACCAGGTGGTGATGGCGCCCGCCGACCACGTTGGTCTCGATGCGCAGCGATCCCAGACCCAGATCGAGCAGCGCGATCTCACCCATGGCCTCGAGCTCGTGCATGGTCTGGTACACGGTCTTCAACGAGATCGTCGGCATCTCGGCCGCCACTTCGTCGTACACCGCCTCGACGGTGGGATGCCCGTCCGATCGGGCGAGCACCTCGAAGATCGATTGGCGCTGCGGCGTCATCCGAAGCCCGCTCTCACGAAAGCTCCTCGTCAACGCCACCGCCGATCGCACAGACACACCCTATCTACTATCAACAACTGCTAGCAAGAACCAATTGACCCTCGGAGGCCCGGGCAGCCCATCGCCCCACCCGCATCGATCGACCGTCACCAGGCAGCGACGAGAACGAACCGGCCCAGTCGTCACGAACCGGCCCAGTCGTCACGGATCCCCACCAGGCGGACGGCGAGCTCGGAGCGCAGGGATCCGAGCAACCGTTCGGTCACCGGAAGCACGTCTCTCGCGGGGACGGCCACCACGAGGCGACCGCCGCGGCCGTCGACCGCACAGGCGAGCCAGACCTCGGCCGCCGCGGCGGCGAGCGCCAGATCAGGTCCGACCGCGCAGACGACGACGGTGCCGTCATCGCCGACGGATCGGGCAGCCGCGATCAACCAGTCGTCGAGGTTCGCCGGAGCCCGGAGTGAGATCAGGGGCTCGAGGCGGGTCGACGAATCCAGCCCGGCCAGCCCGGGATCCTCGACGATCCGCTGGAGCATCCAGCGCTCGCGACGAAGCGTCCGAGCGGGATGCGGCGAGGCGTCGACCCGACGGCGTCGGTCGACCTCGGCGACGACCGACTCGATCGCTCGGACGTGATGATCGACCGAGCCGTGGTCGACGATCCGCGCCCCCTCGAGCTCGTAGCGCACCTCGCGGTCGATCCGGCCCACGCCCAGCTCGAGGATGGGACCGCGATCATCATCGCCGACGAGCCGCCCGACCTCGAGCCCGCGAACGGTCAGCGCCACGCCGTCGGCCTCCTGTTCGGCCGCGACCAGCGGCACTCGCTCGGCAAGGGCCTCGAGGAGCGCACGCTGCTCGCCACCCTGGACCGATCGGTCGACCAGCGCCGATCGCACCCCGTGTCGGCGCACGTTGTCGGCCTCGCCGATCGCGCTCGGGACGAGCACCGGGTCGAGCCTGGCGCCGCGTACGGCCCACACGTTGGGGGCGTTCGTGAAGCACGAGGCCAGCTCGCCCACGATCTGCGTGGGAACCTCGTCAAGATCGACCACGATGTGTCGTCGTTCGGCCGCGCACAGCGCCATCCGACCCAGCGATCGGTAAGCGTCGTGGATGCTAGGGTCGCTGACCAGGGACCAGACGGCTCCATCGGTCGTCCGCGCGGCTCCCGGATCTTGGTCATCAAGGAACCCCAGATCGGCGTCGACAGTACGGACCAAGGCACGAAGCTTGGCCATCGATCTCGGGCTCATCTCTCTCCGACGTTCAGCTTCACGCATCGCGATACTCGTACCCGGACGATCCTGCCCCAATGTGCTCACACGTCACCCAACGCATCGGCAAGTTGCTAGGCTCCGGGACGCCGCAAGGCTAACTCCCGACTCCTGTTGCGATGCGGACTCGTGTCCTCCGCCGATCAAGGCCAGCACTCACCCATGGCGCTCCCCCAGATCACAAGCACGTCGAAACGACGGAGTTGGAGCATCGCTCGGAGTGGAGCGGTTCTCTTCTTCATCGACATGATCTCCTGGGCCATCGCGTTGCCGATCGCCACCGCCTTGCGGTACGACTTCCATCTCGACCAAGCGGCCTGGCACGGGCTCTTCAAGATGGTCCCGATCGCCTTGGGGATCCAACTCGTCGCCGGGTTTTCCATCGGTCTCTACCGGGGCCGGTGGAGGATCGG
>VFJJ01000191.1 GCA_009886115.1 Actinomycetota bacterium
AGGCCGACGCCAGGTCGTAGCCACCGGTCTCGGCCATGGGCCCCTCGGAGCCCCAGCCGGAGCCTCGCACGTAGACGATGCCCGGCGCGACGGCTCGCACGTCGTCGACATCGATTCGCAACTTGCGGCGCAACTGGGGCAGATAGCTCGTGAGGAACACGTCGGCATTGGCGGCCAGCTTGAGCAGCGTCTCCCGACCGCCGGGGTTGGTGAGGTCGAGGGTGACGCTGCGCTTTCCCCGGTTCGGAACCTCGGTGAACGGGTTGGGGCCGTTGCTCGAGAGATTGAGCATGTTGGCCAGGCCGCGCTGCGGATCGCCGGTGGGGGGCTCGATCTTGATGACGTCGGCGCCGAGATCGGCGAGCAACGCGCCCGCGGCGGGAACGAACGTCCATGCCGCCACTTCCACGACACGAATGCCTTGCAGGGGAAGGTTCATCGGTGCTCCAGGTTTGGGGTGTGGCCCGGGCCCTCGAGCTCGGCGGCGGGACATCAGGAGTGCTCGCGGTCATGATCGCAGCACACCCGTCCAGGCGTCGAACGGCCCGAGGCCGTTCGGGCCGAACCGTGAGAGGGATCGATGGCCGACCTCCCGAGCTACGCCGAGTTGTGTGAGCGCACCGACGGGCCCTCCGGCTCGTCCTGGGGACTCTGGGGTGCCGACGACGCGCTGGGTTGCCTCAACCTGCTGACGGCCGAACGCGCGGTCAGGGGCGCGGGCCTGGTGCGGCGAGGGCGAACGTTCTCCCTCAACCTCGATCTCGACCTGCCCGAGCCCCCGTTGTTCGGCCGGCGGGCTCATCGCCACGAGGTGACGTGGCTGGCCCACGACGTCGGCCACGACGACGAGCTGATCGACTGGAACCCGCAGCGCAGCACCCAGTGGGACGGCTTCCGTCACATCCGCAGCCTCCACCACGGCTTCTACAACGGCGTGGCCGACGAGACCCATGGCGTGCACCACTGGTCGCGCCGGGGTCTCGTGGGTCGGGGCGTGCTGGCCGACGTTGCTCGTCATCGAGAGCGCCTCGGCCGGCCGCTGCAGCCGGGCGCGCCCGACATCATCGAGCCCGATGACGTGCTCGAATGCCTTGTGGCGCAAGGGGTCGAGGTCGAGGTGGGCGACATCCTGCTCGTCAGGACGGGCTGGCTCGACTGGTATCGGGCCCTCGACGCCGGCGGGCGGGCTGCGGTGGCCGCAGGGAACCTCAGCGCCTGCGGGCTGAGGAACGGGACCGAGTGCGCGGCGATGCTCTGGGACCTCCACGTGGCAGCCGTGGCGGCCGACAATCCGGCGCTGGAGGTGTTGCCCACCACCACGGGCCTCAGCGCTGCGGCTCGCCAGGCCCTGTTCTCGGGCACGGCCGACACGCCCGTCCTGTTCCTGCACGGGAACCTGTTGGCGTTGCTGGGAATCCCGATCGGCGAGTTCTTCGATCTCGATGCCCTCGCCGCCGACTGCGCGGCCGACGGCGTCTACGAGTTCCTGTTCACGTCGGCGCCGCTCAACCTCGCGGGCGGCGTCGCGTCGCCACCCAACGCCCTGGCCGTGAAATAGCTGCGGTGCCTCGGCTCGACGCGGCCGGGCTCGGATCACCTGTGACGGCGTCGTGCCGGTTTGGCCGCGCACGACCATGACCGACGTCCCGCGTCACCGGAAGCGGGGTTGACGGTTCGGGGCGCGGGGTGGACGCTCGCCGGGCGGAGGGTTGCCGATGTGGGTGTACGCGAGGCCGTTCTGCAGCGCCATGAGGCGGGGCATGTCGATCGATTCCCAGATGGCGCGTACCGTGCCCTGCACGGCTTCCGGGCGCCGGCTTGCGATGTCGGCGGCGATCTCGTGGGCCCGGTCCCACAGAGCGGCCCGTTCGACGACCTCGGTCACGAGGCCCAGCCGCAGCGCAGTGGGCGCCGTGATCCGTTCCTCGTTGCCCATCAAGGCCCAGCGCAGCACGTCGCCGAGGGGCACGCCCCGGTGCAACATGCCGATGGGCTCCAACGCGGAGACGATGCCCCCGTTGGCGTGCGGGTCGAAGAACGTCGCGTCGTCGGAGCAGATGACGATGTCGGCCTCGTTCACGAAGTACTGGGCGCCGCCCGCGCACATCCCGTGGACGGCGGCGACGACCGGCTTCCAGACCTGATGGTGCTTGGGTCCGAGCTTCGTACCCGGGTCGGCCTGGTTCCACACGTTGAGGTGGCCCCACCACATGCCGCCCTTGATGTCGATGCCGGTGCAGAACGCCCGTTCACCGGCGGCGCGCAGCACGACAGCGTGCACGTCGTCGGTGTCGCGCACGATTCCCCACGCCTCGGCCACCTCGGCGGTCATGCCTTCGGTGAAGGAGTTGAGCTGATCGGGCCGATTCAGCGTGATGGTGGCCACGTGATCGTCGCCGATCTCGAAGATGATGTCCTCGAAGGTGGTTGCGCTCATTGGTCTCGTCCCGGGAGTGGTCGCCACGGTGGTCGGGTGGCGCAGGTCCGCACCCTACGCGGCCGAACGCTCGCCGAGCTGTGGCGCTGCCTGGTCGGCCGCAATACGTTGGCGGCGGAGACCGATACGCCATCACGGGGGACGGATGCACGACAGCTACGGGCCGTTGAAGGTCGCGACCGATGGGTCCATTGTGATCGTCACGATCGACCACCCGCCGACGAACCTGGTCGACGGCCCGTTCATCATGGCGTTGCTGGCGCTGCTCGACGCGCTGGCCGCGCTCGCGGCCGAGTCCGACGTGAGGGTCGTGGTGTTCCGCAGCGCTGACCCCGACTTCTTCCTCATGCACGGCGACGTCGAGTCGCTGCTCGGGATCCCCGTTCACGACCACGAGACGGCCACGGTGCCCAACGTCGCGGCGGCGGCCCTCCAGCGCATCACGGCCGCACCCTTTCTCAGCATCGGGATGATCGACGGCGCCGCCCGGGGCGGCGGGGCCGAGTTCCTGTCTGCGCTCGACCTGCGGTACGGCTCGCCGCGGGCGGTGATCGGCCAGCCCGAGGTGGCCATGGGCATCCTCCCGGGCGCCGGCGGCTCCACCCGTCTCCCTCGGATCATCGGACGGGGTCCGGCGCTCGAGCTGATCCTCACCGGGCGCGACGTCGATGCAACCGAGGCCCGGGCCCTCGGTTGGCTCGATGCCCTGGTGCCGGCAGAGTCGCTCGAAACCCGCGTGATGGCCGTGGCTCGTCGGGTCGCGGCCATGCCGGCGGCGTCGATCGCCGCAGCCAAGGAGGTCGTCGACGCGTCCCTCGGCGATCCGACACCGGCGCTGACGATGGAGACCGATCACCTGGGGCGCCTCACCGCGGCCGGTGCCCACCTGGCGCCCATGCAAGCGTTCATGGCCGCCGGAGGCCAGACCCGAGCGGGAGAGACGACCCGGATGGCCGAGATCGTCGACGCCATGCTCGCCAGCCCCGGGCCCGAGTGACCCGTCCTACATCGGCTTCCAGATCGGATCGCGCTTCTCGCGAAACGCTGCGGCGGCTTCGGTCATGTTCCCTGTGAACGTGCCCAGCACCTGGGTCCGGTTCTCGAGCTCGATGGCATGGCGCAGGCTGGGGGCGTCGAGGTTGGCCCACAGCCCCACCTTGGTCATCGAGACGCCGAACTCACTGTTGGCGATGATCATCTCGGCCAGTTCGAGAGCCGTCTCCACAAGGACGTCGCGTTCGACCACCCGGTTGAGCAAGCCGATCCGGTGTGCTTCGTCGGCACCGAACCGTCGACCGGTGAGCATCAGCTCGGCGGCCATGGTGGGTCCCACCAGGCGGGGGAGGAGGTAGCTCGTCCCCACATCGCAGCTCGAGAGGCCCACACGAATGAACTGGGATGCGAAGAACGCGTCGGGACTGGCGACGCGTAGGTCGCTCGCCAGCGCCAGGGCCAGACCGCCGCCCACGGCCGCTCCGTGCACGGCGGCGATCACCGGCGCGGGCAGCTCACGCACTGCGAGCATGAGCTCGGCCAGGTGCTCCTGCATGACCTGGACCAGGCCGACGGGGCCCCGATCCCGAGCTTCCGCGGGGAGCTCCTCGTCGGCCGCGAGGTTGGCACCGGCGCAGAACCCCCGCCCGGATCCGGTGAGCACCACGGCGCGCACCGCCCGATCGGCCTTGACCTCGCGGAGTGCGTCCCGAAGCTGGTGCACCATGGCCGAGCTGAGCGCGTTGTACCGCTGGGGGTCGTTCATCGTGAGCTGCGTGATGCCCGGCCGTGCCTGGGTGACGTCGACCAATCTCATGCGTCGCTCCTGGCTTGGTGGGCTCGGACGAGTTGGAACACGCTGACGCGGAGTTGCCAGCCGGGGGTCACCAGGTGACCGTCGAGGTCGAGGATCTCGACGACGATCTCGGGCTCGGCACTCGGGAGCTCGGCTCGAAGCAGGCGCGTCTCCTGGAGGGCGACGAGCTGATCGCCGAGGACCCGATCACCTGCGCTCACCCTCACCCGGAAAGGCTGCCCGTCTCCGACGACCGCGTAGTACCGGAACAGCAACACGGTGTCGGAGTCCCGCAGCCCGAGCTGCACCCGGCTCCGGGCGTTGAGGTTGACGAGCGAGATCGCCCCGTTGGCCTCGTCGTTGACGAGCCAGTCCTCGGGCGGGAACCAGGTGGCCAGCCGGTCGCGGTGCTCGGGGCGGAACACGTCGGGCAGCAAGGTCGCCGTGAGCCGACCGGCGCCGGAGTGGGAGCCGTCGGCTTCGGTCCAGAGCCCGCCGGCGCGCTCGGTCATGGGGCGGCGGAAGCGATCCGGGGGCGTCGCAGCGACCGGGCGTCGGCTCGTGCGGGAGGACCGGACCCAGCGCAGCCTTCGGCGGCGCTCGCTCGGGGCGCTCGGGGCGCTCGGGGCCGCGTCGGTGGTGTCGGTCAGGGCCACCGGGGCCCGGCGAACGACGGCGCTGACGCTGGCGCCGAACAGATCGGCCAGGACGCGGTCGCTCGGGGGCGCATCGTCGTCGAGACTGGCGCCGTCGGGTCGGCGGATCGAGCTCAACGTCGACGCCACCGCCCGAGCGACGGCGTGGACCTCGCCCACGGTCGGCAGCTCGTAGCCGAGCAGATGCTCGAGCGCTCCAAGGTGCGGGCGTGCATCGTCGACGGCGTCGGCGAGGAGATCGAAGACCGCGCCCTGCAATGCATCTCCACGCTCTTCGAGCGCCAGGATCCGATGCTCGAAGTCGCCCACCTGTTGGGTGTTCGTGAGGTGCAGCTCCTCGATGGTCCCGTGTCGGGTGAACTCGGTGCGGAACAAGTCGAGTGGGATCCGATCGTTCTCGGTCATCCCGAAGAGCTCCTCGGGCCGCGAACCCCAAAAGGGTGACGAGATCGTGGGCAGGAGACCGTGGCCGTCGAGGTAGGTCTCGAACGGTGTGAAGGCATCGGATCGGTTGCTGCGAAAGGCGTAGAAGCAGCAGATGCGCCTGACGGGCTCGTCGTGGACGATCACGATCCCCCCTGGAGCGGTGACGCGAAACAGTTCCCGGAGGACTCGTTCGGGCTGCCAGGTGTGGTGGACCGCGGTGGCGATGAACACCACGTCGAAGTATCCGGTCGAGAACGGGAGATCGAGGAAATCGGCGACCACGGCCGTGGCGCCCGGGTGTCGCCCGGCGAGCCGAGCGGCGGCCAGGCCCTCGATGAGCGAGGTGGGGGCGATGTCGGTGACGACGCACTCGGCGCCATCGTCCGAGGCCAGCGCGTGCAGCGAGTGGTGCCGGTAGGCCGCGACCTCGAGGACGCGCAGACCCTCGACGGCCCGGCCGGGGAGATGGCTGGCGATCGCGCTGCGGACAGCCTGGAGGTGGGCGTCGCTCTGGGCGTCGACCGTGGTGTCGTTGGTGACGGTGTGCCACGCGAGCTCGCCGAGCTGCGGGGCGTGGAGGTCGAGGGCGTGGGAAGCGGGGGCGGCGGCGTCGATGGGCACGACGCTAGTGCTACCGGCCGTCACCGAACGAGGGTGCTCTGGCGCCGCGCTTCCGGAGTGGTGCTCGAAGGGGAGATCCGATCGGGGCACGGATATCGTCTCGACAACCGGCTGCGCTGACGCCGATGACGAGGAGCCGTTCATGTTCCGTGCCCTGTTGCTCACCAAGGACGACGAGGGGACGGTCGCCTCGACCGTCACCGACCTCGACGATTCGGCGCTCCCCGAGGGCGACGCCACGGTGGCCGTCGAGTATTCGACCGTCAACTACAAGGACGGGCTGGCGCTCAAGAACCTCAACGGGGTCGTGCGCACCTGGCCCATGGTTCCAGGGATCGACTTCGCCGGCACCGTGATCGAGGCCCCCGGTCTCGCTGCGGGTAGCAGAGTGGTTCTCAATGGCTGGGGCGTTGGCGAGTCGCACTGGGGCGGGTTCGCCCAGCGGGCCCGGGTGAAGGCTGGCTGGCTCACACCGCTGCCGGATGCCATCTCGACCAAGCGGGCCATGGCGATCGGGACGGCCGGGTTCACGTCGATGCTGTGTGTCCTGGCGTTGGAAGCCCACGGGAGTAGGCCCGGCGACGGCCCGGTGATCGTCACCGGCGCCTCGGGCGGCGTGGGTTCCACCGCAGTGGCCATCCTTGCCACGTTGGGGTACGAGGTGCACGCATCGACGGGTCGCCCGAACGAGTCCGAGTATCTCAAGGGCCTCGGGGCCACGACGATCATCCCCCGCGACGAGCTCACCGGCTCGCCGCGGATGCTGGGCAAGGTGCGTTGGGCAGCGGGCATCGACGCCGTTGGCAGTACGACCCTGGCCAACGTGCTCTCGATGGTGCGCGACGACGGTTGTGTGGCTGCGTGTGGTCTGGCCCAGGGCATGGACCTGCCGACATCGGTGGCGCCGTTCATCCTGCGTGGCGTCACGCTGGCCGGTGTGAACTCCGTGACCCGTACGGCCGAGCAGCGCACCGTGGCCTGGGAGCGGCTCGCCACCGATCTGCCGTTCGAGAAGCTCGACGCCATGACCACCACGGCCGGTCTCGCCGACCTGCCGCGACTGGCCGAGGAGATCCTTGCCGGCCAGGTGCGCGGCCGGGTCGTCATCGACGTCAACGTCTGAGCGCGCCCCCAGGCCCCAGGCCGGCCGCCCCCAGGCCCCAGGCCGGCCGCCCCCAGGCCGAAATTTGTGCAGAAATCGTCGCCTGGCGACGATTTCTGCACAAATTTCGAGGGGATGGAGGGGGATGGAGGGGGATGGGGGGGCGCTACGCCTTGTAGGGGACGGCTTTCAGGTAGCCGCCGGCGTCGACGCGCATCTGCATGCCGGTCACGTACCGGGCCTCGTCGGACGCCAGGAAGAGCACGACGTTGCTGATGTCGATGGGCTCCACATAGCCGATGGGCATGGCGTTCATGGCCGGGAAGGCCAGCTCGGCGTCCTCGCGTGTGGGGTTCTCGACGTCGGGTCGGAAGATCCGGTACATGGGGCCGCTCTGGAGCATGGGGGTGTTGACGTTGGTGGGGTGCACGGCATTGGCCCGGATGCTGTACGGCGCGAGCTGGAGCGCCAGGTCGTTGATGTACGCGCCGACCATCCGCTTGGCGAACCCGTAGCCCGCGCCACCGGGGCCGGCTGGTCCCGCGTCGACCGTGTTGGGGAGAAAGGCTGCCAGCGACCCGGTGGCGATGATCGAGGCGCCGGCCTTCAGGTAGCCAACCGTGGCGCTGATGGTGTTGATGACCCCGGTGAGGTTGACGTCGACGGCGTCGATGAACGCCTGCGGCGCCTCGGGCCCGAGCGGGCAGATGGCGGCGTTGGCGACGACGATGTCGAGGCGGCCCAGCTCGGCCACGCCGGCGGCTACGGCCGCGCCGACCGCAGAGCGGTCGCGCACGTCGACCTGCGTGGTGATCACGCGGCGGTCGAGCGCCTCGATCAGACGGGCCGTCTCGGCGAGGTCTTCGGGACGTGACAGTGGGTACTTGTTGCTGGCGATGTCCTCGCAGATGTCGACGGCGATGATGTCGGCCCCCTCGGAGGCCAGGAGCAGGGCGTGACTGCGACCCTGCCCGCGAGCGGCGCCGGTGACGAATGCGACCTTGCCATCTACTCGACCCACGGTGCGAGCTCCTTGTCGGTGTGCGTGCCTGTGTCCCGCTGTGTTCGTGCTGGTGGACGGTGCTCGTGTCTCGGTGGCAGCTTGCCACAGGGTCGTGGGACGCTTCGATCCCGCGCGCTGGTCAGCACGCGGTGGAACGTCATCGACTCGGGAGGCGCCAAGCCCATGGGATTTCTGGAAGATCGAGCCGGTCTGGCCGGCAGGACGGCGCTCGTCACCGGCGGTGGAGGAGGGTTGGGCGCGGCGATCGCGCTCGACCTGGCCCGGGCCGGTGTCGATCTCGCGCTGTGCGATCGCGACGAGCCCGCGCTCGAACGCACCGTGGCCGAGGCCCGCGAGCTCGGCGTCACGGTGATCTCACGGGCCCTCGACGTGCGCGACCCCGAGGCGCTGGGCCGGTTCTTCGCAGCCTTCGACGAAACGTTCGGGCGGCTCGACATCCTCGTCAACGTCGTCGGCGGCACGTTCAGGGCCGACTTCATCGACACGAATCCCAAGGGGTGGGACGCCATCATCCGGACGAACTTCATGCACGTGCTCCACGCCACCCAGATGGCCGCGGTCCGCATGAGGGCCGCGGGGCGGGGCGGGTCGATCATCAACCTCACGTCGATCGAGGCGCATCGGGCCGTGCCCGGGTTCGCGGTGTACGGAGCGATGAAGGCGGGGATCGCCAGCCTGGCCCGCAGCTTGGCCCTCGAGCTCGGGCCCGACGGCATCCGGGTCAACAACATCGCGCCCGACATCACACCCACCGAGGGAATGGTGGGGATCAGGGCGCTCGACGGGACATCGGTCGAGGTTCCGACTGGCGACGACGCCCGGACCGCACTCGGCGATCGTGTGGCGATCCCCATGGGGCGCAAGGGAAAGCTGACCGATGTCGGGAACTGCGCGCTGTTCCTGGCTTCTGACCTGTCGGCGTACGTCACCGGCACGACGCTGCATCCCGACGGCGGGGCGATGGCCTCGGCGGGCTGGTTCAACTGGCCCGGTGAGGGCTACCGCAACACCCTTCCCGAGCCGGTTCTCGACGACCTGTACGCCGCGGAGCGATCCCGCGAGTCCTGAGCCGCTCGGTCACGACACGGTTCGACGCTGGACTCGCCGCCCGAGCGCCAGGTCAACGCCAGGGCGCGCCGTACTGGGCCTCGCGTGCTGCCTTCATGCCGGCCATGCCTTCGGCGTCGAGTATGGCTCGGAAGCTCCGGCCGTCGGGAGCCGTCGCCCGTTCGCTGTTGGCCAGCGTGATCGAGTCGTGCGCCGCAGCGACGATTCGTGACGCGGCGTCTCCGGCCGCGTCGCATGCGGCGTCGATGGCTCGCTTGTTGAGCAGCGTGGCCTCCCGAGGCATCCGAGCGATGCGCCCAGCAAGGTCACGCGCTCGGTCGAGGAGCTGGTCGTCATCGACCACGGCCAGAACCAGGCCGAGCTCGGCAGCGGTCTCGGCGTCGATGAGCTCGCCGGTGAGGATCAGGAACTTGGCCCACTGACGGCCGACGATCGGGGCCACCGAGGCGCCGCCCACAAGTCCGATGCGGCCTTCGGGGAGGCCCATTCGGGTGCTCCGGGCTGCGATCACGAGGTCGCAACTCGTGGCGAGCAGCAGCCCGGCACCCACGCACACGCCATGCACCGCCGCGACAACCGGAACGCGGGCGTCGCGGACGCGCCGGTGGAACCCGTCGGCGCCGGCGACGAAGGCCTCGTGCTCGAAGGCGTGCTCCCGCTTGGCGTTGCCGGTGATGTCGCCGCCGGACGAGAAACCCTTGCCCGCACCTCGCAACAGCACGCAGCCGACGGTCGGATCGGCCTCGGCCTCGGCCAGCGCGTGAACGATCTGTTCACGGGTGCCCCCCGGTCCGGCCGAGATGGCGTTGAGCACGGCGGGCCGGTCGAGCACGATCTCGGCGATCCCGTCATGGGTTTCGTAGGTGAGGTGATGTGATTCCATGGCGACTTCTCGACCTTTCGTGCTCGACCCGACCTAGCGTGTCGGCGCGTGGTGAGCCCACGAGCCGACTGAGATCGAGGACCGCCGATGACCGCCCAAGTCTGTCCGGTCGAGCACCGCGTGCCGTGGCTGGAGCCTGAGTTCCTGCTCGAACCCTTTCCCACCTTGGCCGAGATCCGGGCTGAGACCCCGCTCTTCTTCGACCCCGACCTGGGCCACATCGTCGTCACCCGCTACGCCGACATCGAGAGGATCCTCCTCGACCGGACGACGTTCGCCGCGGCGAACGCGTCGTCGCCCATCTGGCCCCCGTGCGAGGCGGCGCAGCAGGTGTTGGCGCTCGAGGGCTACAAGCGGGTGCCCACGCTGAACAACGCCGATCCGCCCCGGCACGGCCCCATGCGCAAGGCGGTCTTCACGTGCATGAGCCCTCGGCGTCTGCGCCAACTCGAGCCTGAGCTGCGCGACCACACCCGCCATCTCGTCGAGCACCTGGTGACCCTGCCCCGGTGCGACCTGGTGGCCGAGCTCACGTACCCCCTCCCAGCGCACGCCGGCCTGGGGCTGCTCGGAATCCCCGAGGCCGATCACGAGCAGATCAAGCGCTGGGGCGCCAAGCGGGTGCTGCTCACCTACGGGCATCTCGCCGAGGACGAGCAGGTGGAGGTGGCCCACAACGTCACCGCGTTCTGGCGCTACGTCGAGCAGTTCGTGGCCGCCAAGAACGCCGATCGCGGCGACGACTTCACCAGCGATCTGCTGCGCCGCCACGACACCCTGCCCGACGAGGTCACCATCGACGACATCGTGAACATCACGTATGCCATGGCGCTGGCGGGCCACGATTCCACGACCAACGCCCTCTCGTCGGGCCTGCGGCGCCTGCTCGGTCGCCGCGATCAGTGGGACGCCATCTGTGCCGATCCGGCGCTCATCCCCAAAGCCGTCGAGGAGTGCCTGCGCTTCGACCCGCCCGTCATGGGCCACCGACGCATCACCACGACCGACACCGAGATCGCCGGCATCCACGTCGCCGCCGGCACCAAGCTCGTGATGCTGTTCGGTTCGGCGCATCGCGACGCCGAGCACTTCCCCGATGCCGACCGGTTCGACGTGCGCCGAGAGAACGCCGACGAGCACCTCACGTTCGGCAAGGGAGTGCACTTCTGCCTCGGGGCGCCCTTGGCCCGCTTGGAGTTCGAGCTCGTGCTCGAGCTGCTCACCGAGCTTGCGCCGGGGATGCGCCTCGTCGATCCCCAGCCCTTCCCGTACCAGGCCAACGTGATGTGGCGCTCGCTCGAGCAGCTGCTCGTCGAGCCCGGAGTCGTCGCTCCATGACCGACGGTCCCCCGGGGCCCGGTTGCGGTGGTGCCGGCCTCCCGAGCCCTCCCGGGCCCGGGCGCGGTGCCGAGTGCCTCGGGGCCTACGTGCTGCCGGGCGGGGTCACCGACCCCACGGCGGTGGTCGGGCAGGCCCATGCGGCAGAGGCTCTCGGGCTGGGAACGGTCTGGATCGGCGAGCGCTACGACACGAAGGACCTCCCGTCGCTCGCCGGCGCGCTCACCCAGGTCACCACGAGGGTGCGCATCGGGGCCGGGATCACCCATACGGGGCTTCGTCATCCGATGGTGCTGGCCTCGATGGGCCAGACGCTGCAGGCGCTCTCGGGCGGACGGTTCGCGCTCGGGCTGGGCCGGTCGGCCTCGTGGCGCTGGACCAACTACGGCGCGCCCGAGCCCACCCTGGCGATCATGGGCGACACGGCGCTCATCCTGCGGCGACTGTGGGCCGGCGAGACCGTCGACTACGACGGCCCGGCGGGACGGTTCCCGTCACTGCGACTCGCGCAGCGGGCCGCGGTCCCCCCGCCGCCGGTGCTGCTGGCCGCGATCGGGCCCCGCACCTTGGCCCTGGCGGGGCAGGCGTTCGACGGTGCGATCCTCCATCCCTTTCTCACGCCCGACGGCGTCGCTCGCTCGGTCGCCCTCGTTCGCGATGCGGCCATCGCACACGGGCGCGATCCCGATGCGATCCGTTGTTACGCGACGGTCGTCGTGGCCCCCGACCGGACCCCGGGCGACGAGGATCTGGCCGTGGGCGCCCGGGCGGCCGGTTATCTCCAGCTCCCGGGGCTGGGCGACGCCCTCGCCGCCGCCAATCGTTGGCCGGCTGACGATCTGGCCCGCTACCGCAGCCATCCCACGCTGGTGGCCCTCGGCGGACGCTCGGCCGACAAGGCCCTCCCTCGTTCCGAGCTCATCGAGCTCTCACGCACGCTGCCCAGGCACTGGCTGCCGTCGTCGTCGGCTGTGGGATCGGCTGCTACGTGCGCGTCGCGGCTGCACGAGTACCTCGACGCGGGTGCCGACGAGCTGGTGTTGCACGGCAGCACCGCCGAGCACCTCGCCGGTCTCGTCGAGGCGTTCACCGGGAGCAGGTCGTGAGTGTCGGCGCCGGCGTCGATGCAGGCGGCGGATCGTCCGAGTGCCGGCGTGCCGCTCTCGAACGCTGGGTCGCGGCCCGGCTCGAGCCCGTCGCTCTCGGCGGGGTCCGCGATCTCACGGTGTCGTTCGTCGACGAGCGGATCGGCGGCCAGTCGAACGAGACGGTCCTGTTCGGCGTCCGGTGGAGCGACGCCGAGGGCCAGCGTGACGCCAGGCTGGTGCTGCGCCTGCAACCGTCGGCGCGGACCCAGATCTTCGAGCATCCCGATGCGGTACGCGAGTCGAGGGTGCTCGATGCACTCGCTCGCCAGTCGACCGTCCCCGTGCCTCGGGTGTGGTGGGCCGAGGCCGACCCGAGCATCCTGGGCGTGCCGTTCTTCGTGATGAGTGAGGTCGTCGGCCGGGTGCCGCTGGCCAAGCCGTCGGTCCACACCAACGGCTGGCTGCCGACGCTCACGCCTTTGCAGCGACGCCGTGTGAGCGACACGGGTATCGAGGCGCTCGCTGCCATCCACCGCGTCGACTGGCGGTCGCCGCTGGCGTTCCTCGTCGACCCGCTGGGCGCTCCGCCGGGGGTTGCCGGCGAGCTCGAACGGCTCACGCGCTACTACCGGTGGGTCGTCGACGGCCGGCCGTACCCGGTGACCGACGCCGCGTTGGCCTGGCTGGCCGAGCGGGCGCCAGCCGTGGCCGAGCGGGCCGGCGATCCGGTTCTGGTGTGGGGCGATGCTCGGATCGGCAACGTGATCTACGACGGGCCCGGCGATGCCGGCGACGATGTGAGCGTGGCGGCCGTCATCGACTGGGAGCTGGCGACGATCGGTCCCGCGGGCGTCGATCTCGGCCACTGGTCGTTCATGGACGCCTTCCACGCCGAGGCTGCCGGCATCGAGCGTCTCGACGGGTACCCGAGCGGCGAGGAGGTCGTCGCCCGCTACGAGAGCGCGGTGGGCCGGAGCCTGCCCGACCTCGACTGGTTCGAGATCCGCTCGGCACTGTTCATGGCCGCGACGATCATCCGTCAGGCCGACCTGCGCATCGCCCGGGGCGAGCAGCGGGCCGACACCGACATGGGACATGGCAACCTCTGCACCCGCTACATCGCCGAGCGACTCGGCCTCGCCGTCCCCGAGCTCTCGCAGGACTGGATCGCCCACCGCCGCGTGCCGGCCCCCTCGTCGCCCACGGCAACCGTCGAGGAACGTCTCTAACATTCATGCCCCCGGGGCGCCAAGAGAGATCGTCGCGCCCCCGACGAGAGACACGAGATCACGATGAGGCTCGCGGGCAAGGTGGCACTGGTGACCGGCTCGACCCGGGGGATCGGTCGGTCGATCTGCGAGATGTTCGCTCGGGAGGGCGCCCGGGTCGCCGTCACCGGCCGCACCGTCGAACGGGGCCAGAAGGTCGTGGCCCGCATCCGCGATGCGGGCGGCGACGCCGAGTTCATCCGTCTGGATGTGACCGATGAGCAGAGCGTCCACGACTGCGTCGAGGCCACCGTCGCCCGCTTCGGCACGCTCACCACGCTCATCAACAACGCGGCACCCACCGACATCGTGAGCACCACCATCAAGCGGCTCGTCGACTACACGACCGACGAGTGGAACTCGATCATCCTCGGGGCCCTCACCGGCAACGTCTTCTGGACCACGAAGTACGCCGTTCCGCACCTCGAAGCAGCGGGCGGCGGTTCGATCGTCAACATCTCGTCGGGCCAGTCGATCGTCGGCATCTCGGGCTTCGCTGCATACGCTGCGGCCAAGGGCGGCATGAACTCCATCACGCGCAGCATCGCCGTCGAGGAGGCCCCCCGTAACATCCGCTGCAACGCCATCGTTGTCGGACGGGTCGTAGCCAAGGGCGACACCGGCGCCGGCATCTCACCCGGGCATCTCACCCGCCTCGGCGTGCCCGACGACATCGCCTACACCGCCACCTACCTGGCTGCCGACGAGTCGGCCTTCGTCACCGGCTCGATCATCACCGCCGACGGCGGCTTCACCATCAACGGCGAGCACTGACGCTCGTAGGACTGCCGGGTCGGAGTCGCGTTCGAGCCTCAGGGCGGTCCCTTCGGGAACGTATGGATTCGCTCTGCTTTATCTCGAAAAGGCTGCCGGTTACTGTCGTACCTATCTGGTATCATTAACATTGATGAACACGACGGTATTTGATGGGTGTGAGGTTGATGACCTGGCCGAGGCAATCGGTCAGCTCCGGGCGCTCATGACGGTGATTCATGCCCAGTTGATCGACGTGGTAGGCGTGTTCCAAGAACGTGAAGGCCACACGATCGATGCCATGCCGGACGCCGCCACCTGGCTCGCCGCCCGATCCAACCTCGCTCTGCCTACCGCCCGCCGCGAAGCCGACATCGCCACCCGAGCCCCAGCCATCCCTGCGCTGATGCACGCGTGGCGCAGCGGACGGATCTCCTGGGACCAACTCCTCGTCCTGGCCCCCGTCGCCACACCTGAGACCGATACCGAGCTCGCCGAGCAGGCACCCGGCTGGACCTATCACTCCACGGTCGTCAACGCCCGCGCCCTCAAACCTGTCAGTGCCGAAGAAGCACTCGAACAACACCGTGAACGGTTCGTGCAACTCGTCCGCCGACACGACTCGACACTCCGAATCCGGGGACTCCTCTCAGGCGACCAAGGCGCGATCGTCGAAGCCGCACTCAACCGTCTCGCCGACAGCCTCCCCGAAGAAGGCCGCCTCGAAGGTGGCGAGCCTGCCCGTCGTGGAGCCCGCATGGCCGACGCGCTCGTCGCCATGTGCGAAGCCCATCCCGAGGTCCTCGCCCAGAACCCCGCCCGACCTCTCGTCGTCGTCCACATCGACGTCGAACCCTTCACCCACCACGACAACAGCGACTCAGGCGGTCACGGTCACAGGCCCGCGGCGGCCAAGCCCACCACCATCGGGGCTGGTTGGACCATCACCAACGACACCGCCCGCCGACTCGCATGCGACTGCCGGTGGCAGATCATCGCCGACGACCCCAACGGCCAGCCCGTCGGGATCAGCCGCGATTCACGCCGTATCCCACCCTGGCTCGCCCGAGTCGTCGCCCGCCGCGACCAACACCGATGCCGATGGCCCCGCTGCGACCGCACCGCCTGGCTCGAACTCCACCACATCATCCACTGGGCCAACGACGGCCTCACCAACGAGAACAACCTCATTACCATGTGCTGGCACCACCACCACATGCTCCACGAAGGCCACTGGACCATGTCGATCAATAAGTCGACTCGTGATATCACCATCACCCGACCAGATGGCCGAACCTACACACCACCGACCGAACCCGACCAGCTCTCCGAACACACCCGAACCTGGCTCACCCAACTCACCGACTCGCCACCCACTGGCGGTGGGTGATCTGTCGGTGGCCTCCGGATGCGCCGCCCTCCGTTGCCGTGAGCTGATCATGGGAACTGGCCGCGGTCAACGACAGAGGGTCGGCCTCGGCCGGCATGTACGGCTCGGCGCGGGTAGGGGCTCCTCGCCGTAGCCTGTCCGCCCATGCTGGTGAGCGACGCGTGGGAGGAGCATGCGCACGACTGGATCCGTTGGGCCCGGAGCGCGCCGGGCGATGGATTTCGCGACGCGACGTGGCCTGAGCTCGCCCAGATGCTCCCGCCCCCGGACGGCCTGGTCGTCGACCTCGGCTGCGGGGAGGGTCGCCTCGGCCGAGAGCTCACGCCGCTCGGATATCACGTGGTGGGCCTCGACCGTTCGCCCACGCTGGCGCGAGCTGCCAGGGCGGCTGACCCGTCGATCGCCGTCGTGCTCGCCGACGCCGCGCACGTCCCGCTGCGCGATGGCTGCGCCCAGCTCGTCGTCGCCTGCATGTCGCTCCTCGACATGGACGACCTCGACAGCACACTCGGCGAGGCCAGCCGCGTTCTCGGTCCCCGAGGTGTCGTGTGCGCGGCGATCGTGCACCCGTTCGCCTCTGCGCAGGACGCGAACTTCACCGACGACGACCATCCACGGTTCACCGAGCGATACCTCGATGAACGCCGCACCGAGGTCGTCGCACGAAGCCACGGCGTCTCGATGACGTTCGTCAGCATGCACCGGCCCCTCGCCAGGTATGTCAGCGCCTTGGGGGCCAACGGTTTCGCCGTCGCCGCACTCCGCGAATACGGCACGGCCGCCATCCCTTGGCTGCTCGTCCTCCGCGCCGAGAAGCACGACCCTGGTGGGTGAACCCAGCTCGGGCCAGGTGTGGGAATGGTTCCCGATCAGGTGGTCCGCAGCGTTGCCAGGAGCCCACGTCAGTCGAGGGGGATGCCGCCCATCTGGGCACCGCCGTCGGCCGAGAACACCTGACCGGTCACGAACGAGGCGGCGTCGCTGGCCAGGAACAGCACGACCGATGCGATCTCGGACGGCTGGCCGACCCGCCGCAGGGGCATGCCCGCCGAGATCTCGGACGGATCGAGGTTGGCGGCCTTCCAGGCCTCGACGGCGTTCTCGGAGGCCACCAGGCCGACGGCGACGCAGTTCGACCTGATGTTGAAGCGTCCCCATTCACCCGCCACGATCTGGGTGAACATCTGCAGCCCGGCCTTGGACGCACCGTAGGCGCTGCCGCCGAGCACACCCCTCACGCCGGCCGCCGACGAGATGTTCACGATGGCGCCCGTCCGTCGCTCGATCATGTGTCGGCCGACCTCGCGGGTGAGCAGGAACGGCCCCCGCGAGTTGAGCGAGAAGACGCTGTCCCACACACGGGTGGGGGTGCTCTCGATGGGCATCATCCGGGTGCCGCCGGCGTTGTTGACGAGGATGTCGACCTGGCCGAGCTCGGCGATCGCCTGCTCGGCCAAGGCGATCACGTCGTCTTCGACCTTCACGTCGCAGCGGATCGGTACGCACCGCTGGCCCGTCTCGGCCGCCACGGCGACCGCGATCCGTTCGAGCGACTCCGGCGTGCGCCCGGCCAGCACCACCGACGCTCCGTGCTGGGCCAGGATGCGGACCGTCGCCGCGCCGATGCCCGTCCCGCCGCCGGTGACCAGTGCCACCCGTCCCGTGAGGTCGAACAGGGAACCGGGTGCGTCGGTCATGGCGGGCAGCGTAGCGACCGTCCCTGTTGGCCGTCGGCTGCGCCGGTCGCGGCCCCAACGTCTAGCGTCGGCGCCATGCTCGAGGTGGGATCGATCGAGACGCTCACGTACGTGGTCGGCGCTGACGACCTGGCATCGACGGTCGGGGTCGCGAGCGGCGACGTGTTCCCGGCCGTGCTGGCGACGGCCCGGTTGGTGGCGTTGATGGAGGTGACCGCGGCCCGGTTGCTGACGCCGCTCCTTGGCGAGGGCGAGATGTCGGTGGGGGTCAGCATCGACATGCGCCACTCGGCGCCCACGCCCGTCGGGGCGACGGTCGAGGTGGTCGCCAGCTACCGCGGTCACGAAGGCTCCTTGCACCGCTTCGAGATCGAGGCTGCCGACCCCGGCGGCCCGATCGGTCGGGCCAGCCACGAACGGGCCATCGTCGACGCCGCCCGCATCATGGCCCGTGCCGCCGAACGTCGCGCCTGAGCGAGGGGAGACGCCGTGTGTGGTGGCTCGTGTACCAAAGGCGTCGACGACCTCGGTGCTGCCGGTGTGATCCCGCGGCGGCACCCTGATCGACTCGACCGCACCACCACATGAGCCAGGACCCCCCCGCAGGCCCCGCAGGCCCCGAAGGCGCCGCCGTGTCGAGCGGGCCCCCCGTCGGGCCGAACCTACGCCGGCTCCTCGCGCCCGCCACCCTGGCTGTGGTGGGCGCCAACGAGAAGCTCGGGATGTCGAACAACGCCGTCGTGCCCATGCTCGAGGCCGGCCTGGCCGTGCACCTCGTGAACCCCAGTCGCGAGACGCTCTACGACCAGCTGGCCCATCGCACCCTGAGTGATGTCGTGGCCGAGCACGGGCCCATCGATGCCGTGCTGGCTCTGGTGAACGCCGAGCGTGCTGTGGCGCTCGTCGAGGAGGCCGCGGCGCTGGGCTGCGGGGGAGTTGCCGTCGCCGCGGCCGGCTTCGGCGAGCTGGGCGACGAGGGTCGCCTGCTGCAGGCCCGACTGGTCGATGCCGCCCGCAGCAACGGCCTGGCCGTCATCGGCCCCAACTGCAGCGGTTTCAAGAACGTCCCGCTCGGTGTGAACCTGTTCACCGGAGGGCGGCTCTCCCTGAAGCCCGGCGGGGTGTCGGTGGTCTCGCAGAGCGGCTTCCTGGTGCGATCGGCGCTGGCTGCGGGAGCCCAGCGGGGCCTGGGGATCGGCATCGCGATCTCGTCGGGCAACGAGGCCGTCTGCGATCTCGCGGACCATCTCGAGGCGCTCGTCGACGACGAGCACACCCGTGTCATCTGCTTGGTGATCGAGACGATCCGTCGTCCGGCGGCCTTCTTCGCGGCCGTGGCCCGCGCTCGCAGAGCCGAGAAGCCCGTGCTGGCGTTGAAGCTGGGCCGCACCGACCGGTCGCGTCGCATCATGGCCTCGCACACCGGCGCCATCGCAGACGCCAGCTGGGTGTACGAGCTGGCCTTCCGCGAACATGGTGTGCTCTCGGCGCGCGACATCGACGACCTGCTCGACCAGGCTCAGCTCTTCGCCCAGCTGCCACCCTCGCTCTGGAAGCCGATCGAGCGAATCGGCGTCATCACCACCTCGGGAGGGGTGGCGGCGCTGGCCGCCGACATCGCAGAGGACGAGCAGGCGCCCGTTCCCCCGCTCGACGAGCTCGAAGCCTGGGTGCGAGAGCGCGTTCCCGGCGACACCGTGAACCCCCTCGATCTCACCGGCTTCGTGATGACCCGGCGCGACCTCACCGAGGAGCTGTTCGATCGCTACGCGGAGGCGGTCGACCTGCTCGTGCTGGCGTGGTGGGCCGCAGAGGGCGACGAAGGTTGGAGCACCACACTGCTGGAGCCGTTCGAGGCAGTGGCCGCCCGATCGTCGACGCCGTTCCTGGTGACGCCGGTCGAAGCCACGGCGGTGGGGGAGTGGACGGGCGCCGTGCGCGAACGCTCGGGAGTGGCGTTCGCCCGCGGTGTGCAGTCGGTCTACCGGGCCGTACGGGCGCTCAACCGCTACGTCGGCGATCCGCTCCGCGAGCCGGTCGGTGAGCCGGTCCTTGAACCCACGACCCCGGCCGCCGGGCCGCTTGGGGCTTCGACAACGCCATCGACTGCGACACCGACGACAGTCGCGCCGCAGCTGACCTCAGCGCCGCCGCCGGTGAGACTCGTCGACAGCGAGGTTGGGCCCATCGTCGGCTTCGCCGACGCCATGGCGCTGCTGGCCGACGTGGGCATCGCGACTGCGCCCCACGTGGTGATCGCGGCCGACGCCCGTCCCGCCGATCCCCCGCTCGCGGCGGCACTGGGGGCGCTGGCGTCCCTCGGCGGGCGGTTGGTCGTGAAGCTCGCCGACGTGGCGCACCGTACCGAGCTGGGTGCGGTCCGCGTCGGCGTCACGCCATCGGAGCTCGCGGCCACGGTCGACGAGCTGCGGAGCATCGCCACCGGTCACGGCGTACCGTCGACCGTCGTGGTGCAGCAGATGGTGCAGGGCCACGGCGAGGCCTTCGCCGGGCTCCAGGTGCACACCGATCTGGGCTCGGTGGTGCTCCTTGGGCGCGGCGGCGTGCTCGTGGAGATCGCCGGGCCGGTGGCCGGCCGCCTGTTGCCGCTCACCCGGCTCGACGCCGAGCGGCTCGTCGAGGAGGTTGCCGGCGCCGCGGTCTTCGCTCGCCTCCGGGGCCAGCGGGCCTGGGCGGCCGAGCCGCTGGTGAATGCCGTGCTCGGCGTGGCCGAGCTGTCGCGGCGCCACGCCGGTTGGCTGGCCAGCGTCGACCTCAACCCGCTCATCGTCACCGACACCGGCGTCGTGGCCGTCGATGCGCTCATGGTCGGATCGGTCACGAGCGCCACGCGCCCCTGGTCGCCCACGAGCCCTACGAGTCCCGCGAGCCCGCACGAGATGTCGACGGGGGCACCGCGTGGGCTCGCAGAGCCGGTCTGACACGCGCGGTTCCGTACGATGGTCCTCGACGCCAGGAGATTCCATGACGACCACCCTGCCGCAGACCGACGCCAGCGACGCGATCCGGCCCGCCGTGCCGGCCGGCCTCAGCCATGTCGCCTACGTCACCCACGACACCGCGGCGACCGTCGACTTCTACCGGCGGCTGCTGGGCATGGAGCTGGTGAACGCCGTGCTCGACGACAAGATCCCCTCGACCGGTGATCCCGTCCCGTACTTCCACAGCTTCTTCCGCATGGCTGACGGGTCGACGATCGCCTTCTTCGAAGCGCCCGACCTGCCGCCGGCCGCTGTCGACACGCATCCGGCGTACAACGTGTTCCGCCACATCGCGCTCCAGGCCGACAGCCCGGCGACGGTCGACGCCTGGAAGGTGTGGCTCGAGAGCAACGGCGTCGACGTCCTCGGGCCGGTCGACCACAAGATCATCTACAGCGTCTACTTCCACGATCCCAACGGGATCAGGCTCGAGATCACCACGCCGCTGAGCCCGGCCTGGAACGACTCGGCGGCATCGGCCCAGGCTGCGTTCGACGACTGGCAGGCCATCAAGCGCACGGCCGTCGAGACCGGGGCCGACATGGTCACGGCACTCGCCGAGCACACCCGACGTCAGAGCCACCAGAGGACCGAGCCGTCGTAGCTCCGTCGGGCCGTGGCGCGCCGCGTCGGAGCGCGTCGGATTGCGTCGGATTGCGTCGGAACCATGCGAGCTGGAGGAACGTCATGCCGATCGAGCTCCCCAAGATCATCAGCGTCGACGACCACGTGATCGAGCCGCCCCACGTCTGGCAGACCTGGCTCCCGGCCAAGCTCCGTGAGCGGGGCCCCCGGATCATCAGACGGGGCCTGGCCGGTGTCGAATGGCTGGGGCCGGCGGCGTACAAGGAGATCTTCGACGACGATGCCCCGAACAAGGTCGACGTCTGGCACTACGAAGACCTCACGTACACGAACAAGCGCAACATCGCCGCGGCCGGCTACCCCAAGGAGACCTGGACGACCGATCCGGTCAACTACGACGACATGCGTCCGGGCTGCTACGACGCCAAGGCCCGCTTGGCCGACATGGACGCCAACTGGGTCGAGCGCTCGATGATCTTCCCCACGTTCCCGCGGTTTTGCGGCCAGATGTTCAAGGAGGCCCGGGACAAGGACCTGGCGATGGCCTGTGTCGAGGCCTACAACAACTGGCTCGTCGAGGAGTGGTGCGGCGACTCGGGCGGACGACTCATCCCCATCTGCCTCATCCCCTTGTGGGACGTGCCCGCGGCGGCTGGCGAGGTGCGCCGCAATGCCGCCCGGGGCGTGCGCGCCGTGGCGTTCAGCGAGATACCCCACCACCTGGGTCTGCCCAGCATCCACACCGATCACTGGAACCCGTTCTTCGAGGCCTGCGAAGAGACGGGAACGGTCATCTGCATGCACATCGGCTCGTCGTCGAAGATGCCGGCCACCTCGCCCGATGCGCCCATCAGTGTGTCGGCATCGCTGGCGTTCGGGAACTCCATGGCGTCCATGGTCGATTTCCTGTACTCCGGCGTGCTCGTGCGCTACCCGCGCCTCACGCTGTCGTACGCCGAGAGCCAGATCGGCTGGCTGCCGTACGTGTTGGAGCGCATCGACGACGTGTGGGACGACAACCAGGCCTGGGCCCAGACCAAGCACATCCCCGAACCCCCGTCGAGCTACTACTACTCCAACATCTACGTGAGCTTCTTCAAGGACGAGTCGGGGATCGAGGCGATCCACCGGACGGGCCGCACCAACATCTGCTTCGAGACCGACTACCCCCACGGCGACACGACCTGGCCCACCACCAAGCCCTATGCCGAGAAGCTGTTCGCCGATCTGGGCGAGGACGATCTCTACAACGTCGTCCGGGGCAATGCCTTGCGGATGCTCGGGATGCGCGACTCCTGACGCCCGCGAGCGCCCCATCGGTCATCCCTCGGCGCGGCGCGGGCGCCGGAGGGCTCGGAGTCGCAGCTCCCGTCCCCCGGTGATGCCGCGGGGACGCACGAGGATCACGATCATCATGACCACGGCGATCGCGATGTTGCTCGAGCTGGCCGGCAGCGTGACGTCGATCCCGACGACCGAGAGGCCCTTCTCGCCCTCGAACAACAGGGAGTTCAGGAGGCTCACGAAGAGGCCCCCGACGACCGCTCCCCAGAGGCTGTCGATCCCGCCCACGACGAGCATCGCCAGGGTCAAGAACGTGAGCTCCAGGTACACCTGGTCGACGCTCACGCTGCCAAGCAGGTGCACGTAGACCGCACCGGCGAAGCCGGCGACGGCGCCGCTCAGGGCGAAGGCGATGAGCCGTTCCTTGTACACGCCGATCCCGCTGCCCCTGGCGGCCGCGGGGTCTTCGCGTGACGCGCGGAGCCGGCGGCCCCATCGGCTGGCCTGGTACGCGTACGCGACGCCGATGCACACGAGCAGGGCGACGGTGGCCTGCGTCAGCCCGGTGGTCTGAGGGATCGACGGGATGGCCTTGGCGCCGGGGCCGACGCCGCTCCAGTTGCGCAGCACGTTGCGAGTGATGCCCAGGACGGCGAAGGTGGCGATCCCCGCGCCCAGCCCCGACAAGCGCACCAGCGCCGTCCCGACGACCAGCGCGAAGATCCCGCCGACCAGCGCGCCGAGAGCGAGCGATGCGACGTTGCCGAGATCGTTGTCGCGAATGAAGCCGAACAGCTCGGGGAACACCGTGGCCTTCTGTTGCGCGGGCATGCTCATGATCCCGGCGGCGAAGGCGCCCACGCCCACGAAGCTGACGTGCCCGAAGCTCACGATGCCCGAGTTCCCGCTGAAGACCGAGAGACCGACGACCATGGCGGTCGTCACCAGCGCGGTGTGGAGTTGGAGCTGCACGCTGTCGCTGAAGGCGGACGAGGCGACGCCAACGACGATCGTGAGCGCGACCGGCCCCGCCAGGGGTACGAGGTGCCGTCCGAGCACGAGCCTCGCGGGCCGACGACCGACGAGTGCGGTCGTCTCGGGCGCGCTCACAGCCGCGACGTCACGGTCTCGCGTTGGAACAGCCCACTCGGGCGCACGAGCAGCACGACGATCACGAGCCCGTAGAGCGCCGAGTCGAGGAAGACCCGCTGCCCCTTGGGTAACAGGCTGAACAGCATCGAGTTGGCGAAGCCGATGAAGAACCCGCCGAGGGTGGCCGAGCTGGGCTTGTCCATCCCGCCCACCACGACCCCGACGAGAGCGAGGATGGCGATCTGGAGCCCGAAGTCGGGGGTGACGACGGGGCGCTGCGGAGCGAACAACACCAGTGCGGCCGTGGCGAGCACCCCGGCGATGACGAACGCGCCGACGACGACGTGATTGGCCCGGACCCCCAGCGCCTGGGCGATGCGTTCGTCGCTGGCAGTGGCGCGCATCTGCAACCCGAGGTCGGTACGGTCGAGGAACAGCGTGACGGCGCCGAGCAGCACCCCACCCACGACGACCGCGGCGATCGTGAGGTACTTGATCCGCAGCTCGCCGATCGTGAAGGCCTGGTTCAAGTCGGTGAACAGGTTCATGGTCTTGCCCTGGGCCGACCAGCGCTTCTGGGCGATGCTGCGGAGGAGGAAGCTCACCGCGAACGTCATCACCAGGGTCGTGGTGGGCGAGGCCCGTCGCAACGGACGCAAGGCCAGGCGCTCCATCAGCAACGCCACGGCGATCACCACGGCCAGGGCCGTGAGCACCCTGAGGACGGCCGGCCAGCCGTTGGTCTCGTAGAGGGTGTACCCGCCGGCCATGAGGAGCTCACCGTGGGCCAGGTTCACGATCCGCATCACGCCGAAGACGAGCCCGATGCCCAGGGCCACGAGCGCGTAGAGCGAACCCAGGGCGATGGCGTCGATCAGGTACTGGACGTACTTCATCGGCGCACCGGATCGTCGGCTGGTGTCCCCACCTTCGGCGTGCCTCCGGTCGGCGTGCCGGCACCGGCGACGGCGCGCGTGTCGGCGCCGAAGTACGCAGCGCGAAGCCGCTCGGCGTCGGTGGCATCGGCAGCGACGAGGCGGTCACGCACGACGCCGTCGGCGAGAACGTAGGTCCGGTCGGCGAAGGCGATGGCCCGCTGGGCCCGCTGTTCGACGAGCACGATCGTGCGACCCGACTCCCTGATGGCCGCCAGCGCGGCGAAGACGGTGTCGATGACGGTCGGGGCCAAGCCGAGCGACGGCTCGTCGAGGAGCAGCACGTCGGGCTCGGCGACGATCGCCCTGGCGATGGCGAGCTGTTGCTGCTGGCCCCCTGAAAGCAGCCCGGCCGGCCGATCGAGGAAGGTCTTGACGATCGGGAACTGCTCGAAGACCGCGTCGAGCGCTTCGGCGGCACCGGTCCTGGACCGACGGGCGACCATCCCGAGCCGCAGGTTCTCGTGGACGGTGAGGTCGGCGAAGATCTGACGGCCCTCGGGAACCAGGGCGATTCCCCGCCGAGCGACCTCGTCGGACGAACGCTTGCGGAGCGACTCACCGTCGAGGCGCACGTCGCCCGCCGACCAGGCGACCATCCGCATGACCGCCGAGAGGACGGTGGTCTTGCCCGCGCCGTTGGGGCCGACGATGGCCACGACCTCACCGGCCGCCACGGTCAGAGAGAGCTCGCGTACGGCCGGCACCGACCCGTAGCGCACGCTCAGGCAGTCGATCTCGAGGATGGGTCGTGTCGCCTGGACGCTCACCGACACCCGCTCACGAGACGCCGATCCCGGTGACGTCGAGCACGCCCAGGTAGGCCTCGGCCACGGCTGGATGGGCGCGGATCTCGTCGGGTGTCCCCTCGGCCAGGGTCTGGCCCTGGTCGAGCACGTGGATGCGATCGCACACCCCCAGCACCAGGGCCACGTTGTGATCGATCAGCACCACGCCCGCGGAGCGCTCGTCGCGTACCAGCCGGATCGCCGCGGCGAACCCGCCGATCTCCTCCTCGTTGAGCCCGGCCGCGGGCTCGTCGAGGAACACGAACGTGGGCGACGTGGCCAGCGCTCGGGCCACACCCAGGAGGCGCTCGTCGCCGTGGGAGAGCGATGCGGCGTCACGTCGGGCCTGCGCGGCGATGCCCACCAGCTCGAGGAGCTCGGTGCCCCGCTGGCGTGCGGTCCGGGCCGAGGCACCCACCCCGAGGGCGGCGACCTCCACGTTCTCCTGCACCGACAACGCCCCGAAGGTGTGGCCGTGCTGGAAGGTCCGGGCCAGCCCGGCTCTGACCCGCCGGTGCGCCGGCCAGGTGGTGATGTCGACGTCGTCGAGGAGAACACTCCCCGCTGTGGGACGGTCGAAGCCCGTCACCAGGTTCACGAAGGTCGACTTGCCGGCCCCGTTGGGCCCGATGAGGCCGACGACCTCGTGGCGGTGCACCGTGAGGTCGATGCCGTCGAGCGCCCGGACCCCTGCGTAGGAGCGGCTGAGGGCCGTCGCACGCAGCGATCCGTTGCGCTCGTTCATGATCGGCCGGAGTCCCGGGATTCGAGGGCCGTCACCACGCGTCCTGTCACCCGCCGGGATCCGGTCAGGAGATGACCGCGGGTGACGTGGCGGCCAGCAGCTCACCGAACGTGGCCACCCCGTCCTGGAAGGTCATCATGCGGTACTCACGCCCGAAGACCGTGTGGAGCTCGGGCGAGAAGCTGATGTTGCCCGAGATGGTCGGCAGCCCCGAGAAGCTCTCGAACTCGGCGGCCAAGGCGGCACCGTCGGTGGAGCCGGCCGCCTCGATCGCGGCCACGATGGCCTCGATGGCCGCAGCGCCGGTCACGAAGCCGCCGGTCGCCGGGGCCGAGCCTGCGTCCTCCATGGCCGCGATGAGCCCGTTCATCTCGGCGCTCGGATCGTCGCCGAACACCGATGCGTACGTGCTGAACGTGAAGTCGCTCAGGCCCTCGGGGATCCAGAAGTTCCCGTCGCCCGACCACGGGCTGAAGATCGGGGTGTCGATGCCGGCGTCGCGGATGCCGCCCACGGCGATGCTGATGTCGGGCGGGAACGTGCACAGGGCGATCACGTCGGCCTCGCCGGCTTGCGACACGGCAGTGGCCAGGTTGTTGACCGAACCGTCGAACGACGCGAAGCCCTCCTCGGCGATGACTTCGCCGCCGAGCTCCTCGAAGCGGGCGGTGAACGCCTGACAGACGTTCTGGAAGTACACGAGCAGGTTGTCGGGCACGACGATGGCGCTCGAGTGACCCTGGGCGATCGCGTACTCGGCCAACACCGCGCCCTCGTCCTGCGCGAGGTTGCCGATGCTGAAGGCGAGACGACCGGGCTCACCGAAACGCGACGGGCCCATCTGGTCGGTGCCGATGCACGGCGCGATCGTGAGGAGCCCGGCGCTGATGCCCTCCTGGATGGCCGGAGTGGCGAAGTCGACGTCGCAGGTGGTGAGCAGCACGTCGGCACCACCCTGGATGAGATCGAGCGCGGCGGCCTTGGTCTCGGCCGGATCGAGCGCGGTGTCGACGAACCGCAGCTCGAGCTGGCGCCCGAGCACGCCTCCTGCGGCGTTGACCGTGTCGACGGTGATCTGAGCTGCGGCCAGGGCCGGGCCGTCGAACGGCGCCATGTTCCCCGTGAGGTCGATGGCCGCGCCGATCACGATGGGATCGGTGCTGGCGGCCGCGGTGGCCGAGGTGTCGGTGGCGCCTGAGGCCGCCGTGGTCGCCGAGGTCGCTGACGTGTCAGCCTCGCCACCGGTGGCGTCATCGTCGTCGTCGCCGCAGGCCGCGGCGAACAACGCCACGACGCCGACCGCCGCGATGAGTCGAACAAGAGCTCTCCTGCGCATGGTGTCCCTTTCCTTTGACGGCTCAGCCGCCACCAGGCGGGGGTCTACGCGCCTCTCGACGAGTCGACGCCCCGCTCGTGCCCCCTGTGCCACCGGCGCTCCCCCGGCCGGTGCAGCCCGAGCAGTATGGCAAAGCCGGACCCGGCTCGGACAGTTCAAGACCGCGGGTCGACTGCGGGTCGACCGCGTGTCGACTGCGTTCTCAGCACCCCCGCCGTCACGCCCCGCGGCTCGGTCGTCACCGGTCCGAGATCTCGGGCTGCGAGGCGAGCGTGGCTGTCGGCGAGGCAGCTACCGTTCCGTGCCGCTCACCACCGGGGGAACGATGAACTGGCCGGCCAACCGGATGCGCAACGACAACCCGCTCAAGCTCGGCATCTTCTCGCCGAACTGCTCGGGCGGGATGGCCGTCACGACGGTGCCCGAACGATGGGACCCGAGCTGGGACAACAACGCCGCCCTGGCCGTGATGGCCGACGGCTACGGCATCGAGTTCCTGCTCCCGATCGCCCGGTGGCGGGGCTACGGCGGTGAGACCAACTTCCAGGGCACGACCCTCGAGACCATGACCTGGTGCGCTGGCCTCCTGGCCCTCACCAAGGGGATCACCGTCTTCTGCACGGCGCACACGTCGTTCCACCATCCGCTGGTTGCCGCCAAGATGCTCTCCACCGTCGATCAGATCAGCCACGGGCGGCTCGGGCTCAACGTGGTCTGCGGTTGGAACCAGCCCGAGTACGAGATGATGGGCAAGGACCTCCCCGATTCGCACGACGACCGGTACGACTACGGCCAGGAGTGGCTCGACGTCATCGAGAAGGTGTGGACCTCCGACGCCGAGTTCGCCGCCGGCCACGGCGTCTACCCGCTCGTCGGCGATCCCGACCACATCGCGTCCGAGCTGGAACGGGTGCACCGGGCCGGCTTCGACGGCACGACCATCAGCTTCGTCGACTACCTGGCCGAGCTGCCGTACTTCGCCGAGGAGGTCATTCCCCGCCTCGAGGCCAAGGGTCTCCGGTCGCCGGTTCCGTCCGCGTAGGCCGCACCGTCCCCCGAGCGCTCGATCATCGAGAGGGAGGGCTGGCGATGCGGCAGCTCAACGCTCAGGACGACCGTTGGCGCTGCCTCGAGTCGGCGACCACGCCGTTCCAGATCGGGGCGCTCCTGCGCTTCACCGCCGACGCCGACGGTGCTGGGCGCGGTGTTGGGCGCGGCGCTGAGGGGTTCCACGACGCGGTCACGGCCCACATCGCGGGGCGTATCGCCTCCACCGGGGCGCTCGTGAGGCATCAGCCCGCCCCCTTCGGATTCGACGCCGGGCTCTGGCTCGACATCGGGTCGATCGACCTCGCTCGCCATCTTCGGCGTTTCGACACCGTCGAGCCGTTGACCCGCGCCCAGGTCCACGTCATGCTCGCCGATGCCGTGATGGAACCGCTCGATCCCCGAGGGGCTCCGGTGCGGATGGTCGTGCTCGATCGCCTCGACGACGGTTCGGTGGCGCTCGTGCTCCAGATCCACCACTCGCTGACCGACGGGATCGGCTTCCAGGCCATCGTCGAGGCGCTCACCGACGATGCGCCGTCCGTGACTCCCGGTTCCGCTCCCCGTCTGATTCCCGATGCGACGTCCGGTGTGAATCCACGGGCGAGCCGTCTCGACGCCGGTCGTCGTGGCGACGAGCGACCACCGATCGCCCCGTGGTGGCTCGCCCGCTCGTCGGCCCGATTCGCCCACGAGGCCTGGGTACGCCGGCGGGGGAGTGCTGATCGGGAGCGCGCTCGCGACGAGCTGGCCGCGCTTCGATTGGACCCCGCTGCCAAGCGGGCCAGGACACCCGACCTGGGCCCCCTCTCGACGCCCAGCTCCGACCGGCGGTCCTACGACACGTCGTCGCTTGCGCTCGACGAGGTCCGGGCGGTGGGCCGGGCGCTCGATGGCACCGTCAACGACGTGGTGCTCGCGGTATGTGGCGGCGCGTTGCGCATGCTGCTGGCCGACGTCGGGCTCCTCGACGCCCTCGGCGATTCGCCTGTGGTGGCAATGGTTCCCCGGAGCCGACGCCGACCCGAGCACGGACCGCTCGGGAACCACCTCGGCCTGCTCCTGCCCCATCTGGGTACGCACATCGCCGATCCGTGCGAGCGATTGGGGGCGGTGAAGGCATCCATGCGCGCCGAGATCGCCCGGGCCGAGATCAACGATCGTCTCGTGCCGCCCGACGACCGTCCCTTCGGTGCCCGACGCCGCCGCACGACCGAGGAACAGGCGACGACGGCGGGGAACGTGTCGATCTCGAACGTCCCGGGACCGTCCGCACCTCGCTTCCTCGGCGAGTATCGGCTGATCGCCAACCACCCGATGCCGACGCTCCCGGCGACCCAGTTCCTCAACGTCACGCTTCGGCGCTACGGGAACGCGCTCGACCTCGGGATCATGGTCGACGCGGCCAAGGTCGCCTCGGCCCAGACGATCACGGGCCTGATCGAGGCGTCGTTCGACGAGCTGGTCGCTTCGGCCCGCCCATGAGCACGAGACTCACGCAACGAACAAGGAGACGTGATGCAGCCTGGTGACTTCGTCGAGCTCAGGGGTCATGTGCCCGCGGTGATCATGGCCGAGAGCGGCGCGGTGGTGACCTACGCCGAGCTCGACGAGCGGTCGATGCGCTTGGCGCAGCTGTTGTACCAGCGCGGGCTGCGGCCGGGCGACCATCTGGCGATCCTGCTCGAGAACCATCCCCGGTACTTGGAGGTCTACTGGGCCGCCCAGCGTGCCGGCCTGTACACCACGCCGATCAACTGGCACTTGAAGCCCGAGGAGGCGGCATACATCATCGAAGACTGCGGCGCTGCAGCCTTGGTCACGTCCGTCGCCATGGGCCCGGTGGTGGCCGGCCTCGGAGGTGCGCTCGACGGGGTCTCGATCCGCTTGGTGGTCGACGGCGAGATCGACGGTTTCGAGCGCTACGAGCAGGCCATCGCCGGCCACCCGGCGCAGCCCCTCGCCCACGAGGTCGAGGGCAGCTTCATGTTCTATTCGTCGGGAACGACGGGACGGCCCAAGGGAATCAAGCCACCGCGCTCGAGCGAGCCGTACGGCTCAGGGGGCGGCATGATCATCGCGCTCATCCAGCATCTGTTCGGGTTCAGCTCCGAGACGGTGTATCTGTGCCCCGCCCCGCTCTATCACGCAGCACCGCTCGGGTGGAGCACGGCGGCGCAGCGCCTCGGGGGGACGGTCGTGGTGATGGAACGCTTCGACCCCCGCCTGGCCCTCGAGCTCATTGAACGCCACCGCGTGACCCACGCTCAGTTCGTGCCCACGCACTTCGTCCGGATGCTCAAGCTCACCGACGAGGAGCGCACGGCGTACGACCTGTCGAGCCTCGAGATGGCGGTGCACGCGGCCGCGCCGTGCCCCGTGGAGGTGAAGGATCGGATGATCGAGTGGTGGGGGCCGAGGATCCACGAGTACTACGCGGGCAGTGAGGGCAACGGGTTCTGCTCCATCGGCCCCGAGCAGTGGCTGGCCCACCGGGGTTCGGTCGGCCCGCCGATGATGGGCGCGCTCCACATCCTCGACGACGACGGCCACGAGCTCCCGACGGGGGAGGCCGGACAGATCTGGTTCGAGAGCCCGACGGTGTTCGAGTACCACAACGACCCCGTCAAGACCGCCAAGGCCTTCAACGAGCACGGCTGGAGCTCGCTCGGCGATATCGGGTACCTCGACGGCGACGGGTATCTGTATCTCACCGACCGGGTGTCGCACATGATCATCTCGGGCGGGGTGAACATCTACCCGCAGGAGGTCGAGAACCTCCTGACCATGCACCCGGCCGTGGCCGACGTGGCCGTGATCGGGGTTCCCAACGCCGACATGGGCGAGGAGGTGAAGGCCGTCGTCATCCCGGTCGATCAGGAGCGAGCCGGTGACGAGCTCGCCGCCGAGCTCATCGCCTACTGCCGTGAGCGCATGGCCACCTACAAGTGCCCGGCGACCGTCGATTTCGTCGCCGAGCTCCCACGACTGCCGACCGGAAAGCTCCTCAAGCGCGAACTCCGGAGCCGCTACTGGACCGGCCAGACCTGACAAGACCTGACCAGACCTGACCGGACCTGACAAGACCGCCCGGATCAGCGGTCGCCCGCAGGGGCGTCAGATGAACTCCGCGAACTGGGCTTCGACGGCCTTGTGATCGGCGGCGAGACCTCCGGCGACGCCGCTGGCCATGTCGCCGGGATAGGCGTCTTCGACCTCATCGCGCAACGCCGCCAGCAACGCCACCGCCGCCTCGGCCGGAGACAGCTTGGGGATGGGCAGATGGGCGGTGAGGCGGGTGTCGACCGCGCCGGGCATGAACGCGCACACGAACGTGCCCTGGGAGCGCAACTGGGCCCGCAGCGCCTGCGTTACCGAGTACAGCGCGGCCTTCGATGCGCAGTAGGTGGCCATACCCGGATGGTTGATGCGGCTGAGGATCGAGAGCACGTTCACCATCGCCCCGCCGCCGTTGGCCCCCAGGATCGGGGCGAAGGCCCGGCTGACAGCGAGCGTGCCCAGGTAGTTCACCTCGATCTCGTGCCGTGCCCACTCGTCGTCGCTGGCACCCATCACGGGTGCGTTGTGGTTCACGCCAGCGTTGTTCACGAGCACGGTCACGTCGGGGCACCGAGCTGCGGCCGCGGCGATCGTCGCCGGTTCGGTGACGTCGAGATGGACGGGCACCACGTGCTCGGCGGCCAGGGCCACCTCGGCTCCGTCGACGCGGGTGGCCGCATAGACCTTGGCCGCGCCCGCGTCGACGAACGCACGTGTGGCCGCCTGGCCGATCGATCCGCCGGCGCCGGTGATCAGCACCACAGCTCCGTTGATGTCCATGCTGTCCTCTCGTTCTCTCCTCGACACCGCTGCGCTCTTCGGTCGCCGACCGCACGACCGCTCAGGCGCTCCGGCCCTGCTGGCAGTATGACCCAGGCCCATCGGGGTCCCCTGAACCGCGAACTGGTCACCCGGCGACAGATGACCGCTGCATGCGCCTCGGAGCATTCCCGTAGACGTCGACCGCGTAGTGCATCGTTGCGCGCTTGTCCCGCCGGCACGACATCGGCCCGTGGCGTGCCAGACGGCACGACTCCGATCAGCCGACGGGCTTGCCCTCGCTCGACGACCAGGCGGCCATGAGCGTGTTCGACGGCAGGCTCTCGTCGACGAGCTTGCGGGCGGTCTCGATGCCGGCCACCGGGAGCCCCGTCGGATCGAGCACGCCGATCTGCACGAGCACCGACGCCTGATCCCAGTAGATGTGCTCGTGGTAGAGCTTCTCGCCCCGGAAGTTCACGATGGCCACGAGCGGGATCTCGACGTAGCGCCCGGTGGGTGCCACGCCGGGGAGCATCCAGTCGATCTCACTGGTGTGGGTGAAGCAGAAGAGCATCTCGTCGACGAGGCTGGTGGCGCCGACCGTGCGCGACAACGGGATGAGCTTGGTGTCGGGCGGGTTCGCGTTCACGAAGTGCCACTGGTAGAAGCGCGCGAGCTGCTCGGCGCCCACCCCGCCCGTCATGGTGGGGATGTGGTTCACGTAGGGCTCGGCGACCATGGTGGCCATGGTGTCGGGGACGTTGCGGGTCGCGAACTCGTGGTAGCAGTGCTGATCCCACAGTGCGACGAGGTCGTATGTCGGGCCGAGGACGCGCCGGAACAACCCGATCGTGCGCTCGTAGGCGAGCGCAGCGGCCGCCTTGTCGAAATGCTCGCCTTCGTCGCGGGCGAAGGCGTGGTCACAGCCGGGATAGGTGTGGAACGAGGCGTTGGTGCTGCCGGCGAAGGCCGCCTGCACGGCATCCCGGGCTTCCTGGGGCGCGAACGAGTCGTGCTCGGCGAAGTGGAACACGATCGGACAGGTGATCGAAGCCGCCTCGTCGACGTGCGCCTCGAGACCCACGCCGTAGTAGCTCACCGCACACTCGACGTCGGTCCGGGCCGCGGTGAGCATCGCCAACGTGCCGCCCAGGCAGTAGCCCACGCAGCCCACGCCGCCGGCCTGCCCGGGATCGGCCCGCACGGCGGCCACCGTGGCCGCGATGTCGTCGATGCCCCGGTCGACGTCGAACGTTCCGAACAGGCCGAACGCCCGTTGCCACTCCTCGGGGCTGTACCCGAGGTCGATGCCGGGCTCGATGCGCCAGAAGAGGTCGGGCGCGTACACCACGTAGCCCTCCTCGGCGAGACGGTCGGCCGTACGGCGCACGTACTCGTTGACGCCGAAGATCTCCTGGGCCAGCACGATCCCGGGCCCCGACCCGTGGGGGGGACGGGCCACGTAGGCCCGGAAGCTCCCCGAGCCGTCGGTCGCTGCGATCGTGACGCGCTCGCCCATGTCAGTTCCCCCTGATCCGGCCCGTCGTCTGGTGGACCGGAGGGACTCTAACAACGGCGATCGGAGCGCCACCCGTCATGAGTGCACACGCGCCAGCACACCTGACACCGACCCCGTTGTGGGCCCGATGGTTGCGCTGGCGCGAGTTCAGATGAGGTTGCGATCGGCGGTGGAGTAGGCCCGGTAGGCGATCGAGGTGCGGGTGGAGACGACGCCCTCGAGCGCGGCGAGCTTCTCGGTGACGACCGTGGCGATCGCCTGGTGGTCGCTCACCCCGAGCACGGCGATGAGGTCGGCCTCGCCGGTGGTGGAGTACACCTCGCGGACCCCGTCGATGTCGGCGATGGCAGCGCCCAGGCTGGCGACCGCCTTGGGCGCGGCATGGACGAACACGAAGGCTGTGATCACGCCACCCACAGTACCGGTCGTGGCGGTGCGGGCCGTGGGTGGCTCCACATGCGGAGCTCGCTCGTGATCAAGCGTGCGGTGACGAGAACGTCGCGCGGAGGGCCTGCTTGTTGATCTTGCCCAGGTCGTTGCGGGGGATCGCCTCGACCAGCTCGAGCTGCTCGGGGATCTTCTGGGCGGCCATCCCCAGCTCGCGGCAGTGGCGGGCGATCTCGGCCAGGGTGAGCACCCGCTCGCCCGGAGCGGGAGCCACCACGGCGCAGCATCGCTCGCCGGTCTTCGGGTCGGGGACCCCGATCACGGCGACGTCGGCGATGCCGGGATGGCTGCTGAGCGCGTTCTCGACCTCGAGCGCCGAGATGTTCTCGGCGTTGCGGATGATGATGTCCTTGATCCGGCCGGTGACGCGCACGTGGCCGGTGGGTTCGATCACCCCGAGGTCGCCGGTGCGGAACAGGCCCCGTTCGTCGAACGCCGCCACGTCGAGCGAGGCGTCGACGTAGCCCTGGAAGAGCTGGGGCCCCCGCACTCGCAGCTCACCCTCGACGCCTGCCGGGCAATCGTGCCCGGCGGCGTCGACGACGTGGAGCTCGACGCCCGCGATCGCCGGACCCTCGGTGCGGGCCAGGAGGTCGTTGTCGTCGGTGGGGTCACAGCACGTGATGGCCGGGCACTCGGTGAGCCCCCACGACGACATGGTGCCCAGGCCGCCCAGCTCGCGCCGCACGGCTTCGTGCAGCTCGGGGGAGCGGGGCGCTCCCCCGTTGGGCGCCACCTTGAAGCGGGGCCACAGACGCTCGGCGCCATGCGCGTGCTGAGCGGCGATGTACGCGTGGAACACGAGCACGTTGCCGACGATCACCGTCGCGTCGTGCTCAGCGGCGAGCGCCGGTGTGAGAACGGGATCGAACGCCTCCACCAGCACCTGCCGGAACCCCGTGGAGAGCTGGGCGGTGAGCATCATGATCCCGGCGATGTGCGCCGCCGGGATGGGCACGACGAGCACGTCGGTGTCGTCGTACCAGCCCGTCGTGAGGTACGAACGGGCGCTGGCCATGGCCGAACGGTCGACGTGACGCACACCCTTGGGCTCGGCGGTCGTGCCCGAGGTGTAGAAGATCCACCGGGTCGGGTCGGGGCCGTCGCTCGGGCCACCTGTCTGCAGCGGACCGTGAGCGCCCGGTGGCGCCCGGAACGGCGCGAGCACCGCGGGATCGGCGGTGGGCAGTGACAGCCCGAACCGGGAGTCGTGGGAGGCGAGGGAGTCGTCGAGGACGAGGACCGCGCAGCCCACATCGTCGGACACGTCGCGGGCCAGCGCAGCATGGTCGAAGCCTCGGAACTCCGACGGGACGATGAAGAGCTCGCAGCGGGTCTGGCCCACGATGAACGAGACCTCGCGACGCCGCAGGATGGGCACGATCGGGTTCTGCACCGCCCCGAGCCGGGCCAGCGCGCCCATGGTCACGAAGGCCTCGATGGTCGTGGGGAGCTGCCAGCTCACCCGGGACCCCTCCCCGATGCCCATGCCGTGCAACGCTGCGGCGACGGCCTCGGCCGCTTCGCCGAACTCGCTGAATGTGAGCGAGCGGCCGCGGGCGTCGACGAGCATGACGACATCGGGGGTTGCGGCCACGCGCCGGAGGACGAGCTCCCACAGCGTGGGCGGGACTTCGAGCGCCGGGTTCATCGACAGGCCTCCGCTGGTGGTCGGTGGATTCGGTGGTATCGCCGGCTTCGAGGGGTGCTGGTGCGAACGGTTGCGAGAGTGCAAGGACCGAGCGCCCGGATCGCCTTGCGCAGCAATGGTCTCAGGTCCGAGCATAGGTGCCGATCCGAGCCTGGAGCCAGATGGAAGACCACCGACGCGTCGCGCTCGTGACCGGCGCCAACAAGGGGATCGGCTATGAGGTCGCCTCCGCGCTCGGCCGTCTCGGATACGTCACGTTGCTGGGCGCTCGCGACCCTGAGCGGGGCCGGGGCGCCGTCGCGAAGCTCGTCGACGACGCGGGTGTCGACGCCCGGTTCGTACACCTCGACGTGACCGACCCCGACACCGTCGGGGCTGCCGCGACCGAGATCGACGACGAGTTCGGGCGGCTTGACGTGTTGGTGAGCAACGCTGCGATCAAGCTCGAGTTCCATCCGGCCCCACCCACGACGACCACGCTCGATCTCGTGCGTCAGACCTACGAGACCAACGTCTTCGGGACGATCACGGTCCTCCAGGCCATGGTGCCACTGGTGCTGCGCTCGTCGGCCGGTCGGATCGTCATGGTCTCGAGCGGCCTGGGCTCGGCGGGGATGGCCGCCGATCCGGCCAGTCTCTACTCGCGCCATCCGATGCTCGGGTACAACACGTCCAAGGCCGCGGTGAACTCGATCTCGCTCCAGTTCGCCAACGAGCTGCGGACGACGCAGGTGAAGGTGAACGTCGTCGACCCCGGGTTCACGAGCACCGACATGACCGGCAATCAGGGCCGGCGGACCGCCGCCCGAGCCGCCGCCGTCGTCGTGAAGTACGCGACCCTGCCCGACGACGGGCCGACCGGCGGGTACTTCGACGAACGGGGCGCCGTCGCCTGGTGAGAGCCGTTTGCGATCAGCAGCCGCCCGAGAGCGCCTCGCTAATGTGGCGAGGGTGTCGCAGCCCGACGCCGACGCCGCCGGGTCACGGGGAGCGAGGAACGGGTCCGTCCGGGGCCGAGGAGGACTCGCGTGGAGCTGCAGTTCACCAAGGCGGAGCAGGAGTTCCGCGACGAAGTGCGCACCTGGCTCTCGGAGCACGTCCCCCGAGAACGCCGCCCCCGAGACCTTCGGGCGGCCCGCGACTTCGACCTGGCCTGGCAGCGCACGCAATACGACGCCGGCTGGGCCGGGATCGCCTGGCCCGTCGAGTACGGCGGCCGGGGCCTGTCGCTCACCCAGCAGCTCATCTGGTTCGAGGAGTACGCCCGGACGGGCCTCGTCTCGATCGACTCGCGGTTTGTGGGTCTGGCCCACGCCGGGCCCACGCTCATCGCCAGGGCCACCCCCGAGCAGCAGGCGCAGCATCTGCCGCCGATCCTGCGCGGCGACGTCGTGTGGTGCCAGGGGTTCTCCGAGCCGGAGGCGGGGTCCGACCTGGCCTCGCTGCGCACCCGGGCGATCGTCGACGGCGACGACCTCGTCGTCACCGGCCAGAAGGTGTGGACGAGCTTCGCGCCCATCGCCGACTGGCAGGAGCTGCTCGTGCGCACCGACCCCGACGCCCCGAAGCACAAGGGGATCACCTGGGTCATCTGCGACATGCGTTCGCCGGGGATCGAGGTGCGGCCGTTGCGCACCATCCCGGGATCGGCCGAGTTCGCCGAGGTGTTCTACGACGAGGTTCGCATCCCGACGGCCAACGTCGTGGGGGCGGTCAACGACGGCTGGCGCGTCGCCATGTCGACCCTGTCGTTCGAGCGGGGGACGGCGTTCACGATCGACCAGGTGCAGCTGGCGATGACGGTCGACCGGCTGATCGAGCTGGCCCGGCAGCGCAAGGGCTTCGACGGCAGGCCGCTGATCGCCGACGAGGCGATCGCCGGCGAGCTGGCCTTGGCCCGGGCCGAGGTGTCGGCGCTCCGGGCGATGACCTACGCCGGGGTCTCGCGCAACCTCACCAGCGCCGAGCCCGGCCCCGAGGGATCGATGTTCAAGCTGTTCTGGTCGGAGTTGGCCCAACGGGTCGACCGGCTGGCCATGGACGTCCTCGGTGCCGGCGGCCTTCGGCGACGTGACGAGTCGCCCGACGCTGAGTGGATCGAGCGCTACCTCAGCTCGTACGCGAACTCCATCGGTGGGGGAACCTCGGAGATCCAGCGCAACATCATCGCCGAGCGGGTGCTCGGGCTACCCCGCTGAACCCCGCTGGCGCTCCGCCGGCACCCGCCTGCGCCCGCCGGCGCTCCGCCTGCACGAGCGCCGCAGCTCCCGGTCGGTCCCCGCCAGCCGATCCGACCCGATCCCCGAGGACACCATGGATCTGACACCGACCGTCGATCAGGAGGAGATCATCTCCTCGACTCGCGCCTTCCTCGTCGACCGGCTCCCCGTGGCCCGCACCCGCGAGCTCATCGACGAGCCGTCGAACGTCGATCTCGACGCCTGGCGGGCGAGTGCCGAGCAGGGGTGGTTCGGTCTCGGGCTGGCCGAGGTGCTCGGCGGTGTGGGGGTCGGTCTGGCCGACGAGGCGCTGCTGTTCAGGGAGATCGGCCGTTCGTTGGCTTCTGGCCCGTTCCTGGCCACCACCTTGGCGGCGCGGGTCGCTGCGGTCGCCGGGTTCGACGATCTGGCCGCCCGGTTGCTCGAGGGCACGGTGAGGGCTGGGCTGGCTGAACCCCGGTCGCAGCTCGACGCCTTCGGCCCTGGAGGCGTCGACGGCGACCTCGACCTGTTCGACGCGGTCGACGTGGAGGTGGTCGTCCTGGTCGGTGTCGGCGGTGCGGCGTTGCTCAGCATGTCGGCACTCGCCGACATCACGCCGGTGGAGTGCATCGACCCCGCCAGCCGCCTGCACGAGGCAACGGCGACGTCGGCCCTGCCCCTCGCGTTCGTCGCTGCGAGCGCCGACCCGGTGTTCCTGCGGGGCGTCACCTTGAGCGCAGCCGCGCTGGCGGGCATGGCCGAGGCCCTGCGCGACCTCTCGGCCGAGCACGCACGGACCCGCATCCAGTTCGGCTCGCCCATCGGCACGAACCAGGCCGTCAAGCATCCCTGTGCCGAGATGCACGTCCGGGCCGAGGCCGCATGGTCGCAGACGGTCTTCGCCGCACTGGCCCTCGACGAGGACCGGGCCGATGCCGAGTTCCACGCCTTGGCGGCCAAGGTGGTCGCGTCGCAGGCGGCCCGGCGCAACGCTGCGGCGGCGATCCAAGTGCTCGGGGGCATGGGCTTCACGTTCGAGCACGACGCCCACCTCTACATGAAGCGCGCCCACGTGCTCGCCCATGTGCTCGGCGATGCCCGCTGGGCCCAGGCCCGTCTGCTCAACCTCCCCGTCGAGCTGTAGCCGCCCCGGTGTGCAGCGCCCGGTCGCTCGATCCCGTGTCGGTCGCCGATTCGCCGGCCGGTCAGTCCCCGGTCAGTCACCGGTCAGTCGCCGGTCAGTCGCCGGTCAGTCGCCGGTC
>VFJJ01000114.1 GCA_009886115.1 Actinomycetota bacterium
AGCGGGCCCACGCCTCGCGTCCGTCACGCTCGCGCTCCTCGCGCTCGGCGGCGGGATGCTCGGAACGGGCTTCGCGCTCGTGGCGCACGCCGTCTTCCCTTCGGACTTCCAGATGGGCTCGGGCATCGTGGCGCTGTGTGCCCTGACCGGCGCGCTGGCCACGGCGGCGATCCCTCCCACGGCCCGTCTGCTCGTCGGACCGGGCATGAGCCGTCTCAGCGCCGAGTTGGCTCGGGCCCGGGCGGCTGCCGATGCGCTCGAGCGTCGGGCCGGACACGATCCGCTGACCGGTCTGCCCAACCGGGTCCTGTTCCTCATGCATCTCGAGCACGCGCTCGACGCAGCCCGCCGGGACGGATCGACCGTCGCCGTCTTGTTCCTCGACCTCGACCGCTTCAAGATCGTGAACGACTCGCTCGGCCACCGCGAGGGCGATCGACTCCTGTGCGTGATCGGCGAGCGGCTCCGAGGCCTCGTCCGGGAATCCGACGTGGTCGCGCGCCTCGGCGGCGATGAGTTCGTGATCCTCGTCGACCGGCTCAGGGAGCCCTCGCGCGCGCTCGCGCTCGCCGAACGCGTCGCCGAGGCCGTCGCGACGCCGATCGCGCTCGGCACGACCCAGGCCACGGTGTCGACGAGCATCGGCATCGCCGTTGCCAGTCCGGACACGCCGGCCGAGTCACCCGAGATCCTGGTTCGCAACGCCGACATCGCGATGTATCGGGCCAAGCACGCGGGCTCCGGCACCTACGAGGTGTTCGACATCGAGATGCAACGTCTCGTCACGGCCCGCCACGAGCGCGACGAGGCACTGCGCAACGCCGTGGAACGCAACGAGCTCGCCGTCGTCTATCAGCCGATCGTGAACGTGGCCACCGGGCTGATCTGGGGCTTCGCCGCCTCGGCCCACTGGAACGGACCGGGGAACGAACCCGTCGACCGGGAGGAGCTCGCGGCCGCGTGCGACCGGTTGGGGCTCATGCCCCGCGTGGGGGCACAGCTCACGACGGAGGCGTGTCGGCAGCTGGCGTCGTGGCGCGATCGGTGGCCGGTCCGCCATCTCGGCCTGGTGATCAGTGTCTCGGGCCGGCTGCTCGCCGATCCCGCGCTCGTGCCGATGGTCGAGGACGCGCTCACCGCGTCCGGCGTGAGCCCCGAGTCGCTGACCCTCGAGGTCACCGAGAGCGTGCTCGGGACCGATCCTGGCACCGACCAGGTGCTGTGCAGCCTCAAGCAGGCGGGCGTCAAAATCGCCGTCGACGGCTTCGGGACCGGGTACGAATCGCTGTTGCAGCTCCGGAGCCTGCCCTTCGACGTGGTCAGGGTGGGCGGGGGCCTGCTCGACCGTCTCGGTTTCCCATGCTGGCCCGATCCCACGGGCACGGGCCCCCGCATCGCTGAGGCTGGGCTGCCCGGCGCTGAGCCCCCCGACGACTCGAGGATCGTGGCGGCTGTGGTGCACCTGGCCCACGGGATCGGGATGCGAACGATCGCCGACAGGATCGCGACGTCCCAGCAGCTCGCAACGCTCGCCAGCATGGGATGCGACTACGCGCAGGGTGACCACATCTCGCCCCCGGCGAGGCCCGAGGAGATCGAGCGTCTGCTGTCCGCTGAGCCCGTGCCCCGGTCGATGCCCTTCGCCGAGGCCGCCGCCTGGTTCAGCGAGGGCGTCGCGAGCTCGGGACCCGCGTAGCCGGTCCGATCGACCACGGCTCCGATCGGCCACGGCTCCGGGTCCCGGGTCCCGGACCGCATCCGGCCCGGCTCGCTGGTCGCTGACGCCGGTGTCAGACTGCGGCCCGTTCCGACCGCCAGCACCCGTCAGGAGCCGCGCCGTGGCCGACCAGGACGCCCCCAGAGCACTCGAGGATCAAGTCCTCACCCGGACCGAGAACGGGGTGCTGTGGATCACCCTGAACCGACCCGAGGTCGCCAACTCGATCACGCCCGACCAGCGGAACTACATCATCGACCTCCTCGCCGAGGCCAACAGCTCGTTCGAGGTCAGGGCCGTCGTCCTCACCGCGACCGGGAAGTTCTTCTGCACAGGTGCCGATCTCCGCACGCCACGAGCCGCCGTCGTCAGGCCGGCCGACGTGCCCGAACGGGTGCTGGGCGACGCCCGACGGATGATGCTCACGGGGGCCATCCGCCTGATGACGGCCATCATGGACTGCGAGAAGCCGGTCATCGCAGCCGTTCCGGGGACCGCAGCGGGCATCGGCGCGCACATGGCCTTCGCGTCCGACCTGGTGATCGCCGCCGACACCGCCAAGTTCATCGAGGTCTTCGTGCGGCGGGGCCTTGTGTGCGACGGGCTCGGTACCTACATGCTCCCTCGACTGATCGGCTTGCAAAAAACGAAAGAGCTCGTGTTCTTTGGTGACGATATCTCGGCACAGAAAGCTGCCGAGCTGGGACTCGTGAACAAGGTCGTTCCGGCGGCTGAGCTTGAATCAGCGACCAAAGAGTGGGCCGAGCGCCTCGCATCATCCCCTACTAAGAGCATCATGATGAACAAATGGCTCATCAACAGGTCGCTCGATGTCGACCGGGCGACGATTGCTCACGACGAGGCTTGGGCCGTAGAGCTCATTACACAGACTGAAGATTCCAAGGAGGGCGTCGCCTCGTTCGTCGAGCGCCGGGCCCCCAACTTCCGCGGCTACTGAGCCCACTGGAGATTCGATGAGCGACATTCTTTCGATAAAGGATCGGACAGCTATCGTCGGCATCGGCGAGACAAAGTTCGCGAAGCATCTAGAACCGTCCGAAAAAGAGCTGGCCTGTATAGCGATCAAAAGTGCACTTGATGATGCTGGTATTCATCCATCAGAGGTCAACGCACTGTCGAGTTATACCATGGAATCGACCGAGGAGGTCGAGATCGCTCGCAACCTCGGGATGGGCAACATCACGTTCTTCTCGCAGATCCACTACGGCGGCGGCGCCGGATGCGGATGCGTGCTGCACGTCGCGATGGCGGTCGCCACCGGTCAGGCCGACGTGGGCGTGGCCTGGCGGTCGCGCAAGCGGGGATCGGGGGCCCGACCCTGGGCGACGGTCGGGGCGCGCCTGCACGACAACTGGAAGTACACACGTCCGTACGGGCTGGTTCGACCGGTGGACGAGATCTCGCTGCTGACGCGCCGTTACATGCACGAGTACGGCGCGACTCGCGAGCACCTGTGCAACGTCGCGATGGCCGTCCGCAAGCACGCCAACAACAACCCCAACGCGATCATGTACGAGCGCACGCTGTCGCGCGACGAGTACATGAGCGCCCGCTGGATCTCCGAGCCCCTGTGCCTGTTCGACAACTGCCTCGAGACCGACGGCGCGCTCGCCTGCGTGATCGTGAGAGCCGACCGGGCCAAGGACACCTTGCAGAAGCCGGTGTACCTCCACGCTGCGTCGCAGGGTTTCGGTCCGCAACACCAGACGATGACGAACTACCACTGTGAAGACCCGCTGCTGGGTCCCTCGTGGGCCACCAGCGCCCGCTTGTGGTCGCTGTCCGACATCAAGCCGGCCGACATCAAGGTGGCGCAACTCTACGACGCCTTCTCGCCGCTCATCCCTCTCTCGTTGGAGGGCTACGGCTTCTGCGAGCGAGGGGAGGGAGCGGCGTTCACCGAGAACGGCGCCATCGAGATCGGCGGCCGGCTGCCCGTCAACACGAGCGGCGGCGGGATGTCCGAGGCGTACGTGCACGGTTTCAACCTGATCAACGAAGGGGTCCGCCAGATGCGGGGAACCTCGACGAACCAGGTCACGGGGGCCGACAGTTGCCTGGTGACGAGCGGCGAGGGTGTGCCGACGGGCGCCCTCATCCTGCGAACGTAAGGAGCCGAGATGGCTGGCGATGAGAAGATGGTGCAGGACTGGCCCCTCCCCGACACCGTCGAGGACGAGGACGCTCCGTTCTGGCAACACGCCAATGCCGGTGAGCTGGCGATCCAGGCCTGCGCGAGGTGCTCGAGGTTGCGCCACCCGGCCCGTCCCATGTGCCCGTTCTGCCAGTCCCGGGAGCGGGAATGGCGGGTCATGTCGGGTCACGGCCGGATCTGGTCGCTCACGATCCCGCATCCACCGCTGCTGCCGGCGTTCATGCCCTACGCCCCGTACAACGTGATCGTGGTCGAGCTCGACGAGGACCCGACCATCCGTCTGGTCGGCAATTTGGTGACGGGTCCCGACGGACGGATCGACGAGCTCGATCCGCACGAGATCATGATCGGCGAGCCCGTGCACACGGTCTTCACCCGGATGGCCGACGATTGCTCGCTCGTGCGCTGGGTCCGCGACGGGAGCTGATGCGTCTCAGCGCGAGAGCCGACGGGCCAGATGGCAGATGGCAGAAGGTCCGGTGGCAGATGGCACACGGCAGAAGGTCCGGTGGTCGATGGCCGGAGGCCAGAAGCCTCCAGAAGCCGCGAGCCGAGACCTCGCTACTCCTCGAGGACCGAGACGGCGACGATCGGTTGGGTGGGCGGCGTGGCCCCGAGTGAGCCGAAGAAGCCCTGATCGGAGAAGTTGAAGATGCCGCCATCGGCGCCGACCATCAAGTAGCCGTCGCCGAAGCGGACCATCCCCACGACCGGTCGGTTGAGCGAGACCGTGCCCATCGACCCACGGAAGGCTGCATCGAAGGCGAAGATCCCGCCATCGGAGCCGACCAGCCAGTAGCCCCGTCCATCGCCGTCGGGCACGAGCCCCATGACCGGGGCGTTGAGGCGGAACCCTCCCATCGAGCCCGCGAACTGAGCGTCACCGAAGGCGAAGATCCCGCCATCGGAGGCGACCATGAAGTACCCACCACCGGTGGGGGTCGGGATCGAGCCGATCACAGGGCCGTTGAGCACCAGCGTCGACACGTCTCCGTGGTGCACGGCGTCGCCGAAGGCCAGAGCCCGCCCCCGATTGCTGAAGAGCCAGTAACCGGCGCCCGAACCGGTGGCAGCGAGGCTCGTCACCTGCTCACCGGCGACGAGCGTCACCTGGGGAGCGTCGCCGAAGCGCCGGGCATCGCCGAAGGCCTTGACCCGACCGGAGCTGTCGACGATCCAGTAGCCCAGCCCGGTGGGGGTCGTCTCCAGATCGGTCGCCGTCGCCGAGCCCGACAGCGTCCCGGCGATGTCGCCGTAGTGCAGCGCCGAGCCGAAGGCGTGCGCCCGCCCCGAACGCTCGAGCATCCAGTACCCCCGACCCCGCCGAGCACGGCCGGGCGCTGTCGTGGTTGTCGTCGGCGGTGGAGCCGTGGTCGCTGTCGGTGGTGTCGTGGTCGTGGTCGAGGGCGGTGCCGTCGTGGCGGTCGTCGTCGTCGACGAGGAGGCGGAAAGTTCGATCTCGACGGTGGCCGCGGTGGAGGTCACCGAGACCACGGTGATCCGTGAACCCGAGACGGGATCGAGAAACGTCTGGCCGGCGGCGAGCGGCGCGTCGTTGAACGTCGTGGTTCCCGGTGTGGCGTCGAGCACGTAGCTCTGCGACGAGTACGAGGCCGTCGTACGCATGCCGACACCCATGACGAACGGATCGGTCGAGATCCAGTTGTCGAACCTCGCCGTGGGTTGGCGGTACTCCAACCAGAGATCCACGTTCGTGCCGAGGGCGATCTTCAGCAGGCGCGGCGAGCCGGCGCCCTCCATCGGGGCGATCGTGTAGGTCCCCGACGTCGAGACCTGCTGCGTCGGCATCGTGTACCCGAGGAGGGCCTGATGACGGGCGTGGTGCATGCGCGTGCTCGCACCCATGACCGACGCCGGGTCCCCGTACTCCGAGGCCGTGCACGACGTGGAGTACGTCACCCGGACGCCGGCGGACGTGCAGTTGAGCGACGATGCATGGTGCACGTTGAAGTTGTGTCCCAGCTCGTGGGCGATGGTCCGAAGCGTGGGCGAACCGTTGATCCAAGCCCCCGACCAACCCAGATACGCCAGCCCCGACCATCCGCAGCTCAGGCTCGGGAAGTTGTAGACGATCCAGTCGTACGCGCCGAGCGTGTGGCCGTTGGCGGTGGCCTTGGCGTTGGCTTCACTGGCCCAGGTGCCGTAGTTCGATCCGCAGCTGGCGTTGGTGGCATCGAGCTCGATCCAGTCGGTGACGGTGCCCGTGATCGTGAGCTCCCCGTTCGACACGTCCGAGTAGTACGCGGCGACCGATGTGGGGTTGGTGAGCAGCACCTGCTCGGCCGCGGCCTTGGTCCAGGGCGTACGGCGGTCGTTGGCGAAGTTGAACATGATCATCAGGACCGACTGGGCGCCCGTGGCCATGGCGGCGGTGTCGGCCGCGACCTCGGGGCCGTGGTCATGCGTGGCGTGATCGTGCGAGAGCTCCGACGGGGGAACGACGAGCTCGGCCTGGCCCGGCGTCTGGTACGCGGTCACCTCGCTGCCAACGTGAGCCATGGCAGCGTCACTCGAGAGCGCTACGGGGGTGGCTGCGGGATCGACTGCCGCCGTCCCGCTGACGAGGCCGACCTCCTCGTCGGCGATCCCGGCGACGAAGTCGTCTCCGTGGGCGATGACCAGGGTACCGTCGACGGCCGTCCCCGAGGGGGGCGCAGCGACCAGGGGCGGGAGGCTGGCAGCCGAGGACCCGTTGGCCGTCGGGACGAGTGCCGCCACGCCCACGCACGAGAGCGCGAGGCCGCTCACGAGACATCTCGTGGTCTGCAGAACCCTGAGCACGACGCGCGACCTTCCTTCGCCCCACCTGACATTCGTCGCGGGACGCTCGGGCGCTTGACGGGCCGGGAGCAGAACTGCACCGTCTGCGGCTTGGGCACCGGATCCGACCGGTCGACCTTGACGCTCCGGGTTTGTCCGGGAAAAGGTGGTTCAACCCGTGCCCCGGTTGTGCCGATAGGCCATGTGGATGGCGTCAACGGTCTCGCTCAGGCGACCTGTCCCGTCCCGTGGGAGCCCCTGAGAACGGGAGATGCCGTGATCAACCTGGACGCACTCACCCGATCGGCTCGGGACCTCGAGCCTCTGCCCGTGAGCGTCAGTCGGTTGG
>VFJJ01000130.1 GCA_009886115.1 Actinomycetota bacterium
CCGGAAACCCGAGCTCAACTTCTCCAACGACTTGTTGAACTCGATCCCGGTACTGGTCAGGTTCCTGTAGGCGTTGATCGCCCCGATGTTCTGATTGATGCGCACTGTCAACCTCCGTGTCGATGAGTGCGAACTCTGGGAGTGGGTGAACCCCTAGGGGGTTTCACGAGCATCCATGCTGCTCGAAGGTCCCTATCGACGGGGGCCGTGATCGAGATAAGTACGTGGCGTGGCGAATTTTCCGGCGATCCGTGGTTGTGCGGTCGATATTTCTCCAGAAAAGCCGCCAACCGTGACACCACGCCGACTCAACTCGAATGGTGAAGAACCCCTGGGAGTCCCCGACACCGCTGGGGGAGGTCTTCGTGCCCCTCCCGAGCCGAGGTGAACCGGACCGAGGCGACCCGGCGCCCATCGGGCAGCGTCCGGAGAGCGCCCTGTCCCTGACGCATCCCCGCTGCTGTCATCACCCGGGCCGCCGCGGCGTTCCACGGCACAGCCTCGGCCCAGACCTCACGCACGCCGAGATGCTCATGGGCCAGGCGCAACGCCAGGGTCACCGCCTCGGTGGCGATCCCCCGGCCGCGGCCCCGGCGATGCACGCTGAAGCCGAGCTGGACGGGCATGTGCTGCGGATCACCCTCGGGCATGGCCACGAGCTGCACGTGCCCGAGGAGCAGACCCGTCCTTGCATCGTCGATCGCCAGGTCGGCGATGAGGGGGTCGAGCGAGGCGTGCGCGATGTATTCGCGCGAGAACTCGACGACATCGTCGAGCGGGAGATCCCGATAGCCGTGGTTCTCTCGGGACCGGTCGTCGTCGTACGCCGCAACCAGGTCGTCGAGGTCGGCCTCGGTGAGCGGACGGAGATCGACCCCGGAGCCGTGGAGCAGATGATGCCGTCTTCCGGGGCCACCCGGCCGGCATTCGAGCCACGCATCGACCGTCACAGAAGGTGCATCGGACCCAAACGGGGCTTTCTTGACCCCATCTGAGCCCTAAACAGCCGGCGGCCCCGGCCGATGGGAGTCCGGGCCGCCCCTTGGGTGGCCGGCCAGGGTCTCGGCCGCCGCACCACGACAGCTCGAGGGCAGCACAGCGTGAATGCTCCGAACCGCTACCAGACCGACTCCATCTCCACTGCGGGACCGGCGCAGTTGGTGCTCATGCTCTACGACGGGGCCCTGACCGCGATCATGCGGTCGCGCGTTGCCCTCCTCGAGGGTGGGCCGATCGCTGTGGAGGTGTCGCACCGCGAGCTGCAGCGATGCCAGGACATCGTGTGGGAGCTGCGCATGTCGCTCGATCGCGACCGCGGCGGACCGATCGCGGCCAGCCTCGGTTCGCTCTACGACTACTGCATCGAGCAGCTCATCGCCGCGAACATCACCAAGGACGCGACCAAGCTCGACATCGTCCAGGAGGTCGTCGGCGAGCTGCGCAGCGCGTGGGCCGAAGCCTGTTGCGGCGTCCCGACCGGCTGAAAGGGACGGCAGGGGCGGGATCGGGGCACAGCGAACGCCAACCGAGCCCGCACCGGCAGACCGGGCTCAACCACCACCACTGATCGTCCGATGAGACGTCCACGGAGCTCACCCCGCCGGCGTTGGCCGACCGGGGGAGCGCCACACAACGAGAAAACAGCTCCGGTCATGGATCGACCGGTTCGGGCATCCAGGGAAGAACGCCTCGGCGTTCTTCCCTTGTTTGCGTTCACCCCTGAAAGCGAGCACCGATGATCGAGCGGTCCAGCAGCATCGCCGACACGACGATGAAGGCGATCGAGTACGCCATGGGCGGGCTCTCGCGCCGGGCCGACGTGCGAGCCAACAACATCGCCAACGGCGAGACCCCCGGGTTCAAGGCCAAGAGCCTGAGCTTCGAGCGGCAGCTCGGTCACGCGCTGCGCAACGGCGAGATCGACAACGTGGCCGGGTTCTCGCAGGGCCTGCGCGACACCACCCCCGACGCCTTCGACAACACCGTCGAGCTCGAGGAGGAGGTGGCCGAGATGACCAAGGACAACCTCATGGTCACGGCCATGGTCAACGCCTACAACTACAAGGTCGGTCTCCTGCGTTCGGCCATCTCGGGCGGCGGTCGCTGATCATGGGCATGGGACCGTTCAGCACGATCGACGTCAGCACGACCGGGATCACGTTCTCGCGTTTCTGGCTCGACACGCTCGCTCACAACATGGCCAACGTCAACACCGTGCGCTCCTTCGACGAGGAGCCGTTCCGGGCCAAGTTCCTGCGCGCCGAGGAGACCGCCTCCGCCGACCGCGGCGGTCCCGGGCGAGGCGTGCACCTCGAGGAGATCGTTGCTACGCAAGGAGATCCGACTGTCGTGTTCGACCCCGACCACCCCCTGGCCAACGCACAGGGCCTCGTGAAGCGGGCGATGGTCGACATGGCCGGACAGATGTCGGACCTCATCGTGGCCCAGCGGTCGTACCAGATGAACATCCGCGTGGTGCAGGCCGCCAAAGAGGCCTACGAAGCAGCGCTCCGGGTCGGCCGGTAGGGCCGGGACCAGGACCAGAACCAGATGATCCAGAGGACGGGACACCAATCATGAGCATCGGTGGCATTGCCAGCATCGGCGGCGGGATCTCCCCGATCTCGCGCCCCATCCCGGGCATCGGCGCCGCCGAGATCGGGCCGGGGGGCGACAGCTTCAAGGACGCGGTCGCACGGGGGCTGCAGTCGGTGTCGAACCAGGAGAATCAGGCCGACGGCCTCAGCCAGGCCCTGGCCGCGGGCGAGCAGGTGCAGATCCACGACGTGATGGCCGCCACCACCAAGGCCCAGCTGTCGGTCGATCTGCTCGTGCAGGTGCGCAACAAGGCCGTCGACGCGTACCGCGAGATCATGAACATGCAGGTCTGACGATGTCGAACCCGACCGCGCTCGCCGTCGACGAGCTGTCCCAGCGCCTGCGCCGCACGGAGGTCTTCCGTGTCGGGGGCAGCGTCGCGGGCGTCATGGGCCACGAGGTGGAGGTGCGCGGGCTGCGTCTGCGGCTCGGCGACGTCCTCGGCGTCCACACCGAGGCCGGTGATCGCCTCGCTGAAGTCGTCGCTGTCGGCCCGGACTCGGCGAGCGCGCTCGTCTACGGCGAGACCGGCGGTATCGGCCGAGGTGATCGGGTCAGCCTGCGCCGCGAGGGCTTCGGCGCCGAGGTCGGAGCCGGACTGGTCGGACGGGTGATCGACGCATTCGGCCAGCCGATGGACGGAGGACCGCCCGTGCGGGGCGAACCCGTCCAGGTGCACATGGACGTTCCCGATCCGATGGAGCGCCAACGGATCTCGCAGCCCCTCCCCGTCGGGGTACGGGTCATCGACTCCCTGTGCACGATCGGACGAGGTCAGCGCCTCGGGATCTTCGGCGGCTCGGGTGTCGGCAAGTCGACGCTCCTCGGGATGATGGCCCGGGGCACCACGGCCGAGATCTCGGTCCTGGCGCTCATCGGTGAGCGCGGCCGTGAGGTGCGGGAGTTCATCGAGGACGACCTCGGCCCCGAAGGGATGCGCCGGTCGATCGTGGTGGTCGCCACCTCGGATCAGCCGCCGCTCGTCCGCCTGCGGGCCGGCTTCCTCGCCACGCGCATCGCCGAGTGGTTCGCCGATCGCGAGGCCGACGTGCTGTTGATGTTCGACTCACTCACCCGCATGGCCATGGCCCAGCGCGATGTGGGTCTCGCAGCGGGCGAGCCTCCCACGGCTCGCGGCTACACACCCTCGGTCTTCTCCCTGATGCCCAAGCTGCTCGAACGGGCGGGCCCCCGAGCCCGCGGCACGGTCACCGGCCTGTACACCGTGCTCGTCGACGGCGACGACATGAACGACCCGATCGCTGACGCCGCTCGCTCGATCCTCGACGGTCACATCGTGCTCGACCGTCGCATGGGCACCCTGGGGCGCTATCCGGCGATCGACCCGCTGGCCTCGTTGAGCCGGCTGGCGTCGAAGGTCACGACGCCCGAGCAGAGGGGCCAGGCCCAGGCCATCCGGGCTGCGCTCTCCGCAGCCGAGGAAGTGCGCGATCTGGTCGAGGTCGGCGCCTACGTGCCGGGCACGAATCCCTTGGCCGACAAGGGCTTGGCGGCGAGTCCCGACATCGTGCACGGCTTCTTGAAGCAGGACGCGCTCGAGGTGACGAGCTTCACCGACACGTGGGCCCGAGCTGCCGAGCTCGCCCGGAGGGTCGCATGAGCGGGCCGAGCTCGAGCGAGCAGACGTCGAGCGAGCAGGGGGCACCGTGAAGAAGCGTGACCCCATCAAGACGCTGCTGCGGATCCGCGACATCCGCGAGCGTCAAGCCCGCGGGCGCCTGGCCGTGCAGCACCAGGAGCAGGCCAAGGCCGAGACCGCGCTCGAACGGCGTCAACGGGCCTACATGGAGCGCGACGTCCCGGCGCGCGAGCTCTCGCCCGCCCAACTCCGGGTGCTGAGCCTGCAGGGGATCCGTTCGCTCGAGCTCCTCAACGACGCCGCCCGGGCGCTCGACGAGGAACGGCTCCGCACCGAGCGCGTCCGCGACGCCTGGTCGCGAACCGCCAACGCGCTCCGGAGCGCCCAGCGTCTCGACGAGCGACGCGAGATCGACGCAGCCGTTTCGGCCCGGAAGGCGTCCGACAAGGCGCTCGACGAGCTGGTGCTCACGCTGCGCGAACCCAAGCGGGGGAAGCGATCATGACGACGGACCTGCGCCCTGCCGGCCTCGACCGGGTACTGGCCCGCATGGCCGAGCTGCGCTCGAGCATGGGCGCGGGCAGATCGTCGGGCCCCACGTTCGACGACATGATGCTTGCTGCGGAGCGCCGCCCGACCGGCCCGGTCTATGCCGTCGCCGAGAGCCTCCCCGAGACATCGACCACCGCTGCAGCCGACGCGCTGCTCTCGACGGCCTCGGCCTATCCCCGCGTGGGCTCGACCACCGGGCTCGCCGGGACCGCATCGACGATCCCGGCCGTGGCCGACCTGTTCGACCCCAGCGCTCCGATCGATCCTTCGTGGGCGGCGGCACTGCCCGAGGCGGGGATGCCCTGGAGCGGAGCCATCGGGGATGCGGCTGCCCGCAACGGCGTCGACCCTCGACTGCTCAGCGCGCTGGTCTGGACCGAGTCGGGCTTCCGGCCTGAGGCCGTCTCCGAAGCCGGGGCCCGGGGTCTCGCTCAGCTCATGCCAGCCACCGCGGCCGGGCTCGGAGTCGATCCCGACGATCCGCTGCAGAACCTCGACGGCGGCGCCCGCTACCTCCGATCCGCCCTCGACCGCTTCGGTCGCCTCGACCTGGCCCTGGCCGCGTACAACGCCGGTCCTCGCCGGGTCGACGAGGCCGGCGGTGTTCCCGACATCCCCCAGACCCGCGCCTACGTGAGCAGGGTTCTCGATCGCTACCGCCTCCTGGGAGGCCCGACATGAACATCGCGTCCACCATCGTCGCTAGCGGAAGGGCCGAGCTCACCGGCATCCGAGCCGTCGACGCTCTCGGAGCCCCACGGATCCGCGGGGCGGGCACGTCGTCCGCCTTCAGCACGGTCCTGCAGAGCGAGCTCGACACCCCGACGACTGAAGCACGGCCCCGCACCGACCGCCGGCCTGCCGGCGACCGCGCGCTGCGCGACCGTGATCACGACCATCGGCTTCCCGCAGCGCGCGCGGTTCGACCGAGCGCGCCGGCAAGCAACGAGCCCGCCATGGTCGACCGCACCGACGACCTCGAGGCCACCGAGGAGACAGGGGCCACCGACGAGACAGGGGCCACCGAGGAGACCGAGGCCACCGAGGAGACCGAGGCCACCGAGGAGACCGAGGAGACCGAGGAGACAGGGGCCTCGCGCTCCGGACGGCTCGAGCACGATCCGCACCCGAGCGCGTCGGTGAGCCCGACCGCCGTGGCGGCGCCGACGACGGCCGCTCCCCAACTTGCGGCACCGCCGACGACCGAGAGACCTGGTGACGTCGTCGTCGCAGCGATCGGTGCGCCCGCGTCCAGCGCAGTCGACGCCGTCGACGCGAGCCGGACCGCACCGGCCGTCGCCGCCCTGGCCGACACCCCGAACGGGCACACGAGCCCAGCCAACGCGGCGGCGACGGTGGCGTCGGGAGCGACGGCCGATGCGAGCACCGCGGCGACTGCCCTCGCACCGGCGACGACCGAGCTCAACGTGGCGCCGGGCTCGCCCGCACCGGTCTCGGCCACACCCGTCCCGAGCCCGACCGCGACAGCGCCTGCCGCGGTGACGCCAGGAGCCGAACCGTCGATAGCGACGCCGATCGCCGTCGATCCGGTCCCCGTGACGGCGGCCACTGTCCTCGCCGGAGTCGTCGCCAGCCCGGTCTCGAAGGCAACGTCGGGTGCCCGTGCCGCCGAAGACGAGCTGGCGCCGACCGACGCTGCCGCTGCGACGACCCCGAGCGCGAGCACGGCGGCCGTTGCGACCACGGACACGGCCGCCAGCGCTGCTCTCGGCGGCGAAACAGCGGACGACACCAGCGAAGCCGACGACGATCAGGTCGCCACCTCCGACGTCGCCGCACCGACCGAGCGCCCACAGACCACCGATGCGACGCCGATGGCGATCGCGACGGCCGACCCGGGTGCCGCGGCCCAGCTCGCCGCGGCCGCGGCCGCGGGGGCGCCCATCTCGACCGAGCTCACGGAGAGTGCACCGGCGACCACGAGCGGGCCCCGACCGGTAGGTGAGACCCCGATCGTGGGCGCCACCGCGACGACAGGACCAGCGGCTCCGGCAGGCTCGCTCACCGGTCCGAACAGCCTGGTCGAGCCGAAGATCGTTCCTTCGGAGACCCCGGCACCGACGAGCACCGCAGCCCAGCGGCTGATGGACATCGTCGAGCGTCTCGAGCACGCTCCCCCGCCTCGGCGGATGTTCGTCGAGCTCCCCGAGCTCGCCGGCGCCCGGGTGGAAGTGGCGCTGCGCGGAACCGAGGTCCACGTTCGCATCGTCGGGGGATCGGCGATGTCGGCCGGCGACGGCTCGGACCGTGAGGCCTTCGGCTCCTTGGCCCGCGACCTCGATCGGGCACTCGCAGATCGGGGCTTCAGCCTCGGGGACAGCTCGGCCCGACGTCAGGGCCACTCCCGCTCCGGCACCGACGACGAGCGTCCACCGCCCAACGGCGACCGCGCTCGGCCGATGACCGACGACGGATCACCGCGGCGATCTCGCCGCAGCGCGGGCGACGGGCCCGGAGCGGTACCGAGCGGATTGAGGATCTGAGATGCCCGAAGTCACGTACCAGCCGATCACGACGGTGCCCCGAGGACCCGCCGTCGCTGCGCCCCGACAGGTGGTGGGAGGGAGCTCCATCCTCGGGGGCCTGGGCTCGGACGCCTTCTTGAAGCTGTTCATCGCGCAGCTCAAGTACCAGAACCCCATGGAGCCCATGGACGGCACGCAGATGATGGCGCAGACCAGCCAGTTCACCATGGTCGAGACGCTGCAGGCCCTGTCGGAAGCCCAGAAGACGACCATGGGCTACACCCAGATGTCGACCGCCACCGGCCTCATCGGTCGCAGCGTGACCGCGCTCGACAACGGTGAGACGGTCACCGGGGTGATCGACCGGGTCCAGGTCAGCACCGACGGGCCCGTCCTCGTGATGGGCGCCCGCAAGGTGCCGATCACTGCGGTCATCAGCGTCGGCGTCCCGCCGGCCTCGACGGGTGCCACCCCGGGCCCGGCCACCAGCACCACCCCGACCACGGGTGCCACCCCGGGCCCGGCCACCAGCACCACCCCGACCACCCCCTGAGCTACCGCTCAGCCCGCCCGAGCACCACGCGTTCCCCACGGAGCAAGGAGCCCCAACCCACCATGATGCGATCGATGTTCTCCGGTGTTTCCGGTCTGCGAGCCCACCAGACGATGATGGACGTCGTCGGCAACAACATCGCCAACGTCAACACCGCCGGATTCAAGGCATCCCAGGTCACCTTTCAAGAGGCGCTGTCCCAGACCGTTCGTGGAGCCTCCGGCAGCAGCGCGGCGGGGCGAGGTGGCACGAACCCCATCCAGCTCGGCCTCGGTGTGATCGTGGCCTCTGTCGACGGTGTCTTCACCCAGGGTGCCACCCAGGTGACGGGCCGCTCGACCGACCTCGCCGTGCAGGGTGACGGCTTTTTCATCGTCACGCAGAATCCCGCCGACCAGACCTACACCCGGGCCGGGGCGTTCAACTTCGACGAGGATGGCTACCTCGTCAACCCCGATGGCCTCAAGGTCCAGGGGTGGGTCCCGAACGCGGTGGGCGTGATCGACACCAACACGACCGTCGCCGACATCACCCTGCCGATCGGCCAGGTGATCGACCCCACCCCCACGACGACGGCCTCGATCGGCGGGAACCTCTCGGCCGACGCCCCGGTCGCCACGCAGTCGGTCACCACCATCGGGGTGTACGACTCCGAAGGGCGAGCCCACCAGCTCCAGGTCACCTTCACCAAGACCGCGACGAACGCGTGGGACGCCGCCGGACTCCTCGACGGTGTGACAACGATCGACATGAACGGGGCGGGTGCCGGCACGGTCGCCGCGGTCACGTTCAGCCCGACGGGCCAGCTCACGTCGGGCAACATCACGCCTACCGCGATCGCGATCGCCGGCGCGAACACCATGACCGTCGTGCTCGACCTCACCGGCAGCAGCCCGCTGGTGCAGTTCGGTGGTGCATCGACGGCCGCGGCGTTCACGCAGAACGGCGAGGCCATCGGGTCCCTGCGGAACTTCGCCATCGGAGGCGACGGCTCGGTCACCGGCCAGTTCTCCAACGGCGCCACCAAGGTGCTGGCTCGCGTCGCCATCGCGACGTTCAACAACCCCACGGGTCTCACCCGGCAGGGGAACTCGAACTTCAGCCAGACGGTCAACTCCGGTCAGCCGATCATCGGGACGGCCGGCACGGGGAACCGCGGCACGCTCATCGCCGGCGCGGTCGAGATGTCGAACGTCGATCTGGCCCGGGAGTTCACCTCGATGATCATCGCCCAGCGTGGATTCCAGGCCAACTCCCGCATCATCACGACCTCGGACGAGATGCTGAACGAGCTCGTGAACCTCAAGCGCTGATCCCGGGGCCGCGCCTGTCGCACGCACCGGTCGTTAACTCCTCGGCACTTCGTCCGACGAGTGGGTCACAGGGGAACAACCCGGAGGTACCACGTGATCCTCGTTCATCGCCTGAAGGGCGAGCCGCTCTTCCTCAACGCCGACCTCATCGAGTGCATCGAGTCGACCCCCGACACGATGGTCACGCTCGCCGACGGCCGGAAGTACGCCGTGGCCGAGCGACCCGAGCAGGTCGTCGAGGCAGCGCGGACGTTCCGGGCATCGGTGCTCGTGGCGGCTCAGGACATGCGGTCGGGTCCTCCTGCTCCTGTGCTCCAACTGGCGCCGGTTCGTCTCACCGGTGAGGACGACGACGACTGATTCATCGCTGACCGGAGACGGCCTGCGATGCGACGGAGGAACCGAAGATGGCCAAGAAGGCCAAGGGCAAGCCCCTCGCTGAAGGCGAGGAGCCCCCGAAGAAGGACAACAAGAAGAAGATCATCATCGTGGTCGCGCTGGCCGCGGCCTGGAAGATGGGCTTCCTGCCCATCGGGGGGTCGAAGGACGCCTCGGCGGTGACGACCACGACCGCCATGTGGCCGGGCGATGCCGTCGACGTCGGCGAGCCCCTGGTCGTGAACCTGGCCGACGAGACCACGACGGCCTATGCCCGTGTAGGGATCGCCCTGGTGCTCCCCGGGCACGGCGTGCAACCGGGAACCGAGGACGAGGCTCACGCGCTCCCCGGCGCATCGCAGACGGTCCTCGCCGACGGCCTCCCGGTCGTCCCCGGCGGCTTCGGTGGTGGACGCGTCGGCGCCCCGCAGGTCGTGACCCCGGCTCCAGATCAGGGAGCGGGCGCGGTCGACCCGGTCGTGGCCCTGGAGAAGAAGTTCCCCCGGATGCGAGCTGCCGCCACCGACATCGTCCGAGCCCACACGTCCGAGGAGCTCGAGTCGGAGGACGGGACCGTGATGCTCGAAGACGAGCTCACCGAAGCGGCGTTCGAGATCTTCGGTGACCGCGACATCTACGGGGTCATCGTCACCGAGCTCGTCATCCAGAAGTAGGCCACGGCGGCCCGGCTCGGAGTCGGAGTCGGACGAGGTCTTCCTACAGACGGCGGATCGGTGGCCGATAGATGACGAACGGTACATAGCGGAACGAGACGGACGAGATGGCGGACGGCAAACTCAGCCAGACGGAGATCGATGCGCTGCTCGCCGCCATGCGCCCGCAGTCGGTCGCGTCCACGCCGACGAAGAACTACGTCGAATTCGACTTCCGCCGCCCGAGCAAGTTCACCCGTGAGCTCATCCGCTCGGTCGAGGCGTCACACGAGCTCTTCTCCCGGCGCTTCGCCGGGCTCGTGACCCAGCAGCTCCGGGCGGTCGTGCACGTCGAACCGCTGGCGACCGACCAGATCACCTATCAGGACTACATCCGGTCGATGGCCAACCCGACCGTGCTCACGATTCTGAACCTCGCTCCATGGCCCGGCCAGGCCGTGATCGAGCTTTCGACCCAGATGGCGTTGACCCTGGTCGACCGCATGCTCGGCGGGCCCGGGCGGCCCATCCCCCTGCGGCGTCCCACCGATCTCGAGATCACCCTCATACGCGTCCTGATGGACGCCGCCTGCTCGGCATTGAAGGAGACCTTCGCCGACGTGCTCGAGGTGACGCCCACGGTCAGCTCGGTGGAGCTCAACCCGAACTTCGTCCAGGCCGTGGCTCCGTCGGAGATGGCGCTGCTGTTGTCGTATCAAATGTCGGTCACGTCGACCCGCCGCACCGACGGTCTCTTGACGCTCTGCTATCCGTTCTCGACCCTGCAGCCGGCGATGGAACGGCTCGAGCGTCAGGTGTGGACCGAAGACCGTCCCAGCCTGATGAGCGCCAACTCGAGCGGGATTCCACCGCTCAACGCACATCTCCGCGAGGTGGACGTCCCGATCACGGTCCGTCTGCGGGTCAGCAAGATCCCGGCGATCGACGTGGCGACGCTGCGACCAGGCGACGTGCTGCGACTCGATCATCGGGTGGGAGAGCCAGTGATCGGCACGGTCGAGGGCCGCGAGGTCCTCGAAGGCAACGTCGGACGCGTGGGGCGGAGATTGGCCCTCCAGCTGACCGACTGGTTGGTCGACCAATGACACAGGACCACTCGACCCGTCTCCACCGAGACGGCGCGCGCCCGAGCGGACACATCCGGGGACGACGATGAGCACCACCTCCACTTCCACCGAGTTCTTCAACGACGCGGTGGGTGAGATCGGCAACATGATGATGGGCGCCGGGGCCACCAACCTGGCCGGCCTCCTGGGGGTACCCGTCAGCATCACGACGCCACAGGTCGACGAGGGTGTCCCCGACGATGCCTATCCCGAAGGTCGTTCGGTGGTCGTGCGGGTCGAGCTCACCGGCGCGGTCTCCGGGCACTCGGTCTTCCTCTTGCCGACCGAGCAGACCATCGAGATCGTCAAGCTCATGACCGAGGGCATGGACCTCCCGGAGGAGGAGATCCTCGGCGAGTTCGGCATGTCTGCCATCGGCGAGGCGATGAACCAGCTCATCGCCGGCGCGGCCCGGGCGCTCGGCGAGATCGTCGGCGGGCTCGTCGACATCACGCCCCCGTTCATCGAGATCCTCGAGCGCGAAGACATCGACATCGGCTTCGACACCACGCGCACCTGCACGATCAGCTTCAACGTGCAGATCGGCGCCAACATGACGGGCCGGTTGTCGTGGCTCATGGACCGGGAGCTCGCCGCCGGGCTCATCCAGCGCGTCGAAGCCCACATGGCGGGCGGCTCGACCCCGTCGCCGTCCGAACCTGTCGCTGCGTCGCCGCCACCGCCGGTTGCGGCCGCGCCCGCAGCTGCTCCCCCCCCTGTCTACGCCCCGGCGTCCGAGCCGTCGTATGCGGCCGCGGCCGCGCCCCCGCCTGGATACGCAGCGGCGCCGGCGCCTCAAGTTCAGCCGGCGTCCTTCCCCGAGCTCCGGGCTCCGGTGGGCCCACCGGCATCACAGGCCGACATCGCCAAGTTGTCGGACGTGACCCTCAACGTGACCGTCGAGCTCGGACGGACCACCTTGAAGGTCAAGGAACTGCTGGGCCTCGGGCCCGGCAGCGTCGTTGAGCTCGACCGGATCGCGGGTGCTCCCGTCGACATCCTGGTCAACGGAACGCTCGTCGCCCGAGGTGATGTCGTGGTGGTCGACGACGAGCTCGGCGTCCGAGTCAGTGAAGTCATCGATCCATCGGACAGGAAGGCCAACTGAAATGGCACGAATCATGGTTGTCGACGATGCAGCGTTCATGCGGACGGTGCTCAAGAAGATCCTCAGCGAGGCGGGACACGAGGTCGTCGGTGAGGCGACCGACGGCGTCGACGCCTGCGCGAAGTACGCCGAGCTCAAGCCCGATCTCGTGACGATGGACATCACCATGCCCAACATGGATGGGGTCCAGGCGCTCAAGCAGATCCGATCGATCGACGGCAACGCCCGGATCATCATGTGCTCGGCCATGGGCCAGGAGTCACTTGTCGTCGAGGCGATCAGCAGTGGCGCCCGCGACTTCGTGGCCAAGCCCTTCGAGGCCGGCCGCGTCGTCGGTGCCATCGCCAAGGCCCTGCTCTGACGCTCATCGCACCTGCGATCGCGAATCCGATGCGCTCTCACACCTTCCTTCGTTCGACCAGCCGCGAGGCGAGTCGATGACGACGGCCGACATCGTTCGGCTCGTGGTCTCGCTCGTCCTCGTGGTGGGCGGGCTCTTCGTGCTGCGCTGGTGGACCCAGCGCGGCCGCGGCCGCAGCCTCCGTCGGCAGGCGATGGTGGGGCGCGTCCCGATTCGCGTGATCGGCCGAGCCGGTCTGGCGCGAGGCGCGAGCGTCGCCGTCATCGAGGTGGGAACCCAGCGGTTCCTCGTCGGTGCCAGCGAGCACTCGGTGTCGCTCCTCTCGGAGCTCCCGGTCACCGGGCACGTCGAGAGCCGCTTGGAAGCGAGCGCCCCCGGATCGCAGGCGACCGGTGGCGCCGATGCTGGCGCGGCACCCGTCGCCGATGAAGTCCCCGAGCAGTTCGACTCCTCGGTCAGCACCCTTGATTCCTCCACGGATGCACATACTGGGCCACGGATGGGCCTCGTTGCGCGCTTGCAGCTGATGACGCTGCGAGCGCCCGACCGACGGCCATCCCGTGCAGTCTCGTAACGTCAGCGTCCGTCGCAGTCTCTCCAACCATCGTCAGGCTCTTCCCCCCGAGGTTCTTGCGCGGCGGGCCGCGATCCTGGCCAAGGTGCGCTCGTGGTCGTGGCTGTGCGCCGGCGCGATGTTCATCGTCTTGTCGTTCGGTGTCGCCAACGCGCCCGACGTGCGCGCCCAGGAAGCTCCCAGCGTGCCGCCCGACCCCGTGTTGACCGTCGACCCGCCCGTGATCGGTGAGCCCGATCCCCTGGTCGAGGTGCAATCGCCCGACGCCCCCAACGACCCCAACGACATCAACATCAAGGTCGACTCGGGCGAAGGCACGCTCTCGCGCACGGTGGTCATCATCCTCCTGATGACGGTGGCCTCGATCGCCCCTTCGGTCTTGTTGCTCACGACCTGCTTCACGCGCTTCATCATCACGTTGTCGTTGACCCGCAACGCCCTCGGCGCCCAGACCCTGCCACCGACGCAGGTCCTGGTCGGGTTGGCTCTGTTCCTCACGGTCTTCGTGATGCGCCCGATCTTCGTGCAGATCAACGACGACGCCGTCCAGCCCATGCTGAACAACGAGATCGAGGCGGGCGAGGCGTTCGAGAAGGGCTTCGACCCGTTGCGCAAGTTCATGCTCCGCCAGGTCGACGACAAGGACCTGGCCCTGTTCGTGAACCTGGCCGATCAGCCCAAGCCCGAGAGCAACGAGGACATCTCGCCGACGACACTCATCCCGGCCTACGTGATCTCCGAGCTGCGCCACGCCTTCGTGATCGGCTTCGTGATCTTCGTGCCGTTCCTCATCATCGACCTGGTGGCGTCGTCGGTGCTGATGTCGATGGGCATGGTCATGCTCCCGCCGGTGTTCATCTCCCTGCCGCTCAAGCTCCTCCTGTTCGTGCTGGTCGACGGGTGGAACCTCATCATCGGCTCGGTGGTCCGATCCGTCCAAGGAGTCACGTAGCGCCATGACCGACGCGCAAGTTCTCGATCTCGTTCGCAGCGGCCTGGTGCTCGGCGCCAAGGTGTCGGCGCCGCTGTTGATCGCCAGCCTCGTCGTGGGCGTGGCGATCTCGCTGCTGCAGACGGTCACGCAGATTCAGGAGATGACGCTCACCTTCGTGCCCAAGCTCGTCGTCTCGGCGGTGATCATCCTCCTCGCCGGGAACTGGATGATGCACGAGATGGTCACCTGGGTCACCAACCTCTGGGGTGGGATCCCCGAGATGGTGAGCTGATGGACATCACGATCAACGCCCACTGGGTTGCGGGCTTCTTGTTCTCGGTCACGAGGATGGGAGCGTTCGTCGCGGCGTCGCCGGCATTCAACCGATCCCTCCCCCGGCTGGGTCGCCTGGCACTGGTGATGTCGGTGGGGCTGTTCCTCGCCGACCCGGTGTCCACCGAGCTCACCGTGGTGCGCATCGTGTACGGCGCGGCGATCAACCTCACCGTGGGCCTGATGATCGGGCTCTTGACGGGGTTCTTGTTCCATCTCTTCGCCATCGCCGGCGATCTCATCGACGTGCAGTCGGGGCTCGCCAACTCGGCCCTGTTCGATCCGGTCTCGGGCCACAACTCGGCGCTGTTCACCCGCATGTTCTCGATGACCTCGCTCACCGTGTTCTTCCTGATCGGGGGCGATCGCCTGATGATCGCCGGGATGGCAACCAGCGTCGACGCCATCCCGCTCGACGGCACGATCTCCGTGAGCGACGGACTGGGCAACCTGATCCTGCCCCTGATCTCGCGCATCTTCGTCGCCGGCATCGAGTTGGCTGCGCCGGTGATGGCGGCGCTGTTCGTCACCGATGCCGTCCTCGGCATCGCCAACCGGTTCGCGCCGCAGATGAACGTGTTCATGCTGGGCATGCCGATCAAGCTGCTGCTGACGCTCTCGACCGTGGGGATCGTGCTGATGCTGTTCTCCCCCTTCGAGCAGGGGCTCCTCAACGACATCCCCCGCATCACCACCGACGTGCTCCGCGGCCTGCGGCCATAAGGGCATTCGTCCGCTTCGCCCCGATCCGTCGTTCAAGGGGCGCCACCGACGTGCCGATAGCTGCTCCTGACCCAGGATGGGTCGCGACCCGTCGGGTCGGCATCACCCGGAGCCACGGATCGGCGCTCCCCGCGAAAGCGCGAGGCTGTGGCCCAGGCCGAAGGACGTACCGAGAAAGCGACACCCAAACGCAAGCGCGACGCGCGCCGTGAGGGCCAGGTCGTGAAGTCGGTCGAGGTCTCCACTGCCCTGTCGCTCCTGGCCGGCCTCATCGCGATCAAGGCCTTCGTGCCCCTCGTGACCGGCAGCATCGTGGATGGCGCCCGTGGGATCTGGGCCAACGCCGGCGCTGGGATCTCCCGCGATGCCCTGGCCGGGGATGCATCGAGGATGTTCCTGGTCGGCGCGGCGCCGTTTCTCGGTACCGCGCTCGTGCTCGGGGTGGTCGGAGGCTTCGCCCAGACCGGCTTCGCCTTCGCCATAGCAGCCGCCAAGCCCAAGCTCTCGAACCTGAGCCTGAAGCGGGGGCTCGGACAGCTCAAGCCCGGTCGGGCCGGCTGGACCCTCCTGAAGGAGTCCCTCAAGGTCGGGATCTTCTTCCTCGCCGTCAAGGGCCCGATCACCAACTGGATGGCGGGCTTCTCGACGGCCAAGTCGCTGTCGGCCTGGGTGACGAGCACCAGCACGATGGTGTGGTTGGCCCTCGTGCGGGGTGTCGTGCTCGGTTTCGTGATCGGGGCGGCCGACTACCTCGTGGCCAAGCGGCGCATCAACAAGCAGATCCGGATGTCGAAGCAGGAGGTGAAGGAAGAGCACAAGAGCAACGAAGGCGACCCGAGAATCAAGGGCCAGCGGCGCCGTCGAGCCCAGGAGCTCTCCCGGAACCGGATGATGAGCGAGGTGGGCAACGCCGACGTCGTGATCACGAACCCGACGCACTACGCCGTGGCGCTCAAGTACGTCGACGGTGAGCCCGCGCCGCGAGTCGTGGCCATGGGCGCCGACCACCTGGCGCTCAAGATCCGGAAGCTGGCTTACCGCCACGGCGTGCTCGTCCAACAAGACCCCCCGCTCGCTCGAGCCATCTACCGCCGCTGCAAGGTGGGTCAGTACATCCCGTCGATGCTCTACGAGGCCGTTGCCGTCGTGATCGCCACGGCGTACCGCCGTCGACTCAGAGGGATCGCATGAAGAACCGCATGGCCAACGGTGCGCTGCCGATGTTCGTCATCGGCGCCCTCTTGATGATGGTGCTGCCCGTCCCGCCGTTCGTCCTCGACATCATGCTGACGCTGAACATCGGCGTGGCCATCCTCATCCTCATCACCACCATCCTCTTGAAGGACAGCGTCGACTTCTCGATCATGCCGTCGCTGCTCCTGGTGACGACGTTGGTTCGGCTGTCGCTGTCGGTGGCGGCCACCCGCCTGGTGCTGATCCACGGCCATGCCGGCAAGGTGATCGAGACCTTCGGCCACATCGTGATCGGCGGGTCGGTCGTCGTCGGCCTCGTCATCTTCTTGATCCTGATCGTCATCCAGGCCGCGGTGATCACCCACGGCGCCGGACGCGTCGCCGAGGTCGCGGCCCGCTTCACGCTCGACGCCATGCCCGGCAAGCAGATGGCGATCGACGCCGACCTGACCTCCGGGCTCGTCGACGAAGAGGGCGCCCGCGAGCGGCGGCGGCTCGTCGCCAAGGAAGCCGACTTCTACGGGGCGATGGACGGCGCGTCGAAGTTCGTCAAGGGCGACGTGATGGCCGGGATCGTGATCGTGATGGTCAACCTGCTCGGTGGCTTCGCCATCGGGGTCGGCCAGAAGGGGATGAGCTTCGGCGAAGCCATCACCACTTACTCCCTGCTGACGATCGGCGAGGGCCTCGTCGCTCAGATCCCGGCGCTGCTGATCTCGATCTCGACCGGTCTGCTCGTCACCCGGGTGGGCACCGGTGACGACCTCGGAAGCTCCGTCGGCACCCAGCTGCTCGGCGGGGGCCGCAACATGCGCATAGCCGGCATCGTCATCGGCATCTTCGCTCTGCTCCCGGGCCTGCCGAAGCTGCCGTTCATCCTCGTGGCCGGGACCATGTTCCTCCTCGGGAGCCGGCCGATGCCAGATGCGCTCGGGGGCGGTCCCGTCGACGACGTTCCGGCCGTCAAGGTCAATCCCGATACGCCCGAGGCGATCATCGGCGAGATGCGGGTCGAGCCCCTCGAGCTGCACCTGGCCTATGACATCCTCGATCTGATCGACACGGCTCGAGGTGGGGACCTCCTCGAGCGGGTCCGGGCGTTGCGCCGCCAGATCGCCATGGAGCTCGGCGTCGTGATGCCGTTCGTGCGGACTCGCGACGACGTGACCCTGGACCCCACGTCGTATCGCGTGCTCGTGCAGGGCACCGAGACCGCGAAGGGGACGGCCCCACGCGACCAGGTGCTCGCGCTGCCGATGGGCGATGGGCGTGACCTGCGCAACCTCGGCGGTACCGACACGATCGAGCCGGTCTTCGGGCTCACAGCGTTCTGGGTACCGGTCCACAACCGGGCCGCAGCCGCAGCGACCGGCGCCACGGTCGTCGACCGATCGTCGGTGATCGTGACCCACCTCGCCGAGGTCGTGCGCCGCAACGCCGCCCGGCTGCTGTCGCGCCAGGACGTGCAGATGCTCGTGGAAGGCCTGCGCTACGAGGAGCCCCTCCTGGCCAACGAGATCGGCTCGGAGCATCTCCCGCTGAGCACGCTCCACGCCGTGCTGCGCGGGCTCCTCGACGACGCCGTGTGCATTCGCGACCTCGGTCGCATCACCGAGGCCATCTCGGGCAAGGCCCGCGAGACCCGGTCGGTCGAGACGCTCGTGGCCGCGGCCCGGGTGGCGCTGGCCCCGGCGATCATCGCGGCGCTGGCCCCCCAGGGGAAGTTGGCCATCATCGTCTTCGATCCGCAGCAGGAGACCCAGCTCCACGAGTCGCTGCGCGAGATCGACGGCGAGGTCCGTCTCGTCCTCGAGCCCCAGCGGACCAACCACATCCAGCAGGAGATCCAGACCATCGTGGCCACGGGCAACGACGGCGCCAACCCGGTCGCCGTCGTGTGCAGCCAAGCCCTGCGCAATCCGTTGCACCGGCTGCTCCAGGCCCTGGGCCTCGAGACGAACGTCATCGCCTACCCCGAGCTCCCGAACTCGTTGGAGCTCGTCACGATCGGAGTGATCGGCCATGCCCGAGTCGAAGTCTGAGCTGTACGAACCCACGACGTTCCGGTCCTCGTCGGGCCCATCGGCCGCCTCGGGCGGACGTGCGCCGGTGACGCTCGACATCGACGAGGGGATCATCGTGGTCGAAGCGCCGACCGCCGAGCAGGCGCTGGCGCAGGTGGCGGCCCAGCTCGGCGACGACGCCCGCATCGTCTCGGCCGAGCGAATCCAACGCGGCGGACTGGCCGGGTTCTTCGCCAAGGAGATGGTCCAGATCACGGCCCAGAGCGCATCCAGCGCCGGAGCTGCACCGTCACCGACGCGCACTCCGCTGGAGTCGCGACGCTCGAACGACCGGGACGATCCCAGCGGGGCACCGGTTGGCGTCGATCGGGTGCTCGATCTGTTGTCGGACCGGGTCGACGATCGCGAGCAGGACTTCGGCGCTGCCTTGCGCGAGCACCTCCGGGAGCGACGCGACCGACCAGGCGAGGGTCTCACCGGAGGATCGGGCGCGATGGCCGGCGCGATGGGCGAGTCCGCGTCGGCACCGTCGCACGCGGCACCGTCGGAGAGCTCGACCTGGCGTCGACCGGTTCCCGTTCCGACGCCGCGGCAGTCTCTGGACCAGGCGGTCCAAGACCGGGCGGTCCAGGACCACACGGCACCTGGGCGGGGTCGGGCCGATCGACCGATCACGGTCCCAACCCCGCCCCGGCCGTCGACGTCACCTCGCCGGGCCGCGCCGGCTGCGGTCGAGCACATCCTCCGACAGGCCATCGCCGACCTCCCCGAGATCACGAGCCCCCCTCCCGAACCCGCAACCCCGCGCCGAAACGGTGCCACCAACGCTGATCGCAGCGGTGATCCCGTGCCTGGTCAGACCCATGTTCGCGCAGAATCGGCGGCAGAATCGGCGGCAGAATCGGCCATCGAATCGGCCGCCGAATCGACCGCCGAATCGACACGTCCGACGACCACCGCAACGGCCACCGCAACCACGGCCGCCCCCACCACTGCCCCCACGATCACGGCATCGCCACGACGAGGCCGACTCGCCGCCACGTACGACACATTCGTCACGCCGGGTCAGGGAGCGATCGGATGGAGCACCGACGCGCTCGTCCACCGGGGCGTTCCCCTCACGATCTGCCGGTCGACCTTCGATCTCGATCCCGACGACGACGCCGGCTGGATCTACGCGATCGCCGGCGCCGTCAGCCCCTATTGCCGACCGCTCCCTGCCGGGTCCTCGGTCATTGCCGGCCCCCGCCTCGACCGGGTGGCCGAGGCCCTCGACGTGCCGTTGGTGAGCTACCCCGATGACCCGCCCTACGGGGGCTCGGTGGCGCTGCGGATGCGCACCGAGGACGCTGCGTCACGGTCATGGTTCGATCGTGTCCGGGGTGATCGCTGGTTGCATGTCGTGGCCGGCGGGCCCTGGAAGGACCTCGTGGCCCAGGAGCCGGCAGTGGTCTCGTGGGTCGGTGACGACGGGCTCATCCGAGCCCTGCAGCTGTGCGCGACCTACGACGTGGGGCTGGCGTACGGAACCTTGGGCAACCAACTGGTCCGCACCCAGCCGGTCGACGTCGCCATCGCTCTGCGTGGCTTGATCGACCGTCACTGACGAGGAGCCGGCCATGGACCCCGACGAGGCGCAACCGGGACCGATCGACGTCACCGACACGGGGCTCGATCCTCTCGACGCGCCGACAGGCACGATCGCCGAAGCTGCGAGCCCCGTCCGGTCGGCCACGCTCCCGGGCAGGACGAGCCCGTTGCGCCGGCTGATCGGCGTGCTCGGGCTGCTGGCCCTCGTACCGACCGCCTGGATGCTGTTCAAGGATCAGATCACCGTGTCGGACGCCGGACAGCGAGCCGCCATCACCTACGTCGCGGTCCGGATCGCCTTGCGCTTGACCGGTTGGGGGATCGCCAGCGTGGCCCAGTTCCTCGACACGAACGACACCGGTATCCCCAAGCCGCTCTGACGGGTCTCGGCGACGAACAGCGCGGCCAGCCGGGGGTTCGCGCGTTCATCCCGGAGCGCAAAGTGTCCGGGACCGATCACGGCCCGAGGGGACCGGCCCGAGGGGACCGGCTCCTGCATCAGCCCGAGCCGAAGAGCTCCAGGGCAGCGCGAACGACCATGGGGTCGAAGCGCACCCCGGCGCCTTCTTGGAGCCTGGCGACGACCTCGCTCATGGTGAACGCCTTCCGGGCCGCCGATCCGGTGATCGGGTTGCTCCAGCTGTCGTAGGCGTCAGCCACGGCGATGATGCGAGCCCCGAGGGGGATCTCCTCGCCCGCGAGCCCATCGGGGAACCCGGTGCCGTCCCAATGCTCGTGATGGGCCCGGATCGCCTTCGACACGTCGGGCCCGGCCGACACCCGCGCGTACCGGTCGCTCCGAATCGCGTGCTGCTGCCACCGGTCGATCATCTCCGGGTCGCCGTCGGTCGGCGGTTCCATCATCGCGTCATCGGGCAATCCGACCTTCCCGATGTCGTGCAACAGAGCGGCCAGACGGATCCGCACGAACTCCTGCCCGTCGTAGCCGAGTTGCTTGGCGAGCTCACCGGCATAGTCGGCCACGCGCGAGCTGTGCGATCCCGGATACCCGTCGATCTCGTCGACGTGCGCCGCCAGCTTCAGGGCCGCTTCCAGCTCGGTGCTCGAGGCGAGCGATTTCGAGAGCTCGTCCGCCGAGACCGTTCCGCCCCCCTCGATACTGCGTGCGGCCTCCAGGGCCCGTTCCGCCAACTCCCTGGCGATGCGAACGTCGGACGCGACCTCGGGGCCGGCGTGGCCCATGGCCATCCTGAGCGCCTCGCTGTTGACGGGCGAGAAGGTCGCGGTGACCTCGGCCATCTCCCGACCGAGCTCGAGGGCGCCCGCGATCGACAGGTCGCTGGCGAGGAGCGCGAATCGGGCCTCGTCGATCGTGAACAACTCGGAATTCACCTGCCGCGCCAGGTCGGCGAGCAGCAGCGACATCCGTCGGCGGAGGAGCCGCAGGGCCTCGCGGTCCATACCCCTGATCGCGGCTTCCATGTTGATGATCTCGAGGAATCCCACACGCGGGAGCACCCGATCCTGGGAGAGCTCGGCCAGGCGCAGCTCGAAGGCTGACGACCCGGGCAGGTTGGTGATCTCGTCGCGCCCGCGCGCCGAGGCGTCGCCGGCTCGATACCGGTCGACCCGCTTCTCGTACGAGCTGCTCAGCGAGTCCTCGCTGTCGGGGTACCCGAGGAACGACCTGATGCCCTGCTCGTTGCCCTCACCCACGATGGCTGCGGCGCCGGCCTGCATGATCTCGATGGCCACCGCCTCGCCGCCCGCGTGGCAGACCACGACGATCGGGGCGTTCGTGATGGTACGGAGCTCCTCGACGAGGCCGAGCGAACGCCCTCGTGGCACACGCGTCGAGACGGCGATCAGATCCGCCTGCGCGGCCCGGTGCCCATCGTCTGTGATCTCCACCGGGCAGGCGTCGGTGATGCGCTGCCGCGAGGCATCCGAGAGCCAGTAGGTCACGATCAGTCCACTGGTGACCTTGGCCGGCGGCGTCGGGGGCTGAGCCGTCGCGACGGCACCACCAGCTTCGGGGGACTCCGACATGTTGGTCACCGATCCTTGTCAGGCCCGAGCGTCGGCACTGCCGCCCGCCCACGGTGCCTGCCCGGTGAGGGCCGCAACGTAGGCCGCGCGACTGCGCTTACCGGGGGCATCGGTGGCCACGTCGGGAACGCCGTCGTAGATCACCGCGAAGTAGGCTCGCATCGAGTTGACGGCTTCCGAGCGGATCTGTGAGACCCGGGCCTCGGTGAGATCCATCGACTCGGCGATGCTCTGGAGCAGCTCGCTCTTGAGGTAGTACCGCTCGATCACCTCGCGCTGGATCGGCGGCAGGTGCACGACGGCCTTCTCGAGTGCTCCCACCATCTCCCGATGGTCGAACGCCTGATCCGGAAGACGGTCGATCGACTGCTCGGGGATACGCTCACCGAGGGGGATGTCATCGACATCGGGCTGATCGAGATGCAACAGGCTGGCGTTGACCGCGGCAGCTCGGCGCAGACGCAGATCGTCGGGCGTGATGCCCAGCAGCTTTGCCAGCTCGGCGTCGGCCGGTCGCCGACCATGCTCGCTCTCGAAACGCTCCTCGACGAGCTGGAGCTCTCGGAATCCACGTCGCACACTCCGAGCCGCCCAGTCGCGTGAGCGGGTGGAGTCGATGATCGCGCCCCGGATACGGATCGAGGCGTACCGCGGGAAGGGGATGCCGGTCTCGGGCCTGTACGCGCGCGCTGCATCCACCAGCCCGAACGCGCCCGCGCTCCAGAGCTCCTGGCGGTCGACGTGGCGGGGGTACCGCATCGCAACCTGGTTGACCACGTGGGCGACGAGGTCGAGGTGCGCGGTGGCCAAGGCGTTGGCCGAAAGCCGCTCCTCTTCAGTCAGTGGTCGCTGGACCACATGTCCTCCCCGCTGGCGCCTGCCGATCGGCAGACCGTCACGACCAACCTCATCGGCCACCGCCCAGGCCGTCTTGAGCACCGGGGCCCGACCGGAAGGCGCGTCTTGGGACATTGGCCGCTCAAGTTCTCCGGGCTTCTGCCGACAGGAGCCCCATGAAGCATGAGCAGGTGCTGGTGCAGTTGGTGAACGTGCTCGACCAGGAACAGGCTGCGCTGCGCCGCCTCCTCTACCGGATGAAGCTGTGCACACTGCACCTGGCCGGTGGAGACGCCCGATTCCTCGCCCGGGCGTCCGACGACCTCAACGAGGCCCAGCAGACGTTGGCCGGGCTCGAGCTGTCGCGTGCGGTGATCGTGGCCGAAGCCGCGGCCATGCTCGACATCCCCGAGGCCGAATGCACGCTCGCGGTCATGTCGGCCCACGCACCATCGCATCTGCAACTCGCGTTCGAGGGGTTCCGCAACAAGTCGATCGGTCTCGTGCGCGAGATCGAGGAGCTGCGCTCGATGAGCGAGCACGTGGCCACCCGGGCCGTGGCCCTGGTCGTCGATCGCATCGATCGACTCACCATGGCGTCGCTCTCGCTCACCTACGGCGAGACGTACAGCGAGAGATACGGCAGCGAGGCCTCACCAGGCTCGACCGCCGTATCGAGCGGCCGCTTCGACACCGCGCTCTAGCGCGGTCGCCGATCGTCCGGTCGGGCGCGCACCGTCACCCAGCCGCGGCGGCGGCTTCGTCGGCGATGGCGAGCACGTCATCGAGGATGGCCACACCGTGGCGGGCCTCGTCGGGCGTGATGACCAGTGGCGGGGCGACGATCACGACGTTCCAGTGGATGAACAGCGACAGCCCCTTGGCGAGCGCAGCCTTGGTGAGCGCCCCGACGAGCGCGGCATCGGGACCCGAGGCGTTGAACGGGACGAGCATCTCGCGGCTGGCCTTCGACTTCACGAGCTCCACGCCCCAGAAGCATCCGCGGCCGCGCACCTCGCCGACCGACGGATGACGGGCGACGAGGGCGCCGAGCTCCGGAGCGAAGACCTCGTCGCCGATGCGCCGGGAGTTCTCGACGATGCCCTCCTCACGGAAGGCGTTGATCGACGCGACAGCAGAGGCGCAGGCCAGGGGATGGCCCGAGTACGTGAGCCCGCCGGGGAACGGACGGTCGCTGAACACCTCGGCGATACGTCGGGAGATGATGAGCGCGCCGAGCGGCACGTACCCCGAGTTGATGCCCTTGGCACAGGAGATCAGGTCGGGGGTGACGTCCCAGAGCTGATGGGCGAACCAGGCCCCGGCCCGTCCGAAGCCGGCCATGACCTCGTCGCAGATGAGCAGGATGCCGTGACGGTCGCAGATCGACCGGAGTCCCTGGAGATACCCGTCGGGCGGGACGAGGATCCCGTTGGTTCCCACGATGGGTTCCACGATGATCGCGGCGACCGTGTGGGCACCTTCGAACATCAGCACTTCCTCGACGTGCGCCAGGGCCCGCTCACACTCCTGCGCGTCGTCGCCGGCGTGGAACGACGACCGGTACGCGTACGGGCCGTTGAACCTCACGACCCCCGGGATACCCGGCTCCGACGGCCAGCGTCGCGGATCGCCGGTGAGCGTGATCGCCCCCGCGGTCGCGCCGTGATAGGAGCGGTACGACGCCATGACCTTGTGGCGCCCCGTGTACAGCCGGGCGATACGGATGGCGTTCTCGTTGGCCTCGGCGCCACCGTTGGTGAAGAACGCCATGTCGAGATCGCCGCCCGCGATCTCCGACAGCATCCGGGCCAACTCGCCTCGCTTGTCGTTGGCCATCGAGGGCCCGATGGTGCACAGACGGTCGGCCTGCTCCTTGATCGCCGCCACCATCTTGGGGTGCTGATGGCCGATCGAGACGTTCATGAGCTGCGACGAGAAATCGAGGTAGCGATTCCCTTCGTAGTCCCAGAACCAGCACCCCAGGGCGCCGGCCACCGGGAGCGGGTTGATCTGGCCCTGCGCCGACCACGAATGGAACACGTGGGCGCGGTCGTCGGCCCGGATCCGCTCGCCCGCCCGTGGGTCGGCCGCCGTCACGCTCGAACCCATCTCGATCACCATTCGTGTCACCTCGCATCGGAGGACGCGCGGGAGGGGAGCGATCCCCTCCCGCGCACCCGTGGTACCTACTCGCCGCCGGGATTGAGGGTCACGGTCAACGGCGTGAACGCTTCGCCGGTGACGTCGAGGCCCTCAGCCTTCAACTCCGCGAGCGCCTGCTCGACGTAGATGTTCGTGAACGCCTCGGCGTCGGGGGCCTTGGTGATGACGGTCGTTCCCTCGAGGTTCTTGGCCTCGAGCGCCACGTTGACCGTCTGGTCCCACAGGGCCTGGTCGATCACCCCGGCTCCGGCCGGTGACGGCCAGATGAGGTTGTTGATCTCGTTCATCTGCCACAGCTGATGGCTCAGGCCCAGCGTGGAGCCACGAGCCACGACGATGTCGCGGCAGCTCTCGGGGTTCTCCCGGCAGAACACCCAGCCCTCGATCGAGGCCTTGATGAACCGCACGGTGATGTCCTGGTACGCCGGGTCGCTGGCGAGCTTCTCGCTGTTGGCCCAGATGGCGTCCTGGAGCATGGCCGTACCGACCGTGTTCCAGTTGATCACCGTGAGGTCCTCAGCCGTGTAGAGCTCGCCCGTTGCCGGGTTCTCGGCCTCGAGCACCTGCGCGTACTCGTTGTAGATCATGGCCTGGGCGGCGTCGATGTCGCCCGCGAGCAACGCCTGCATGTCGAACTGCTGACCCACCAGGTTGACGTCGGTCGCGGGATCGAGGCCAGCCAGGGTGATCCCGGCGAAGAGCTCGAACTCGTTGCCGAAGCCCCAGTTGCCCACGTTCTTGCCCTCGAGATCGGCCGGCTCACTGATGCCGGCGTCGAGGAGCGACACCTGGAGGGTGCCCGAACGCTGGAAGATCTGGGCCACGTCGGTGATAAGCGCGCCTGCTTCGCGAGACGCCAGGGCCTTGGGCACCCACGCGATCGCGAAGTCGGCGGCCCCGGTCGCCAGCTGGGTCTGGGGCACGATCTCGATCCCACCTTCGAGGATCTCGACGCTGAGGCAGTTGCGCTCGTAGAAGCCCTGGTCGTCGGCCGCGAAGTACCCGGCGAACTGGGCCTGGGTGACCCACTGCAGCTGCAGCTTCACACTGTCGACCGTGGCACAACCCGCTCCATCAGCTGCCGGCGTTGCGGTCGTTCCGTCGGCTGCCGGTGCTGTGGTCACACCATCAGCTGCCGGCGTTGCGTCATCGTCGTCGTCGCCACATGCTGTGGCGAGCAACGTCAAGGCTGCGCCCAACACGACGACGCTCCTCAACCATCTGTGATTGCTCATTGGAACCCCCTCTGGTTCTGTCTGCTTCGGTACAGACACCTTGTTGTTGTAACGATCTTGTCGCAACGGCCTCGTCGCAAAGGTCTCACGTCGCACCCCGGCGCTTGGCCTGCCAGGGCATGGCCAGGCGTTCGAGCACGAGTGAGATGAGATAGAACGTCAACCCCAGCGCGCAGGCAGCAACCACATAGGCCCACGCCCGGCCGTTGGCCGAGTTCGACACGGCCGACGTGATCCGGGAGCCGAGCCCGTTCTGCGCTCCCCCGAAATACTCGGCGACGACCGCGGCGATCACAGCCAACGACGCGGCGATCTTGAGTGACGTGAACAGGAACGGTAGTGCGTTGGGGAGCCGGAGCTTGCGCAGCACGTGGGAATCGCTCGACGCGTACGAGCGCATGAGCTCGACGTGGGTGGCGTCGACCTGGGTCAAACCCTTGAGGATGTTGAGAAACACCGGGAAGAACACGACGATCGTGACCACCAGCCGCCGCGGGACGGGGCTGGTCGACGAGAACATGTTGTTGAACATCGGGGCCAGAGCGATGATCGGCATGGTGTTGAGCGCCGCGGCCACGGGTAACGCCATGTCGCGAAACAGCCGGAACCGGCTGGCGACGAGCGCCCCGAGCACCCCTGCCGCCGTCCCGAACACCAGGCCCACCAAGGCGTTCGTTCCCGAGACCTTCGTGGCCTCCCAGATCTTGTCGTCGAACGCCCAGAACTGATCCCAGATCAGCGAGGGGGCAGGGAGCAGGAAGGGCTGGATGTCTCGGGCCTTGACGAACGCCTCCCACAGCCCGATCAGCACTGCGGCAACGACGATCGGCGGCCCGATCTGGGCCATGCGGCTGCGCAGGCGCGCCTTGGCCATCACCTGAGGTCGCCTCCGGCGTGGCGGAGCCGCTCGACCTCGGCGGGTCCGAGGTCGCCCCCGCCCTCCGTGCCCCGCAAGGCCTCACGCACCTCGGTGATCTTCTTGAAGAACTCGGCCGACTCACGGGTGTCGTCGTCGCGCCGGCCCAGCGGCACGTCGACCACACGCACGATGCGCCCCGGCCGCGGCGACATCACCACGACCCGGTTCGAGAGATACACGGCCTCGGGTATCGAGTGGGTGACGAACACGACCGTGGTGCCGGTCTCCGAGCAGATCCGCAGCAGCTCGGCTTGCATGTGCTCGCGCGTCATCTCGTCGAGCGCACCGAACGGCTCGTCCATGAGCAGCATCCGGGGACGGAACGAGAGGGCCCGGGCGATGGCGACCCGCTGTTGCATGCCGCCCGAGAGCTCCCAGGGATGGTGGTTCGCGAACTCGCCCAGCTTCACCAGCTCGAGCATCTCCGACGCCCGGGCCCGGCGCTCGGCCTTGCTCCACTTGCGGAGCTCCAACGGAAGCTCGATGTTCCTGGCGACGGTCCGCCACTCGAACAGCCCGGCCTGCTGGAAGGCCATCCCGTAGTCCTGGTCGAGCCGGGCCTGCCGGGCCGACTTCCCGTTGACGGCCAATTCGCCGCTCGTGGGCTCGATCAGGTTGGCGATCAGTCGCAACAGGGTGCTCTTGCCGCACCCCGATGGCCCGATCAGCGAGACGAGCTCGCCCGGCTCGACCGTGAGGTCGACGTCGATCAGAGCATCGACCTGGTTCGCCTTGTCGGGGTTGAAGATCTTGCTGACCGCCACCGCTCGGACGGTCGCCGGCTCAGGCGTGTTCATCGCACGTCTCCCAGCGGACGGTTGCGCAGCACCCAGAGCTCTACCAGGTTGACCACCCCGGCCACGACCAGGCCCAACAAGGCGGCACCCAGCATCGCCGTGTACACCTTGGGCGGATCGCTCGAAGCCTGCTGCGAGTACTCGAGGATGAGCCGTCCGAGCCCGCCCCGGCGCCCCACCGAGATCTCGGCCACGATCGAGCCCACGATGGCCGAGGCAAAGGCCAGCCGCAGCGCCGGGATGAGGTAGGGGACCGCCGACGGGAACCGGACCTTGAACAGGGTCGCCCGTGCCGGGGCGGCATAGGAGCTCATCAGCTCGATCGTCGCCGGGCTCGGCGACTGGAGGCCCTTCAGGGCCCCCACGGCGATCGGGAAGAACGCCAGGTAGGACGCGATGAACGAGACCGACATCCACTGCTCCCACTCGTAACCGAGCACGTCGAAGCGCCCGCTCCAACCTGCGACCAACGGCGCCAAGGCGGCGAAGGGGACGGTCTGCGAGAGGATCACGTAGGGCAGCAGGCCCCGCTCGGCCACCCGGAACCGTTGCATGAGCACGGCCAGGCCCAACCCGACCGCGATGCCCACGGCCAAGCCCAACCCGGCGAGCTGGAGCGTGTACCACGCGCCCTTGAGCACCGAGACCCCGACCGACTCGGTGGTTCCCCGATTCGTGGGCTCGGAGAAGCGGGCGACGACATCGGTGAGGTGGGGCATCGACAGGTCGTCGTAGCGCGCCGGCAGGTCCCAGCCCAGGACGGTCCCGTCGGTCGCTTCGCCCAGGACCTTGTACCCCTCCCACATGCCGCACAGCGCCGCGACGGCCGCGACGGCCAGCACCCACCGCCGGAGACGCTGGCCGAGGCGCCCAGCGGAACCTCCGGCATCATCATCGGCTCGGCCCACTACGACCGGGCCCTGACCCTGTCGACGATGACGGGCATGATCTTCTCGCCATAGGCGTCGAGCGTGGTTTCCTTGCCATCGTGCTGGAGGTAGATGGCGAACTGGTCGACGCCCAGCACCCGAAGCTCCTCGAGCCGCTCGACGTGGCGCTCGACCGGACCCAGGAGGCAGAACCGATCGACGATCTCGTCGGGCACGAAGCTGGTGTGGATGTTACCCACCTGCCCATGCTCGTTGTAGTCGTATCCCTGGCGGCCCTTGATGTATTCGGTGAGCGCAGCTGGTATCTGTTCGTTTCCCGCGTCGCCGTAGCGCTCCACGATGTCGGCCACGTGGTTCCCGACCATCCCGCCGAACCATCGGCACTGGTCGCGCATGTACGGCAGGTCGTCGCCCACGTACGCCGGTGCAGCCACGCAGATCTTCACCGTGTCGGGGTCGCGGCCGGCCGCCGCTGCCGCGTCTCTCACCGCCTTGATGGTCCAGGCGACGATCGACGGATCGGCGAGCTGGAGGATGAACCCGTCGGCCACCTCGCCCGTCAGCTGCAGGGCCTTCGGTCCGTAGGCCGCGATCCACACGTCGAGGCGGCTCCGCGAGCCCCACGGGAAACGCAGACCCGTGCCCTTGTAGTCGACCTCGCGGCCGTTGGCGAGCTCGCGAATGACGTGCACCGACTCCCGCAGCGTGGCCAGCGTGGTGGGGCTGCCATTGGTGACCCGCACGGCGGAGTCGCCCCGGCCGATCCCGCAGATCGTCCGGTTCCCGTACATGTCGTTGAGCGTGGCGAACAACGATGCCGTCACGGTCCAGTCGCGGGTTGCCGGGTTGGTGACCATGGGGCCCACGATGACCTTGCGGGTCTCGGCCAGGATCTGGCTGTAGATGACGAAGGGCTCCTGCCACAGGATGTGCGAGTCGAACGTCCAGACATGGCTGAACCCGTGGTTCTCGGCCTGGCGCGCCAGATCGACGACCCGCGAGGCCGGAGGATTCGTCTGCAGCACCACACCGAAGTCCATGAGCGGTCGCTCCTCAACGATTCTGTGGGAAGCCCAGGTCGACCTGGCTGGTGGCCGGGTCGGGCCAGCGGCTCGTGACGACCTTGGTGCGCGTGTAGAACTGGAGCCCGTCAGGGCCGTACATGTGGAGATCACCGAACAGCGAGCCTTTCCAGCCGCCGAACGAGTAATAGGCCACGGGGACCGGGACCGGGACGTTGATACCGACCATGCCGCAGTTGGCGTCGAACTGGAACTGCCGGGCTGCGCCACCGTCGCGAGTGAAGATCGCCGTGCCGTTGCCGTAGGGGTTGTCGTTGACCAGCCGTAGCGCCTGCTCGTAGGTGTCGACGCGCACGACCGAGAGCACCGGTCCGAAGATCTCGTCGTCGTAGACCTTCATGCCTGGTCGGACATGGTCGAGGAGCGAGACGCCCACGAAGAACCCGTCGGCGTTGGCGTCGGGAACCCGCACTCCCCGACCGTCAGCCACGATCGTGGCCCCCTCCGCCCGGGCGCCGTCGAGGTACCCGACGACCTTGTCGCGATGCTCACGCGTGATCAGCGGTCCCATCTCGGCGTCGGGATCGGAGCCCGGCCCCACCCGCACCTTGTCGAGTCGCACGTTGATCGCGTCGACGAGCGGATCGGCCGCATCGCCCACCGCGACCACCACCGAGACGGCCATGCACCGCTCGCCAGCCGAGCCGTAGGCCGCCGACACCGCAGCATCCGCGGCCATGTCGATGTCGGCGTCGGGCAGGACGAGCATGTGGTTCTTGGCGCCGCCGAGCGCCTGTACCCGCTTGCCGTTGCGGGTGCCGGTCTCGTAGATGTACCGGGCGATGGGGGTCGAGCCCACGAAGCTGATGGCGGCGATGTCGGGGTGCTCGAGCAGACGGTCGACGGCCACCTTGTCACCGTGCACGACGTTGAACACGCCATCGGGAACGCCGGCCCGCTTCAGCAGCTCACCGAGGAAGACGGCGGCCGACGGGTCCTTCTCGGACGGCTTCAGGACGAACGTGTTCCCGGTGACGATCGCCGTTGCGAACATCCACATGGGGACCATGGCCGGGAAGTTGAACGGGGTGATACCGGCCACGACCCCGAGCGGCTGGCGGATCGAGTACACGTCGACCCCGCCCGAGGCCTGCTCGGTGTAGCCCCCCTTGTGCTGATGGGCGAACCCGCACGCGAACTCGAGGTTCTCGAGACCCCGGGCGATCTCGCCCATGGCGTCGGTCGGGACCTTTCCGTGCTCGGCCGTGAGGATCGCGGCCAGCTCGGCCCGGTGCTCCGACACCAGGTTGCGGATGTTGAACATGATCTCGGTGCGGCGCGACACCGACACGGCTCGCCAACCGGCGAAGGCCGCCTTGGCCGTCGCCACCGCCGCGTCGACGTCGACTCCCGACGCCAGATCCACCTCGGCCTGGCGAACGCCTGTCGCCGGGTCGAACACCGGGCCCGTCCGCCCCGATGTGGACGCGGCGTTCGCGCCACCGATCCAATGCTGTATCCGTTTCATGGCGCCTCCCGATCCTCGTGCCGCGTCCGCCGCTCCGGCCGCTCCGGCCGTCGCGCTGCCCAGCTCGTCGCTCACAGCAGGTATTGACAGCGCTCGCGGCGCAGATAGCTGCCGTGGCCCTTGGCACCCACATAGGCGCCGTCGTCGATGACGACCCGACCCCGCGACATGACCATGTCCGAGCGTCCCTGGATCTCCCAGCCCTCATAACACGAGTAATCGGTGTTCATGTGGTGCGTGTCTGCTGACAGGGTCTGGCGGGCCGTCGGGTCGTAGATCACGATGTCGGCGTCGGATCCGGGAGCGATGGTTCCCTTCTTGCCATAGAGCCCGAACATCCGCGCCGGGGTGGCCGCAGCGATCTCGATCCACCGGCGCAAGCCGATCTTGCCGTCGACGACGCCCTGGTGCAGAAGGTCCATACGGTGCTCGACACCGGGCAGCCCGTTGGGGATCTTCGAGAAGTCGCCCTGCCCCAGCTCCTTCTGCCCCTTGAAGCAGAACGGGCAGTGATCGGTGGCCACCACTTGCAGGTCGTTGGTGCGCAGACCCCGCCACATGTGAGGGAGGTGCTCCTCGGGCCGGAGGGGCGGCGAGCACACGAACTTGGCGCCCTCGAATCCCGGTCGGGCCATGCCTTCGTCGGTGAGGTACAGGTACTGCGGACAGGTCTCGGCGAAGGCGTTCTGTCCGGTGTCGCGTGCCGCGGTCACCGCCGCCAGGGCCTCGGCCGCCGACAGGTGCACGATGTAGATGGGCGTTCCCGCAGCCTTGGCGAGCTGGATGGCCCGATGCGTCGCCTCGCCCTCGAGCGTCGACGGTCGGGTGAGACCGTGGTACTTCGGATCGGTGTTACCTCGCGCCAGCGCCTGGACCACCAGCTGGTCGATGACGCTGCCGTTCTCGGCGTGCATCATCACGAGACCGCCGTTGTTCCCCGTCTGTTGCAGGGCCCGGAAGATCTCGCCGTCGGTGCTGTAGAACACGCCGGGATAGGCCATGAAGAGCTTGAACGAGGTGATGCCCTCGTCGACGAGCTGGTCCATCTCCTTCAGGGTGCCGTCGTTGACGTCGCCCACGATCATGTGGAAGCCGTAGTCGATCGCGCACTCACCCTCGGCCCTGGCGAACCAGGTGTCGAGACCGTGGCGCAGCGTCTGGCCCTTGGTCTGCACGGCGAAGTCGATGATCGTGGTCGTACCGCCCCAGGCCGCGGCCCGAGTTCCGGTCTCGAAGGTGTCGGACGCGTTCGTTCCTCCGAAGGGCAGCTCCATGTGCGTGTGCACGTCGATGCCGCCAGGGATCACGTACCTCCCCGATGCGTCGATGACCCGGTCGGCACCCGAGAGCCAGGTCTCGCGCATCCCCGACGCCGGCGAGCCCAGCGCCACCACGGTTTCGCCGTCGATCAGGACGTCGGCCTCCACCACGTCGGCCGCCGTCACCACCGTCCCGTTGATGATGACCGTCGTCACGATGATCCTTCTTCCATTTCGGCGTACCGGAGCTCGAAGATGCTGAGCCGGGCTCGGTCGGGGTTCAGCCGGGGTCGCTAGGCCGGGGTCGCTAGGCCTGGGCCAGCGGGCCGTACATGTCGGGGCGTCGGTCGCGGTAGAAGGCCCACTGCGATCGCACCTCGTCGATGCGGTCGAAGTCGAGATCGCGCACGACGAGCTCCTCATCGTGGTCGGAAGCCACATCGCCGACGAACTGACCCCTGGGGTCGACGAAGTACGACGTTCCGTAGAAGTCGTTGTCGCCGAGGTCCTCGACGCCCACCCGGTTGATCGCTCCCACGTAGTACATGTTGGCGACCGCGGACGCCGGCTGCTCGAGCTTCCACAGATACGACGACAGGCCCCGCGAGGTTGCCGACGGATTGAACACGAGTTGGGCTCCCGCCAGGCCGAGTGCCCTCCAGCCCTCGGGGAAGTGGCGGTCGTAACAGATGTACACGCCAACCCGACCGACCGCAGTGTCGAAGATCGGATATCCCAGGTTTCCCGGCCGGAAGTAGAACTTCTCCCAGAATCCCTTCACCTGGGGGATGTGGGTCTTGCGGTACTTGCCGAGATAGGTGCCGTCGGCGTCGATCACAGCCGCCGTGTTGTAGAGCACGCCGCTCTGCTCCTGCTCGTACATCGGCAGGACCAGCACCATGCCGAGGTCGCGGGCCACGTCGCACATCAGCTGCGTGGTCGGACCATCGGGAATGGGCTCCGCATAATCATAGTAGACACTATCTTGCACCTGACAGAAGTACGGGCCATAGAACAGCTCCTGGAAGCACATGACCTGGGCTCCCTGAGACGCCGCTTGGCGCGCGTACTCGAGGTTGCGCTCGATCATCGACGTCTTGTCGCCCGTCCACCTGGTCTGAACGATGGCCGCTCGAACGATGTTCGCCATGTGAACCCCCTGAAGGCTCGCTACCAACCGAGCAGCATCCTGGCCCAGTCGCGGGCTCTGGCCACGGAACGTACTGTACGGGCATGCTCGCGAACAAGGATATGAATGTTCGCCATACAAACACCGGTAGGGACCCGCAACCGATGACGCAGCCCACCTCCGCCCTCGAGGTCATCACCGGATCGGTGCGACAGCGCACGGCCCGGGGGATGGCCGACGCCGTCAGCGCGCTCGTGGCCGACGGGCTGCTCGAAGCGGGGTCGGCGCTGCCCACGGTGCGAGCGCTGGCCCTGGCCGTGGGCGTCAACCCGGCGACGGTGGCCCAGGCGTGGCAACTGCTCCTGCGCGCCCGAGTGATCGAGACCCAGGGCCGGCGGGGCTCCTTCGTCGCCGACGTGTCCGAGCACCAGGTGATCTCGCGTTTCTGGCAACTGGCGGGACGGGCAGGCTCTCACGCGCTCGACCTCAGCACCGGGATGCCCGACTCGACCCTGCTCCCCAAGCTCGGGCCGGCGTTGCGTCGCGTCGGTGCCCAGCACCAGGTCTCGAGCTACCTCGACCGGCCGGTCCTCCCCGAGCTCGAAGACCACCTCCGCTCGTCGTGGGCGGCCCTGTTCGAGCCCGAGGCGATCACGATCGTCAACGGAGCGCTCGACGCCGTCGACCGGGTCACGAACGTGCTCATCCGGCCAGGCGATCACGTGCTCGTCGAGAACCCGACGTTCCCGCCACTGCTCGATCTCTTCCAGCTCGCCGGGGCCCGAGTGGTGGGCCTCCCGCTCGATGCCGACGGCCTGAAGCCCGAGGCACTCGAACGGGCGCTACGCGTGCGTCCGGCGGCGATCTTCCTCCAGCCCCGGGCTCAGAATCCCACGGGGATCATCACGACCCCGACCCGCATCGCAGCGCTGGCCGCCGTGCTCGAAGGCTCGCCCCGGACGATGGTCGTCGAGGACGACCACCAGGGCGACATCGCTTCGTCACCGGCGGTGAGCCTGGGCACGTACCTGCCCGAGAGAACCGTCCGCATCCAGAGCTTCTCGAAGTCCCACGGTCCCGACCTCCGGCTGGCGGCCGTCGGCGGACCGGCGACGGTCATCGATCCGCTCACCGAGCGCATGCGGCTGGGCCCGTCGTGGTCGAGTCGCCTGCTCCAGCACGTGCTCGTGGACATGCTCACCCACGACAGCACCCGCAGGGCGGTTCGTCGGGCCCGAACCGAGTACGCCGACCGGCGGACCGCACTGGTCAGGGCGCTGAGCGCTCGATCGGTGGCCACCACCGGAACCGACGGGATCAACCTCTGGGTCACCGTCGCCCGCGAAGCCGACGCTCTCCTGCTCCTCGCGTCACACGGGATCGGGGTCGCGGCGGGCTCGCCGTTCTTCGTGGCCAAGGACGACACCCGCCACATCCGGGTCACCTGCGGCCTGGTGGCATGCGATCACGAGGCCCTCGCCGACCGCATCGCCGAAGCGGCCTCGACCCCCGGGCGCCCCGGCCGCAGCCCACGCGCCGTCCGCTGAACGGTGCGATTGCCGCCCTGCTTCTTTGTGTCCAGAACCGCTCACGGAGTGGTTCTGGACACAAAGAACGGTGGGGAGACGGTGGGGTGGCTAGGTCAGCCCCATCATCGCGGCGACCCCGTAGCCGTGCCCTGCCGTGTAGCCCCCGTCGACCGGGAGGGCCACACCGGTCACGAACGAGGCGTCGTCGGAGGCGAGGAACAGCGCCGCGCCGGCGATCTCATCGGCCCGGCCGAAACGTCCGAGCTTGTGCTGACGGCGGGTCGCTTCCCGCACCTCGGCCGTGGCGTCGGAGCCGTACACCGAACGGAACATGGGCGTGTCGATGAATCCCGGGCAGATGGTGTTGGCGCGGATCCCGAGCAGGCCGTAGTCGCAGGCGATGTTCTTGGTGAGCAGCACCACGCCCCCCTTCGAGGCGTTGTAGGTACTGCCACCCTCGCAGCCTTCGAGTCCCTCGACCGAGGCGATCGTGACGATGCTCCCTGAGCGCTGCGCGATCATCGCGGGCAGGACCGCCTTGGCCGACAGGAACGTCCCGGTCAAGTTGATGTCCTGCACCCGTTGCCACTCGGCGAGCGACAGCGAGTGGATGGGTCCCCCGCCGGCGACGCCCGCCGCGGTCACGAGCACGTCGATGCGGCCGTGCGTGGCCCGAACCGCTTCCCCCGCCTCCAGCTGAGCGTCCTCGTCACGCACGTCGAACGTGGAGAAACCCGAGGCCGGGGCGAGATCGGCGATCTCCTTCCACGCCTCAGGCTCGATGAGATCGGCCCCGATCACGACCGCTCCCTCGGCCGCGAAGCGCGTACAGCACGCCAAGCCGATCCCCGACGCCGCCCCCGTCACGTAGGCGACCTTCCCCGTCATGCGTCCCATTGCTCTCTCCACGGCTCGGCCTGGGCCCTCGTCGGGCAGTGGCGTCAGCTTCCCGCACAGGCCACGCGCACGCACGCCGCCGGGGCGATCAGAGATCGGGCGAGGGTGGACGAACGGGCGGCGCCGGACGCTCCGCCACGGGTGTCCCGGCCGAGCCCGGGGCACCACCAGCCGGCTTCTTGCGCCGCAGGAGGTCCTGAGCGGCCGTGGCCGTGGAAGCCACCGCGGCGACGTTCTCGCTCATCACCTGGCGATAGATCTCTTCGCGGTGCACCGTGACCGAGCGGGGGGCGTCGATCCCCAAGCGGATCTGCTCGCCCCGAACCTCGAGCACCGTGACGACGATGTTGTTACCGATCACGACGGACTCACCGGGTCGGCGGGTCAACACGAGCATGCGTCGGCCCTCCTCCTCGATTCCCACGTGGTGGGCTTCCGTCCCTGGATGTTCCCGTCCACGACAGCCTCCCAGCCCGTCGGTCCGAATCTGTCGCGAACGACGGCTACGCCGCTGACAGTTTCACCATGGCTCGAACGGGATAGTCCGAGTCGGCCAGCACCACCTGCCGGCCCTCCAGCGTACGGAGGTTCACCACGAAGGGTCCGAGCAGGTTCACGAACACCATGTCGGGTTCAGCGGAAAGGGTCACGGGACAGAACACGATCGCGTCCTCGGGCGACTCGAGGCCGATCTGCTTGCGCTCGAGATCACTGATCTCGGGGGAGTAATCGGGGAAGAACAACCACGGCACGCTCACGATCAGCGCCACCGCCGGATCGTCGAGGCTCTGGAGGAGCTGGAACACGGCGTCGTCGCTGTCGTTGATCAGCACGAAACGGGTGCTCCCGGGAAAGCCCAGGATGCCATCGGGGAACTCGATGACCTTCTCGTCGTGTTCGTCGGCGCTGTGCTCGGCAGGTGCGACCACGGTCCTCCCCTTCGTGGCCGAATCGTACCGGTGCGCGGTAGGAGTGCCGGAGGATGGTGAGCTGCCAGCATCGGAGGGCCTCCCGGCGTCCGGAGATGCCTTCTCGGGCCGTTCGACGACGGCCGCGCTGTCGGTACCCATCTCCAGCATCCTCATTTCCCGACTCACCGCAAGAAGTCGACGAGCGACGGTTGAATGGCCTTGGCGACCGCCCCGAGGGTGGCCTTGTAGGCGATCTCCTCGGTCTGGAGCTCCAGCACGGCCTTGGCGAAGTCGGTGTCCTCGGTCTCCGACAGGTAGGCCTTGATCGACAGGCTCTCCTCCCGGTTGCGCTCGATGGCCGTCTCGATGGTGGCCTGCCGGGCGCCGTAGATCCCGAGCGAGGTCTGGACCGTCCCGAAGGTGGCGTCGAGCTGGGCGAGGCCGCTGGCCATTCCCGCATCGTTGCCGGATCCGACCGCGGTGACGACCTGGTCGAACACGCTGAACACGTCGTTGCCGGCACCCAGCGAGAAGCCGAAGACCTGATCGGCCGTCTGGTTGACCGTCACGACCTCGGAGTCGCTGATGCGCCGCTGCACCTGGCCACCATCGCCGGTGTAGGTCCAGGTTGCTCCGACCCTGGTGATGGCGTCACCACCCGAGAAGCCCGCGAACAGGCCTCTCCCGAGATGACGGCTGTTGGCCGTCGAGACCAGCTCACCCTGGATGGCACGGAGCTCGTCGGCGATCGCCTGGCGATCCTGGGGTCCGCTGGCGCCCGAGCGGGCCTGGATGACGAGGTCGCGCGCCCGGCGCATGCGCTCGAGTGAGTTCTGGAGCTTGGAATCGCCGAGCTGGGTCCACGTCTGGCCGTCCTCGCCGTTGCGGGCCTCCTGGTCGCGCAGCCGCTGATCGGCGCGCAACATGAGCGCCCGGTTCATCCCGCCCGCATCGTCGGACGGCTTCTGCAGGATCTTTCCCGACGCCAACTGCCCCTGGACCGTGTTGAACCGCTCCAGTCGGCTGGTGAGCCGACGGAGGGAGCTGTCCATGAGGGTCTCGCTCGAGATGCGCATCGCCGACTCTCCTGTCCCGGGCCTATCGCCCGACCATGCCGGTGCCCTTGATGAGGGTCTCCAGCATCTGGTCGACGGTCGTCATCATGCGGGCCGATGCGCTGTAGGAATGCTGGAACTGGAGCATCTGGACCATCTCCTCATCGAGGGAGACGCCCTGGGTGCCCTTGCGGGTGAGCTCGGCCGCGGCGACGAGCTCGTCCTGTGACCGCGTCGCTTGCGTCTCGTTCTGGGTCAGCGCTCCGAGTTCGGTGATGAACTGTCTGATCGACGCGTCGAACGTCAAGGTGTTGGTGTTGGCGCTCAACGAGTTCCGCAGGTTGGCCATCGCCTGGGCGTTCGTCCCGCTGTTGGGCGCGTACGGCGCCCCCGACATCGCGAGCAGGGCCGGGTTCGTGATCACCACCGCGATCGAGCCGGACGGGTTGGCCGCGTTGTAGCTGAGCAGCGCTCCACCCGGTGTCGCTGCTGCGGTCTCACCGAGGGCGTGCTGGGTGTTGAAGGCGTTGACGAGGTCGATCGAGAACGTGTCGAGGCGCGTCCGGTAGGTGGTCAGGTCGGTGGTGAGGAACTTCTGGATGCCGGCGACCTCACCTCCCACGGTGACCGTGGAACCCGCTGCGGTGATGGCGTAGCCAGGTGGCGCTCCCACGCTCATCGATTGGATGCTCGATCCGTCAACCAGGCCGACGCCGCCGAGCACCATCCGCACGGTCCCGTTCGACTGCACCTGCGACGTGGCGCCGACGGTCTGGGCCAGCTTGTCGATGAGCAGGTCGCGCTGGTCGAGCAGGTCGTTGGGCGCTCCGGCGAAGGCGGTGGTCTCCTGGATCTCGGTGTTCAGCTCGGCCAACTGCCGCAACGCCAGGTTGGCGTCGTCGATGCGCAGGCGCAGCCTGTCGGCGGCGTCACCCTGGAGCCGGTCCCAGCCCGCCCTCACACCGTTGATACGCCCCGTCAGGTTCTGCAGCTCGCTCAAGGCGTTGGAACGGGCAGCGCTGTCGCTGGGGCTCAATGCCACATCCTCGAACGCCGACCAGACCTCACCCAGCGCCCGGCTCACACCCAGGTCGGGTTCGTTCATCTGGCCCTCGAGCCGACCGAGCAGATCGGCCCGCTCCTTGAGCGAGCCCTGGGTGTCGTAGGCCGAGCGCACCCGGTCGTCGAGGAATGCGTCGCGGACCCGACTGATCCGAGCGACCTCGACCCCCGAGCCCAGCGGCCCGTACTGCGACAGGAAGGGGAAGCGAGTCTGCAGGTCGACGATCTGGCGGGTGTAGCCCTTGGTGTGGGCGTTGGCGACATTGTGGGAGGCCGTGTCGATTCCGACCTGGGCCGCCCGCAGACCCGAGTACGCCGTGTTCAGCGCCGAGAAGTCGGGCATCAGAGCACCCTGTCGACTCGGTAGGCGACGCCCGCGGGGAGCTCGCGGCCACCCACTGCCGTGTAGGCCTGGGTGTCGACACCCGACAGGGCCTCGTCGCCGACGACGACCGTCATCAGCTCCCTGACCTCTGCCAGACCGGCCGACGCCAGCTTCTTGTTCTCGCGTGACACCGCCTCGACCTCGGCCGTGGTGGCCAGGAAGAAGTCGCGGTGATCCTCGAACACGGTGCGAGCAGGCTCGGGGGCGTGGTCGGCGAGGTACACGAGCGTGATCCGGTCCTTCGGGATGCCCCAGGCGTTGGCCAGACGGGCCGTCACCAGCGATCGCTGGAGCTCGCAGACCCTGATCTTCTCCAAGACCCGTTCGACCTCGCCGAACGACAAGGCGACGAAGCGCTTCTCGTCAGCCGCCAGGACGAGCTTCGCCGAGACGAGCCGGTACAACAAGAGATCGAGCAGCCGCCGACCCGTCCAGAGGACCTCGGTCAGTTGCTGCAGCTCACGGGTGTGGTGGTGTCGCTCCATCGCACGCCTCGTCGGCGTCGGCCAGCCCGACTTAAGCGGATCGGAGCCCCTTCGCTCGAGCAGTTAGCCTCTTCCAGGTGGCAGCCGACCCCTCCGTGGAGGAGACCCCAGACGAGGAGCCCGAGTCGGCGGCTCAGGCTGGCGGCCCTGCGAGCGCTCCCGTCGACCGCACCCGGGAGCTTCACGAGCGCATCGCCTTCCTCGAGGCACACCTGGCCCGACGCTCCGCCGAGGTCCGCCAGCTCCGCCTCCAGGTCGATGTCTTCTCCACGACCGACGGGGCGACGGGGCTCGCCAACCGGAACGGCATGGTCGACCTGATCGAGCTGGCCTTGGCTCGCCTGGAACGTCGGGGAGAGCCCTTCGCCGTCGCCGCTGTGGGGTTTCCGACGCTCGAGCCAGACGACGTCGCCGTCGAGGACGTGCAGCACGTGAGCGCCCTGCTCACCGCCGGCCTGCGCCGCATGGACCGAACGGCGCGCATCGACCACGCCGTGCTCGGCGCCGTCCTGCCCGATCTCACCGCCGCGCACGTCTCGGTCGTCGAGCGCCGGCTGCGGAGCCTCCTGAGCGCTTCGACCGATCTCGATCTCGACGCCCGGATCGGCGTTGTGCTCGTCGACGCCGAATCGACGCTCCTCGATCCCGTCGCCCTCGTCGAGCGCGCCGACCGTCTCCAGGCCGAGCTCGCCCCCGGCCGCACGTCCGTCGTCACGGCGTCCTAGCCCGCCGCCACAGGGGCGACGACGGGCATTGCAGGATTCGGACAGCTCGAGTACGTCACGCCGATCATGAGAGCTCCGCATGCCTGGCGAGTCGTTGGTCGAAGGTTGCCACTGCTGTGTGCTGACGGGCTGCGGTGGCCAGAAAGCAGCCGTCGAGCCCGGTGAACAGGCACCCGATGGCCGGGCTGACACATCACGGGACCGGGGTGGCAGCGGAGTCGTCGGCGGCGAAGCGGGAACGGACCCGTCCGAGCTGCCACCGGGCCCAGCTGCGGAGCGATCGCGAGCGGCCCTCGGGGGCGTCCGGCCCGGCACCCGATGCGCCGTTCGCCGCGGCGCCGGCCTCCGGCCAGCAACGCCAGCGCGGCGTGGTCGAAGTCGGGTTCGGTGTCGCGCAGACCGAGATGGAACCCGAGGAACAAGAACACCAGGCCCAGCGCCGCTCCGAGCTTGGTGAACAGCACGACCAGCCCGCTCGCCAACGCCGGCACGCCGAGCGTCAGCTTGTCGATGGGCCGCATCCGCACCTCGCTGTTGGGAAACAGCGACTCGAGATCGCCCTGCGGGATGTTGCGGAACAGCTTCAGCATCATCGACCCGGGCCGGAAGCGCAGCTCCCCGAGATCGCGCCCGCGGGCGAGGAAGTGCTCGGCCGGCTTGAACTTCACGTACACGAGCACCCGCTCGTAGTTCAGGAACTCGATCGGCACCTTGCGCAGGCCCAGCCAGCGCCGAAGGGTCTCGGCGTGCACGGTCTCGCCCCGGCGGCTCAGGGTTGCACCACCAGGTCGAGACGCTCGCGCCCGCGCAGCGGCGTCCAGGCCGTCCACTGCGAACGTTCGTCACCGGCGAAGTCGATCGACGCGAAGGTGTCGAGGAGCACGTTGATCGCGACCCTGGCTTCAAGACGAGCCAGGTTGGCGCCCAGGCAGAAGTGGATGCCGTAGCCCAACGACAGGTGGCGCAGGTCGCTGCGATCGTGGAACCGCGCCACGTCGAACTCGTACGGACCCGGACCCGGGCCCACGCCGGCCCAGTGCTCGGGGTCGAAGTTCGCCGCCGTCAAGAAGAACACCGCGAGCTGGCCGGCCGCCACCGGGAGCCCGCTGATCTCCACGTCCTCCTTGGCCACACGCGACGTGAACGTGATGGGCGGGTCGAATCGCATGCTCTCCTCGACGGCCGACGGCACGAGCGAGCGGTCGGCCCGCAAACGGGCCAGCTGCTCGGGGTTCTCGAGCAGCCGGTACACCAGGTTCCCCAGGAGGTTCCTGGTCGTCTCGTGCCCCGCGAACATGAGCTGGATCACCATGGTGACGAGCTCCTCGTGCGAGAGCCGGTCGCCCGCCTCCTCGGCGAGGATGAGCTCGCTGAGCAGATCGGGACGCGGGTCGCGCCGACGCAGCTCGATCTGCTCGCCCACGTAGGCCATGAACTCGCCCATGGCCCGGTTGCCGGCGGCCTGGCCCTCGGGCGTGCTCATGCCGGATGCCGCGCTCAGGGCCTCGGTCCATTCGCCCATGCGCTCGTGATCGAGGCGAGGCACGCCGAGCATCTCGCAGATGGCGTGCAGCGGAACCAGACGGGCCCAGCCGTGCACGAGCTCGATCGAACCGGCGACGGCCGCTTCACCCGAGAGCTGACGGGCGATCCGCTCGGTCACCTCCGCCATGTGCTCGATGGCCCGGGGGGTGAAGGCCCGGTTCACGAGCTTGCGCAGCCGGGTGTGGTCGGGCGGGTCGACCATCACGATGTTCTTTCGGGTCCAGTCGATCCAGGGCCCTTCGCTCCATCCCTGCATCTCGAAGAAGCGCGACCCGATCTGGCCCAGCCGGGAGTCGAGCAGCGCTTCGGCGCACTCACGGTGCCGGAGGAACATCACCGTGTCGAACCCCGGCGTGTACGCGGCGCGAACGTCGCTCTCGAGCAAGGGGCGCACGGTCAGCGCGGGCTCGCGCCAGAACGGCTCGGCGGTCATGTCGACGGTCGGGAGATGGCTGTACGCGCTGATCGTCATGCATGCAACCTAAGACCTCGGCCACACTCTCGTCATGGAGACCACCAGCTTGCTCGATGCGCTCCGCCGTGAGGCCGCCGATGTCGCCGTCGCAGCCCGGATCGATCTGAACGCCGCCGTTCCCAACTGCCCGGGCTGGACGGTGGCCGAGCTGGTGCGCCACACCGGACGGGCACACCGTTGGGGCCTCACCAACGTCAGGGCCGCATCCCCCGACAGCCAGACCAAGGGAGACGACATCGTGTTCCCTCCCGACGCCGAGCTGCCGACGTGGATCGAAGCCGGCGCGGCCGAGCTGGCGACCACGATCGCCGCCGATCCCGATCGTCCGTGCTGGTCGTTCGCGCCCCATCAGCGCACGGCAGCCTTCTGGGCCCGGCGGGCGGCTCAGGAGACGCTCGTGCACCGCTGGGACGCCGAGATCGCCGTGGGCCTGGTGCCGGGTCAGCTCGACGGCGAGACGGCACTCGACGGCATCGAGGAGTTCTTCGGCGTGTTCATCCCGCTGGTGATGCGCCGCAGCGGCAAGGTCGTCCCCGAGGGCACGCTGCACCTGCACCGCACCGACGGCGACGGGGAGTGGATGCTGCAGCAGGGCTCCGACGGAGGTTTGTCGGTCACGCGAGAGCACGGCAAGGGTGATGCCGCCGTGCGGGCCTCGGCGTCCGATCTGCTCCTGCTCCTGTGGGGCCGGCTCGAGCCCGATGCTCCGGCGCTGCAGGTCTTCGGAGACCGGTCGATCGTGGACGCGTGGCGGGTCATGGCGCCGTGACGATCACCGGGGCCGACACCTCCAGCGCCCGGGCCGACATCCTGGCCGCGTCCCGGAGTCGGCCGGCTGGAGTTCTGGCGGTACCCAACCGATACACTATCCCGTCGCTCTCGGTGCCCCTTTCGCGGTGCGCCCCCCACAGGAGTTCGTCACGTGTCACGAGTCTGTCAGGTCACCGGCCGCCGCCCCCGCAGTGGGAACAGCATCTCCCACTCGCACCGCGTCACCAAGCGGCGCTTCCTCCCGAACGTGCACGACCACCGCTTCTTCGTCGCGAGCGAGAAGCGTTGGGTCACGCTCCGGGTGAGCACGAAGGGTCTGCGCACGATCGACAAGCTGGGCATCGAGTCCGTCCTCGCCGACCTCCGTCGGCGTGGCGAGAAGGTCTAGAAGGTCTAGGACAGGAGCACCGACATGCGCGAGAAGATCAAGCTCGTCTCCACGGCAGGCACCGGCCACTTCTACGTGACCAAGAAGAACAAGAAGAACCAGCGCGAGAAGCTCGAGATGAAGAAGTTCGACCCGGTGCTGCGTCAACACGTGCTGTACAAGGAATCCAAGGTCTGACCAGCTCGGCAGCACCGATCAGCTCGCACGACCCTCGAGCGCCCTCCGGGGCGCTCGATCGCGTCTGCCTGGCTTCCACCCGCTCCCGAGGTCGGCCCTGTAACACATCGAAGCACGACGGAGTCGGAGCTGCCGTATGACGACGCTGATCGCCCGGATCGAGCGGGCTGCCCTGGGCTCGGGTCGCCTCACGCTCGTTGGCAGCGCTGGCGGTGGTCCCGACGCCGTCGTCGAGGTTCCCTGGGCCGAGCTCCACGGAGAGGCTCGGGCCCTGGCCGCCGACCTGCAGGCCCGCGGTGTCGAAGCGGGCGATCACGTGGCGCTCCTCGGCCCGACGACCAGGCGCCTCGTGACCGCCATCCAGGCCGTGTACCTCTGCGGCGCGGCGAACGTCGTGCTTCCCCTGCCGATGCGGATGGGCTCGATCGAGGAGTTCGTCGCCCAGAGCCGGGCGCGCATCCGCAACGCCGATGCGGTGATCGTGCTCGTCGACGACGATCTGGCGCCGTTCCTCGACGGCGTACTCACCGACGACGATCCCCCGTTGGTGCTGCTGGGCGACCTGGCACCCTTCGCCGACCCGGCCACGGAAGGCGCGTACGCCGACACGAGCCCGCCGGAAGCGCTCGGGTATCGACGCCCGCTCGACGATCCCGATGCGCTGGCGATCGTGCAGTTCACCAGCGGCTCGACCGCCGATCCGAAGGGGGTGATGCTCCCGCATCGGTGCGTGCTCGCCAACATCGACGCCATGACGACGGCCGCGGCGCTGTCGCCGCGCGACGTGTTCGTCTCGTGGCTACCGCTGTACCACGACATGGGGCTCATCGGGTTCCTGACCCTGCCCATGGCCACGGGCACCAACCTCGTGCTCGCCGCGCCGCAAGACTTCATGGGCGCACCCGTGCGCTGGCTCGAGTGGATCGCTCGATTTCGGGGGACGGTCACTGCCGGCCCCAACTTCTCGTACGCGCTCGCCGCTCGGGCGATGGGGCGCGCCGAAGGTCTCGACCTGTCCTGCTGGCGGATCGCGCTCAACGGCGCCGAGCCCGTCGATCCCGATGCCGTCGACACCTTCGTGAGCGCAGGCGCACGTCACGGCATGTCACCGGGTGTGGTGTTCGGCGCCTACGGGATGGCCGAAGCCACGTTGGCCATCACGTTCCCCCCGCCGGGCACCGGCATGACGTTCGACACCGTCGACCGGCACGCGCTCGAGACCGAGCGCCGGGCCATCTCGTTGCCAGTCGACACTGTGAACACCACCGAGCGGCCGGTGCGGCGCCTCGCTCGACTGGGAACGCCCATCCCGGGCTTCGAGCTCCGCGTGTGCAACCCCACCGACGGCTCGGAACTCGGTGAGCGTGAGGTGGGCGAGATCGAGCTGCGAGGAACCTCGATCACACCTGGCTACTACCGACGCCTCGAGGCGACCGCGGCGGCGTTCCGCGGCGATCCGCACGACGGGGGCTGGCTGCGGACCGGCGATCTCGGCTACTGGGGTGACGGCGAGGTCGTGGTGTGCGGGCGCATGAAGGACGTGGTCATCGTCGGTGGTCGCAACGTCTTCCCCGAGGATGTCGAACGGGCCGTGGCCGAGATCGACGGTGTACGCGCCGGCAACGTGATCGCCTTCGGAGCCGAGGTTCGGCGGGGCCGCGAGAGCCTCATCGTGGTGGCCGAGGTCAAGGGCGACGACCTCCCCTTCATCCGGTCGCAGGTGCACAAGCGGGTCACCGACGCCGTGGGTATCCCTCCCGAGGAGGTCGTGCTCGTCGACGCCGGGACACTGCCCAAGACCTCGTCGGGCAAGCTCCAACGCAGCCTGTGCAAGCGCCGGTGGGACGAAGGCGTGCTCGTCGACCTCTCACGGACCCGCTGAACCTGCAGGACCCGCCGACCGTACCCCCGGGTGGACCCGCTGAACCTCCGTGACCTGCCGGACCCGCCAGCCGGGCTCCGAGCGACCCGATGGACCCCGATCAACCCCGATCAACCCCGATGCATGGCACCGCCACGAGAGGAGCGAAGCGATGGGATCCACACGAACGCTGCGGAGCGCTCCAGCGGCCGGACCCTCCCCCACGTTCAACGAACTCTGCGACGACCAGGGGATTCGCGAGGCCTACAACGCCCACGGCGGGGAGCTCTACCGATTCGCGTTGCAGTCGCTGCACGACTCCGGCAGCGCCGAGGAAGCCGTGCAAGAGACGCTGGTGCGGGCGTGGCGTCATTGCGAGCGCTTCGACGCCGGGCTGGCGTCGTTGCGAACGTGGCTCTTCGCCATCATCCGCAACGTGATCATCGACATCGCCCGGGCCCGGGCCGTGCGGCCCCAGCTCTCCCGGGTCGATCCCTCGAGCCCCGGGGCGCACACCCCCGTCGAGGACGCCATCGAGCCGCTCCTGTTGTCGTGGCAGCTCGAGGAGGCGCTCCGGCGCATCAGCGACGAGCACCGCGAGGCGATCGTCGAGACCCACTATCGCGGTCGTCCCCACGCTGAGGTGGCCGCCGAGCTGGGCGTGCCGATCGGCACGGTCAGGAGCCGGGTCTTTTACGGGCTCAAGGCGCTCCGGCTGGCCCTGGAAGAGATGGGGTGGAACGAGTGAGCCCCGTCGACCCGCCCGAGTCGGGCCAGCACGAGCCCGCCGACGACGCCCATCGCCCGTTCCGGGAGATGTTGGGTGCCTACCTGCTCGGCCATCTCACCGACGAGGAGCGCGTCGCCGTCGAGGCCCGTCTCGACGGCTCCCCGTCGCTGCGAGCCGAGCTGGCCGAGCTGCGACCCGTCGTCGCCCTGCTACCACACGTGAGAGGAGAGGACCTCGGCACCCGCCCCGCGCCGCCCGCCGATCTCGGCGACCGCATCATACAGCGGATCGGCCGGGAGCGGGCCGCGACCCGGCTCGGCGTCAGACGTCAGCTCTGGCGGAGCACCACGATCGGGGGGGCGGTGCTGGCCGCGGCCGCCGTGATCGCGTTGGCCTTCGCCATCCGGTCCGACGGCGATACGCCTGGACCGCAGCGCCCGACCCGCGAGATCGAGCTGGCGTCCTCGGTCGAGGGTCAGACGGCCCGGGCCACCCTCACCGGCTTCGGCTGGGGAACCCGCATCGAGATCGCGGCCCAAGGACTCGTCGATCCCGGCACCGTCTACACGGTCTACCTCGAAGACGCCGCCGGCAACCGCATCGCGGCGGGCACGTTCCGGGGCCTGGCCGACCAGCCCATCGAGTGCGTGATGTCGTCCGCGCTGCAGCTCGGCGAGGCAAGCGACCTCACCATCGAGATCGAGACCCCCGACGGCGAGCCGGGGGGCAACGACGGTGGATCGGCGGTGTTCACCGGCGCCCTGTGAGCTCTCGCGCGGACGAGCACAGGCCCGCTGGGCTCCCGCCGGGCACAGGCTCGCGCCGCGCCCGCACGGGAGCTGGGTTCAGACGGCTTCGAGGAGTGACCTGCTGTCGAGGGTCTCGGCCTTGACCCGGAGCTTGGCGAGCGTCTGCTTCTCGATCTGCCGCACGCGCTCCTCGCTCAAGCCGAGCTTCTTCGAGATCTGCACGAGGGTGTGATCGGGCCCGTCGAGGCCGTAGCGCCAGCGGATCACGGTACGTGAGGTCTCGTCGAGACCGGCGAGGAGCCGTTCGATCTCGAGGGGCAGCATCGAACGGGCGACCTCGTCGAACGGTGACATCGCGCTGTCGGCCACGAAATCGCCGCGGGAGTCGTCGCCGTCCTCACCGATGCCCTCGTCGAGGGAGATGGGGTCGGATGCCGCCGTGAGCAGCTCGACGACCCGGGCCAGCGTGAGCCCGGTCTCGGCGACGAGCTCCGACAGAGTGGCCTGTCGACCCTGTCGGGCCTCGAACTCGATCTGGGCCCGCAACACCCGGGTGAGGGCGTCGCCGGAGTGCAGCGGCATCCGGATGACCCGGGCCGAGTTGGCCACGCCGCGCTGGATCGACTGACGGATCCACCACGTGGCGTAGGTCGAGAACTTGAAGCCCTTGCGCCAGTCGAACTTGTCGACGGCGTGCATCAGGCCGAAGTTGCCCTCCTGGACGAGATCGAGGAGCGGCAGGCCCGAGGACTGGTACTTCTTGGCCACCGACACGACGAGGCGGAGGTTGGCGTTGATGAACTGCTGACGGGCCTCGGCCCCGGCCAGGACCGCAGCGCGGAGCTTGCGACGCTCGCCGATGGGGACCGTGCGTCCCGCTTCAGCTGCGGCGCGCAGGGCTGCCTCGGCCTCACGGCCGTCTTCGATCTGCTTGGAGAGCTGGGATTCGTCGTCCTTGGTCAGGAGACGATGCTGACTGATGTCGTCGAGGTAGAGACGTACGAGATCTTCGTCCCGCTCAAGCGGGCGCCGCTTGGTGTGCATACGCGGTCCTTCTGTCACAGAACCCAACCTGGATGCACCGGGTTCTGTTCCCGGATGTGACCAGATAGCGTTCCGACATGGTTCGAGCCGAATAGAACGGGGCGGTCATCGCTGAGAGCGACAAGACGGTGGTGGTCGAAGGCAACCACTACTTTCCCAGGACGGCCGTGAGAGACGAATACCTCGCCCCGAGCACCACCCAAACCATCTGCCCCTGGAAGGGAACCGCAGGGTACCACTCAATCGTCGTGAACGGTGAAACCAATACCGATGCCGCCTGGTACTACCCCAACCCTCAGCCGCAGCGGCCGAGATCGCCGACCATGTGGCGTTCTGGCGTGGCGTCCGGGTGATCACGAGCTGAACTTGGGGCGGTTCGCGAACCTCACGCGGTCGCGTTCGGGGCCGATAGGGGTACCGTGCTCCGGATGATCCGCCGACTGCTGATGATCGCGGCTCTGCTGGCTGGGACACTCGGGGCCACCGTGGCGACCGTGGCTTCGGCCCGACCCGCGGCGGCTCACGCCGACTTCGTCGGCAGCACCCCGGCCGACGGATCGACGCTGATCGAGGCGCCGACGACGGTCGTCCTCGAGTTCAGCGAGCCGGCATCGTCGACGGCGGCCGAGTTCCAGCTCTTCGACCCGTCGGGCACGCTCGTTCCCGGCGTCACGCTGGTCACCACGACCTCACCCAGCGCGAGCTTCGAGCTCACCCTGCCCAACGGCCTCGCCTCGGGAACCTGGGTCGTGGTCTGGCAGGGCCTCGTGAGCCTGGAAGGTCATGGGATCTCCGGGCAGATCCGGTTCAGCATCGGAGCGCCCACCGCCGGGGGAGCGGTCGCGATTGCCACCGCCGACGATGCCGGAGGCTGGGTCGACACCAGCACCGACGCGGTCAAGGCCCTCTGGTTCGTAGCCTTCGCCGTGGTGGTCGGGGCGCTCGTGCTCATGGTCTGGGGCCTCGCCCGCTCGGCGGCCCCGGCACCGGCTGCCACCGACGCCGTCGAGGCCCGCACCATCGAGACC